>NZ_CM151348.1:375000-377500 GCF_056487375.1 Stenotrophomonas sp. 220_Sma | reverse complement strand
CACAAGATACCTGCGCATACTTTCAAAGATCCTGGGAAGTGGCCTCAGCGCCGTTCCCGTGTGCTGCGAAGTTTCCTTCGTAGCGAGCCGCCCATTATAGCCGGCTTTTCCGCTTCGTCAACACCTTTTTTCAAGGCCGTCTCACCGGAATGGACGTTGTTGCCGATGCCGCTTCGTCGTTGGACCCAAAGGCCTTTCGTCGTTGCGAGCCGCCTATTATGGCAGGCCTTTCAGCTTTGTCAACAACTTGTTTGAGGAACTTGAAGCTCTTCGTGAAGTTGTTGCCGCAAGTCCAGGTCGAAACCGGGTGCCTGCAAAAAAAGGAAAACCCCGCTGCGCATGCAGCGGGGTTCTCGGGTGTAAACCCTGGCGATGACCTACTCTCGCATGGCTTGAGCCACACTACCATCGGCGCAGCTGCGTTTCACTTCCGAGTTCGGGATGGGATCGGGTGGTTCCACAGCGCTAATTTCACCAGGGAGGCGGTTGGAGCGTCGCCATCCGATACAGCCGGATAAGGCGCCTGCCTCTCGTAGTTCTTGTGACGTAGCGTGCACTTGGATGCTCTTACGACGCTGTCGTAAAGCCAAGGCAACTTGAGGTTATATGGTCAAGCCTCTCGGATCATTAGTATCAGTTAGCTCAATACATTGCTGTACTTACACACCTGACCTATCAACCACGTAGTCTACATGGTTCCTTCAGGGGGCTTGTGCCCCGGGAGATCTCATCTTGAGGCGCGCTTCCCGCTTAGATGCTTTCAGCGGTTATCGCTTCCGAACATAGCTACCCGGCAATGCCACTGGCGTGACAACCGGAACACCAGAGGTTCGTCCACTCCGGTCCTCTCGTACTAGGAGCAGCCCCTCTCAAATCTCCAACGCCCATGGCAGATAGGGACCGAACTGTCTCACGACGTTCTGAACCCAGCTCGCGTACCACTTTAAATGGCGAACAGCCATACCCTTGGGACCGACTACAGCCCCAGGATGTGATGAGCCGACATCGAGGTGCCAAACACCGCCGTCGATATGAACTCTTGGGCGGTATCAGCCTGTTATCCCCGGAGTACCTTTTATCCGTTGAGCGATGGCCCTTCCATACAGAACCACCGGATCACTAAGTCCTAGTTTCCTACCTGCTTGATCCGTCGATCTTGCAGTCAAGCACGCTTATGCCTTTGCACACAGTGCGCGATGTCCGACCGCGCTGAGCGTACCTTCGAGCTCCTCCGTTACTCTTTAGGAGGAGACCGCCCCAGTCAAACTACCCACCATACACGGTCCCCGACCCAGATAATGGGCCCAGGTTAGAACGTCAAGCACGACAGGGTGGTATTTCAAGGATGGCTCCGCTGCAGCTAGCGCCACAGTTTCATAGCCTCCCACCTATCCTACACAGACGAACTCAACGTTCAGTGTAAAGCTATAGTAAAGGTTCACGGGGTCTTTCCGTCTTGCCACGGGAACGCTGCATCTTCACAGCGATTTCAATTTCACTGAGTCTCGGGTGGAGACAGCGCCGCTGTCGTTACGCCATTCGTGCAGGTCGGAACTTACCCGACAAGGAATTTCGCTACCTTAGGACCGTTATAGTTACGGCCGCCGTTTACTGGGGCTTCGATCAAGAGCTTCGCCTTGCGGCTGACCCCATCAATTAACCTTCCAGCACCGGGCAGGCGTCACACCCTATACGTCCACTTTCGTGTTTGCAGAGTGCTGTGTTTTTGATAAACAGTCGCAGCGGCCTGGTTACTGCGACCCTCTTCAGCTATAGCTCGCACGAGCCACCAAAAAGGGTGCACCTTCTCCCGAAGTTACGGTGCCATGTTGCCTAGTTCCTTCACCCGAGTTCTCTCAAGCGCCTGAGAATTCTCATCCTACCCACCTGTGTCGGTTTACGGTACGGTCTGCGTAAGCTGAAGCTTAGGAGCTTTTCCTGGAAGCGTGGTATCAGTGACTTCGCCTTAAAGGCTCGTCTCGGTGCTCGGTCTTGAAGGATCCCGGATTTGCCAAAGATCCAAACCTACCGCCTTTCCCCAGGACAACCAACGCCTGGTACACCTAACCTTCTCCGTCCCTCCATCGCACTTACGCGAGGTGCAGGAATATTAACCTGCTTCCCATCGACTACGACTTTCGTCCTCGCCTTAGGGGCCGACTCACCCTGCGCCGATTAACGTTGCGCAAGGAAACCTTGGGCTTTCGGCGTGCGGGTTTTTCACCCGCATTATCGTTACTCATGTCAGCATTCGCACTTCCGATACCTCCAGCAGACTTCTCAATCCACCTTCAACGGCTTACGGAACGCTCCTCTACCGCGCATAACAAAGTTATGCACCCCAAGCTTCGGTTCACTGCTTAGCCCCGTTAAATCTTCCCCGCAGACCGACTCGACCAGTGAGCTATTACGCTTTCTTTAAAGGGTGGCTGCTTCTAAGCCAACCTCCTGGCTGTCTGTGCCTTTCCACATGGTTTTCCACTTAGCAGTGAATTTGGGA
>NZ_CM151348.1:0-370000 GCF_056487375.1 Stenotrophomonas sp. 220_Sma | reverse complement strand
ACGCCCTGCATCGGAAGCTCAGGCAACATCTTCCCGCCGCCTTCAATGAGCGCTGGACGCGCCGTCATTGGATGCATGCCAGCCTGTTCGCGACGATCGGCGCCCTGGTGGCGACCATCGTCCCGGGTTTCTCGCACACCATCGACGCGCCCTTCGCCGACAGCCACACCAGCCTGGCGCTGCCGTTGCCGCCGCTGACCATGGCCCGCCAGCAGCAGGTGCCCGGAGACAGCTGGCAGGTGCTGCGGGTGCAGCGCGGCCAGACCCTGAGCGACCTGTTCGACAAGGCCGGCATTCCGGCCACCACCCTGCACCGGGTACTGGACCACCCAGGTGCGCGTGAGGCGCTGACCAAGCTGCGCCCGGGTGCCGAGATCGCCTTCGACATGCCGCTGTCCGGTGACCTGCGCAGCATCCGCTTCGACCGCGATGCCGACAACCGGGTGGAACTGAGCCTGGCCGGCGATGACATCAAGGAGAAGGTGACCAAACGCGAGACCTCCACGCGCACGGTGGTCACCAGCGGCGAGATCACCAGCTCGCTGTATGCCGCGGCCCGCCGCGCCGGGCTGTCGCCGTCGGCGATCGCGACGATGACCGACGACATCTTCAAGTACGACATCGACTTCTCGAAGGACCTGCAGCCGGGCGACCGCTTCAGCGTGGTGATGGATGAAACCTGGCGCGAAGGCGAGAAGGTGGACACCAGCAAGATCCTGGCGGCGACCTTCACCACCGGTGGCAAGACCTATTCCGGCTTCCGCTTCGACCGCAACGGCAAGTCCGAGTACTACGACATCAACGGCCGTTCGCTGAAGAAGAGCTTCATCCGCATGCCGATCCCGTTCGCACGGCTGAGCTCGACCTTTGGCGCGCGCAAGCACCCGGTGCTGGGCAAGATGCGCATGCACAAGGGCGTGGACTACGCCGCGCGCACCGGCACCCCGATCATGGCCGCCGGCGACGCCCGCGTGCAGTTCGCCGGGGTGCAGCGCGGCTACGGCAACGTGGTGATCCTCGACCACGGCCGCGGCCACACCACCCTGTACGGCCACATGTCGCGCTTTGCGAACATCAAGACCGGCCAGCGTGTGGCCCAGGGCACGGTGATCGGCTATGTCGGCTCGACCGGCCTGGCGACCGGCCCGCACCTGCACTACGAATTCCGCGTCAACGGCGAGCACCGCAACCCGCTGACCGTGACCATGCCGCCGCCGGAGCCGCTGAAGGGCGCCGAGCTGGTCGCCTTCCGCGCGCAGACCGCACCGGCGATGGCGCGCATCCAGGGCATGGAGAAGCTGATCTACGCCGACGCCAGCCCGGCACCGACCAGCCGCGACGAGGCCGCCCCCGAGGTTGCCAGCGCCAAGGACAAACAGGCAACCGGCCGCAAGCGCGGCTGAGCCCTGCGTTGACGAAGAAGGACGCGGCAGCCCAAGCTTGCCGCGTCCTTTTTTTATGCCTGCCATGAATACAACTGCCGACAGCGACGCCCCCCTGTACCTTGGCCTGATGTCGGGCACCAGCGCCGACGGCATCGATGCCGCACTGGTGCAGTTCCCCGCCATTGGTGGCTGCCGCTTCGTGCATGGGCTGACCGCCCGCTGGGAGCCGGTGCTGCGGGCGCGGCTGGTGGCACTGGGCGAAGGGGGCCCGCTGGACTCGCTGGAGGAGCTGGGCGAACTGGACGCGCGGATCGCGATCAGCTTCGCTGAAGCCGCCAATCAACTGCTGGCCGAGGCCGGCGTGGACCGCAGCCAGGTCCGCGCGATCGGCTCGCACGGCCAGACCGTGCGCCATCGTCCGCTGGCCAATCCGGCCTTCACCGTACAGCTGGGCGACGGCAACCGCATCGCCGAGCTGACCGGGATCACCACGGTGTGTGATTTCCGCCGCCGCGACGTGGCAGCCGGAGGCCATGGTGCGCCGCTGATGCCGGCCTTCCACCTCGGCATGCTGGGCACGGCTGATGAAGACCGCGCCGTGCTCAACCTGGGCGGGATCGCCAACCTGACCCTGATCCCGCGCGAAGGCGCGGTGCGTGGCTTCGATACCGGCCCGGCCAACGCACTGATGGATGCCTGGTGCCAGCGCCACACCGGCCGCACCTTTGATGCCGACGGCGCGTATGCCGCCAGTGGCGCGGTGGACGAGAGCCTGCTGGCGGGTTGGCGTTCGGAGCCGTGGTTCGCGCTGCCGCCGCCGAAGAGCACCGGCCGTGAGCAGTTCCACCTGGCCTGGGCCGAGGCCCACATGGGCGAAGGCCAGTACGCCGCCGCTGATGTGCAGGCCACCCTGCTGGAGCTGACCGTGGCGACGGTGGCCGATGCGCTGCTGGCGCAACAGCCGCAGACCCGCCGCCTGCTGGTCTGTGGCGGCGGGGTACGCAACCGGCAGCTGATGAAGCGCCTGGCGGCGCGGCTGCCGGAGGTGCAGGTGGAATCCAGCGCGGTGCATGGGCTGGACCCGGAGTACGTGGAAGCGATGGGCTTCGCCTGGCTGGCGCAGCGGACGATGGACGGGCTGGCCGGCAACCTGCCGAGCGTGACCGGGGCGACGGGGCCGCGGATCCTGGGGGCGATCCACCTGGCGTGAGCAGAAGCAGTCGAGCATGGCTCGACTCTACAAAAGCACGTGGTAGCGCCGAGCCACGCTCTGCGTCGCGCGGGCCGGCCGAAGAGCGGTCGAGCATGGCTCGACGCTACATGGGCACTAATCGAAGCCCTGCCCTGCGGGCAGGGCCTGCAGGGCGGCGATGGCGTCGGAGAGCGCGTCCACTTCGGGATCGCCGAAGCCGGAGCGGACCTCCAGTTCACTGCTGAACAGGCCCTGCTCCAGCAAGGCGGCGCAGGTCTGTTCGTGGGTCCAGCCGCGGGCAACCGCGACACGTCGGATACGTTCCAGCAGCAGCGGGTCCAGGTCCCGCAGCACAACGTCGGCCATGCTCACTTCCCCGTTCGCAAGGCACCGCCCCCTCGGCGCGTCGGGGGCGATGATCCCGCAGACCGGGCGGGCAGGCAATCAGGCGGCGCTTGCGGCCTGGCGACGGCGCTGCTGCACGATCAACAGAGCGCACAGGATCACCACAGGGATCGCCACCAGCGCGGTACCGACGAAGAACAGCGCGTAGCCTTCCAGCAGCGTCCGGCCCTGCGCGAGCGTCTGTACCGACCACCCCGAGAGCCCCTTGAGCGCCTTGCCGGGCATCGCGTAGAACGAACTCAGCAGCGCGTACTGGGTTGCGGTGTATCCGATGCTGGTCAGGCTCGACATATAGGCGATCAGCGCCGTACCGGCGAAACCGCTGGCGAAGTTGTCGATTGCCATGGCCACCGCGAAATGGGTGGTGTCCGGGCCCGAATAGGCCAGCCAGGCAAACGCCAGGTTGGAGGCCGGACCCAGCACGGCGCCCACCATCAGCGCCGCCAGCACTCCCCAGCGAACCGAGACCAGGCCCGCCGCAGCAATGCCGACGAAGGTCGCGACCAGGCCCACCGAGCCACGTACAGCGCCAACGGTGTCCTCGTCCAGGCCGAGATCGACGTAGAACGGGTTGGCCATCGGCCCCATGACGAAGTCGGCCATGCGATAGACGCTGATGGCCACCAGGATCAGGATCGCACCACTACGATGCTCGCGGACGAAGGCGATGAACGGCCCCGCCACGGCGTCGAACAGGCCCCGCGGCGTCCACAGCGAGGTCGCCTGAGCCTGCATGGCAGCCACTTCCCGCGCGGGCTCACGGGCCATGACCACGGCCACCACGCCAAGCGCCATGAGGACGGCCATGATCTCGTACGAGACCTGCCAGCCGACACGGGCCGCGATGATCAGGATCAGCGCATCGGTGACCAGCAATGCGGTGCGATAGCCCAGCGCCGAGGATGAGGTCAGCAGGCCCAGCTGCTCGCTGTTGTCAGCACTTTCAATGCGCCAGGCATCGATGACGATGTCCTGGGTGGCCGAAGCAAACGCCACGATCACGGCCATCACGCCGAACACGACGATGTGCTGCCAGGCGATACCCAGGAACTGGATCTGGCCCCCCTTGGGCTGGACCAGCGCCATGCCGACCAGGCCCACCACCACGACCAGCTGCGACAGCAGCATCCAGCCACGGCGGCGGCCAAAGCGACCGAACAGAGGCACGTCGGTCTTATCGACGATCGGCGCCCACAGGAACTTCATGGTGTAGGCCAGCCCGACCCATGACAGGAAACCGATCGTGCTCAGCTCGATGCCTTCCTTGCGCATCCAGAAGCCGAGCGTGTTGCCCACCAGATAGATCGGCAGGCCGGAACTGAAGCCGAGCAGCAGCATCGCCAGCACCTTGCGCTGGCTCAGGTTGGACACCACCTGCTGCCACGGCCGACGCGGCTTGGCAGCCTCGGTCACAGGTCGTAGTCCACGATGAACGGCGCGTGGTCGGAGAAGCGCTCGTCGCGGTAGATCGAGCAGCTGCGCAGGCGGTCACGCAGGCCCGGGGTGATGAACTGGTAGTCGATGCGCCAACCGACGTTGTTGGCGCGGGCAGCGCCGCGGTTGCTCCACCAGGTGTAGTCCTCGCCGGTGGGGTTGAGCAGGCGGTAGGCGTCAGCCCAGCCACGGCCGGCGGCGACATCGGTGGCCTGGCCGTGGTCGGCGCACAGGGCATTGAGCCAGTCGCGCTCTTCCGGCAGGCAGCCGGAGTTCTTCTGGTTGGACTTCCAGTTCTTGATGTCCAGCGCCGAACGCACGATGTTCCAGTCGCCGCACAGCACGTAGTCGCGGCCGCTGCGCGCCCATTCCTCGAGGATCGGCCGCAGCCATTCCATCACTTCGAACTTGAAGCCCTGGCGCAGGTCGCCCGAGCTGCCCGACGGGATATAGAAGGAGACCACGCTGAGGTTGCCGTAGCGCGCCTCGATGTAGCGGCCTTCGTCGTCGAACGGGGCCCAGCCCAGCGAGGTGATCACCTGGTCCGGCTCGCGCTTGCTGTAGATCGCCACACCGCTGTAGCCCTTCTTGGTGATGGCGTCGCGGTAGAAGCAGTGGTGGCCGTCCGGGCGGAACATCGGATCGGTCAGCTGGTCTTCCTGGGCCTTGGTCTCCTGGATGCACAGGACGTCGGCGTCCTGGGACCGGAACCAGTCGAGGAAGCCCTTGGTCGCGGCGGAACGGATGCCATTGGCGTTGAAACTGATGATGCGCATGCGGGGGACCTGCGGCGGGAAACCGGGCAAGCATACCGGTTGCCCGCAGGGCTGCGCAGTCCGCCAGGCTGGGCCTGGACGGCTTTCACATGGCGCTGGACGAGCGCGAAACGCCCAGCTGGATTAGGATTTGTGCTCCAAATGAAGATGAATCGAGTTTTGATGAGCGACCACCGCCACCGTTTCCTGCAGCTGGCCCTGACCGCCGACGCCCTGCGCTTCGGCCAGTTCACCCTCAAGTCCGGCCGGCTGAGCCCCTATTTCTTCAACGCCGGGCGCTTCGACTCCGGCTCGCTGCTGTCCCAGCTCGGCGCGTGCTATGCCGATGCCATCGATGCCAGCGGGATCAAGTACGACGTGGTGTTCGGCCCGGCCTACAAGGGCATCCCGCTGGCCACCGCGATGGCCTGCGAGCTGGCCCAGCGCGGCCGCGACCTGCCGCTGTCGTTCAACCGCAAGGAAGCCAAGGACCACGGTGAAGGCGGCCAGCTGATCGGCGCCGACATGAACGGCAAGCGCGTGCTGATCGTCGACGACGTGATCACTGCGGGCACCGCGATCCGTGAAGCGCTGGGCATCATCCGCGCCGCCGGTGGCACCCCGGCCGGCATCGTGGTAGCGCTGGACCGCCAGGAGATCGCTTCGGAAACCGATCGCCGTTCGGCGGCGCAGTCGGTGGCCGAGGAAGCCGGCATTCCGGTGATCGCCGTGGCGTCGCTGGCCGACCTGCTTGATTTCGCCTCCGGCAACCCGGAACTTGTGGGTTACCGGCAGCCGCTGGAAGCCTACCGGGCCCAGTACGGCGTCCGTTCGATCCGCTGACCGACCCAGGGGAAAGGTCATGTCCCGAGTTCCTGCTGTCCTCTTTGCCGGCCTGCTGCTGGCCGTGCCGTTCACCGTACCGGCGCAGTCGCGCGACAGCGGCAAGACGGAAAAGAAGCTGTACTGCTGGAACGAGGGCAAGGAGCGGATCTGCAGTGATTCGCTGCCGGCCGACGCGGTCAACCATGCCCGCGAGGAGTTCAACGCGAAGAGCGGCCTGCGCAATGCGCAGGTCCAGCGCGCGTTGACCGACGAAGAGCGCGCCGCCGCCAGCACGGAGGCGGCGCAGCAGCAGCTGGACCTGATGGCCGCGCAGACCCGCCAGCGCACCGAGCAGGCGATGCTGACCACCTATGGCAGCGAGGACGACCTGCGCCGGGTGTTCGCCGAGCGCCAGGAAGTGCTGGACAACAACCTGAAGACCGCCGAGTACAACGTCACCAGCCTGCGTGAGTCGCTGGTGGCGCTGCTGGCGGCCGCAGGTGACCGCGAACTGGCCGGTGGCAAGGTGGCCGACAAGCAGGCCGAGGCGATCCGCCAGCGGCACGTGCAACTGCAGTCGCAGCAACGGCTGCAGGCCGGGTTCCTGCAGCAGCAGCAGGCGTTGAAGGCCGAGATCGACAGCACCCTGCAGCGCTATCGCGAGCTGAAGGGGCTGGTGCCGGCGAGCCAGGCTCCGGCGGGCTGACCACGCTCCCGTCGCCGGGCATGGCCCGGCGCTACCCAGGGCCTGGTTACGGATTGGACCACGGAATTTATGCACTCTTTACGCGTCGGCCCGGTCCGGCGCGTAGTGCGTTTATGGGGGGCAGGACGACGATGACGGCCTGAGGTGGAGGGGTTCCACCAGGACGCTATTGCAATGTCCCCCTGGCTGTCGTTGTTGTGTGGCGTGCTGGTGCTGGTCGCCGCCGCCTATCTCCTTTATGTCGTGCTGCGGCCCGAGTCGTTCTGAGCGGAGCCGGCCATGACTGAGATGCTTGTGATTATTGCCGCCAGCCTGCTGCTGGCGTGGCCGCTGGGCCTGTACCTGGCCCGCGTGATGCGTGGCACGCCGATGAAGGTCGACGTGCTGTTCCACTGGATCGAGAAGCCGCTGTACAGGCTGTTCGGGGTCGATCCGTCGCGCTCGATGTCCTGGCGCGGCTACGTGCTGGCCTTCGTCCTGAGCAACGTGGTGGTTGCTGTGTTGACCCAGGCGGTGTTCATGACCCAGGCCTGGTTGCCGCTGAATCCGGACCAGATCCCGAACATGCGCTGGGACACCGCGCTGCACACGATGATCTCGTTCCTGACCAACACCAACCAGCAGCACTATTCGGGCCAGGCGCAGCTGTCCTACCTCTCGCAGATGACCGGCATCACCGGCCTGCAGGTGGTGACGCCGATGATGGGCCTGGCGCTGGCAGTGGCGACGCTGCGCGCGTTGTTCTCGCGTGCGCCGCAGGCGGCGGCGACGGGTACCGGCGATGACCGCCAGGTGGCGGTGGGCAACTACTACGTGGACGTGGTGCGCCTGTGCGTGCGCTTCCTGCTGCCGCTGTGCCTGGTGTGGACCCTGCTGCTGACCAGCCAGGGTGTGCCGTCGACGATGACCGGTGGGCCGCAGGCCACGCCGATCGACGCCAGCGCCGGCATGGCCGAACAGAAGCTGCCGCTGGGCCCGGTCGCGGCGATGGTCGCGGCCAAGCAGCTGGGCGCCAACGGTGGCGGCTGGTACGGCCCGAACAGCAGCTTCCCGCTGGAGAACCCGACGCCGCTGTCGAACGCGCTGGAAATCGTCGGCATCCTGCTGGTGCCGATGGCGGTGATCTTCATGATCGGTGCGTTCACCGGCCGACGTCGCTTCGGCGCCCTGGTGTTCAGCTGCATGCTGGGCATGTCGCTGCTTTCCACCGGCGCGATGATGTGGAGCGAAGGGCATAGCACCAGCGCCGCCACGCCGCTGCTGATGGAAGGCAAGGAGGTGCGCTTCGGCGCCGATGGCACTGCGCTGTGGGCGGCGGTGACCACCCAGGTCTCCAACGGTTCGGTCAACGGCATGCACGATTCGCTGGCACCGCTGAGTGGCGGCATCGCGATGGTCAACATGCTGGTCAGCGCGATCTGGGGCGGCATCGGTTGTGGCCTGCAGCAGTTCATCGTGTACCTGCTGCTGGGTGTGTTCCTGGCCGGGTTGATGACCGGGCGCACGCCGGAACTGTTCGGCCGCAAGCTGGAGACGCCACAGGTGCGCCTGCTGGCCCTGCTGGTGCTGCTGCAGCCGATCACCCTGCTGGTGTTCACTGCGATCACCCTGGCCGTGCCCGGCCTGGCCGGCACCTCCAACCCCGGCTTCCATGGCATCAGCCAGGTGTTCTACGAGTATGTCTCGGCCTACGCCAACAACGGTTCGGGCTTCGAAGGGCTGGGTGACGCCACGCTGTGGTGGAACCTGAGCTGCTCGCTGGTACTGCTGCTGGGCCGCTTCCCGCTGCTGATCATTCCGCTGGTGGTGGCCGCACAGCTGGCTGCCAAGCGCCAGGCCCCGGAGTCTGCCGGCAGCCTGCAGATCGAAACCCCGACCTTCGCCCTGACCCTGGTCTCGGTGATCGTCATCCTGACCGTGCTGCAGTTCATGCCGGCGCTGGTACTCGGCCCGATCGCCGACCACCTGAGCCTGGGACTGCACTAAGGACACCCTGATGAGCACCCAAGCAAGTTCAACCCGTAGTACCCATGCAGCGCGCCCTGCCCTGCTGGATGGCGCCGGCCTGCGCCGTGCGCTGGTCGACGCAGTGCGCAAGCTGTCGCCGATGCATCTGGTGCGCAGCCCGGTGATGGCGGTGGTGATGGCCGGCACGATCGTGGCCGCGATCGTCACCCTGACCGGCAATGCGCCACTGGGCTTCGGCCTGGCAGTGACCGTGATCCTGCTGGTGACCGTGTTGTTCGGCAACTTCGCCGAAGCGGTGGCCGAAGCGCGTGGCCGTGGCCAGGCCGCCTCGCTGCGGCGTGCCCGCCAGGACCTGGTGGCACGCCGGCTGGCGGCGCCGCAGCCGGGCGCCGCCGAAACCCAGGTGCCGGCCGCCGAACTGCGCCCGGGCGACCATGTGATCGTCAGCGCCGGTGAACTGGTGCCGGCCGATGGCGAGATCGTGCAGGGCCTGGCCACCATCAACGAAGCGGCGGTGACCGGCGAATCGGCCCCCGTGCTGCGCGAGGCCGGTACCGACCGTTCCGGCGTGATCGGCGGCACCAAGGTGCTGTCCGACCAGATCATCGTGCGGGTGACCGCCGAGCCGGGCCACAGCTTCCTGGACCGGATGATCGCGCTGGTGGAGGGCGCCAACCGCCAGAAGACCCCGAACGAGATCGCGCTGACCCTGCTGCTGGCGGCGATGACGCTGACCTTCCTGGTGGTGGTGGCGACGCTGCCGGCGATCGGCGCGGCCGTGGGCGTGCAGGTCGATCCGCTGCTGCTGATCGCGCTGCTGGTGTGCCTGATCCCGACCACCATCGGCGGCCTGCTGCCGGCCATCGGCATCGCCGGCATGAACCGTGCGCTGGCCGCCAACGTGCTGGTCAAGTCGGGCAAGGCGGTGGAGGTGGCCGGCGACGTCGACGTGCTGCTGCTGGACAAGACCGGCACCATCACCTACGGCGACCGCCAGGCCAGCCACTTCCATCCGCTGGCCGGCATCGACGCCAGCCAGCTGCGCGAGGCGGCACTGCTGTCCTCGCTGGCCGACCCGACCCCGGAAGGCAAGTCGATCGTGCGTCTTGCGCGCGAACAGGGCTGTGCCACCGCCGAACCGGACCACGCCGAGTACCTGGCCTTCAGTGCGCAGACCCGCATGTCCGGCGTGGATCTGGAACATGGGCGGCAGATCCGCAAGGGCGCCGCCGATGCGATCCGCACCCACGTGCAGGCGCTGGGCGGCAACGTGCCGGCGGAACTGGCCGGTCGCGTCGAGCAGGTCGCACGCAATGGTGCCACCCCGCTGGTGGTGGCCGAGGGCCGCCACGTGCTGGGCGTGATCGAGCTGTCGGACGTGGTCAAGCACGGCATGCGCGAGAAGTTCGCGCAGCTGCGGGCGATGGGTATCCGCACGGTGATGATCACCGGCGACAACCCGCTGACCGCCGCCGCGATCGCTGCCGAAGCCGGCGTCGACGACTACATCGCCGAGGCTCGCCCGGAGGACAAGCTGGCACGCATCCGCCAGGAGCAGGCCGGCGGCCGCCTGGTGGCGATGGTCGGTGACGGGACCAACGACGCCCCCGCACTGGCCCAGGCCGACATCGGCCTGGCGATGAACTCCGGTACGCAGGCGGCGAAGGAGGCCGGCAACATGGTCGACCTCGATTCGGACCCGGCCAAGCTGCTGGCGGTGGTGGAAGTAGGCAAGCAGCAGCTGATCACCCGCGGCGCGCTGACCACCTTCTCGCTGGCCAACGACGTCTCCAAGTACTTCGCGATCCTGCCGGCGCTGTTCGCCGCGGCCGTTCCGACCATGGCCGCACTGAACGTGATGCAGCTGTCGAGCCCGCGCAATGCGGTGCTGGCAGCGCTGATCTTCAACGCCCTGGTGATTCCCGCCCTGATCCCGCTCGCCCTGCGTGGCGTGCGCTTCCGCCCGGCCACTGCAACCGCGCTGCTGCGCCGGAACATGCTGGTGTACGGCCTCGGCGGCGTGCTGCTGCCGTTCGCAGCGATCAAGGCAATCGACCTCCTTCTTGTCCTGGTATTCGGCGCATGAACCGTTCCGCTTCCACCTCCACCTCCCTTTCGCGCGAAGCAAAAGCCGAGGCCCGCGTGGCCAGCCTGCAGGATGGCGCCAGCTGGCGCCCGGCGATCGGCCTGGGCCTGGCCACCCTGCTGCTGGCCGGCGCGGTCTATGCCGGCATCGCCACCGGCTTTGCCGGCCTGGCCTACCCGACCCAGGCCGAGGGCAGCCTGCTGCGCGATGGCAGCGGCCAGGTGCGCGGCTCGGCATGGTTGTCGCAGCCGTTCACCGGTGACGGCTACTTCCAGGCACGTCCGTCGGCAGCCAACTACGACCCGATGGCCGCGGCCGGTTCCAACATGGCGCGCAGCAACCCGGCCCTGGCCGAGCGTGTTGCCGCCAGCACGGCTGCGGTGGCCGCGCGCGAAGGCGTCCCCCCGGCGCAGGTACCGGCAGACCTGGTCACGCAGTCCGCGGGTGGCCTGGATCCGCAGCTGTCGCCGGCCGCGGCGCAGCTGCAGGTGGCACGCGTGGCGCGCGCCCGTGGCCTGCCGGTGGAACGCGTGCAGGCACTGGTGCAGGCGCATACCGAAGGTCGCCAATGGGGCCTGTTCGGCCAGCCGCGGGTGAACGTGGTGACGCTGAACTTCGCGCTGGACCACGTGGCCAAGGCACCGTGATGCCGGCCTGCACCGGCTGCGCGCACAATGGCACCCATGACTGATGCGCGTACCCGCCAGGCCGATGCCCTGGTCGAAGGCCTGCAACGCGAAGCCGGCGGCAAGCTGACCGTGTTCCTCGGTGCGGCGCCGGGCGTGGGCAAGACCTACACCATGCTGACCCGCGCACAGGAACAGCTGCGCCGCGGTGTCGACCTGGTGGTGGGCCTGGTGGAAACCCACGGCCGCGCCGATACCCAGGCGCTGCTGGAGGGCCTGCCACAGCTGCCGCTGAAGGCAGTGGCCTATCACGGCCACATCCTGCAGGAGATGGATCTGGATGCCGTGCTCACACGGCATCCTGCGCTGGTGCTGGTGGACGAACTGGCCCACCGCAATGCGCCGGGCAGCCGCCATGAGCGGCGCTGGCAGGATGTGATGGAGCTGCTGGACGCCGGCATCGACGTCTGGACCACGGTCAACATCCAGCATCTGGAAAGCCTCAATGATGTGGTGATGCGCATCACCGGCGTGCGGGTCAGCGAGACCGTGCCCGATGTCGTGCTCGACCGCCTGCACGACATCGTGCTGGTCGACCTGCCGCCACGCGAACTGATCGCGCGCCTGCAGCAGGGCAAGGTCTATGTGCCCGAACAGGCCGCGCAGGCGCTGCAGGCGTTCTTCTCGCCGGCCAACCTGACCGCGCTGCGTGAACTGGCGATGCAGGAAGCCGCCGACCGCGTCGACAGCAGCCTGCGTGAAGCACGCGCCGCACGCGGCGAGAGCAACCTGCCGCTGCGTCGCGGCGTGCTGGTGGCCATTGATGGCGGCGGTCAGAGCGAATACCTGGTGCGGGTGGCGCGTCGCATCGCCGAACGCCGCGATGCGCCGTGGACGGTGGTGACCGTGCAGGGCCGACGCCAGGACGAGGCGACCCGGCGCGAAATCGATGCGGCCTTCGCACTGGCACGGCGCCTGGGCGGCGACGCCGAACTGCTGCACGGATCGAGCATCGCCGATGCCCTGCTCGACCATGCCGCGCACAACGGCGTCTCGACCCTGGTGCTCGGCCGGACCCGCGAACGCCCGCTGGCGCGGATGTTCAACCGCACCCTGACCCAGCAGCTGATCCAGCGCGGCGCGCATTACGAGATCACCATCATCAGCACGCCGCAGGCACGTGCGCGCTCGCGCCGCGAGGGCCTGCTGCCGCCGGTGCGCGGCATCAGCTACGAACCGGCGCAGGCACTGATCGCCACCGCGTTGGCCTGTGCGGTGGCATGGCTGGCCGAACGCTGGGTGGGCATGGCCGATCTGTCGATGGTGTTCATCGTGGCGGTGGTGCTGGTCGCTGCGCGCACGCGCGCCAGCGTGGCGGTGATGGCGGCGATCCTGTGCTTCCTCGCCTACAACTTCCTGTTCATCGCGCCGCGCTTCACCTTCGCCATCGGTGCACGCCAGGGCGTGATCACCGTGTTCCTGTTCCTGGCCGCGGCACTGGTGGCCGGGCGCCTGGCCTCGCGCCTGCGCATGCAGGTGATCGCGCTGCGTGCAGCCAATCGCCATGCGCGTGCGCGCCAGCAGCTGGGCCGCCAACTGGCCAGTGCCGCCGGCAACGGCGAGGTGGCGCAGGCGGGTCGGCATGCACTGGAACAGGCCATGGACGTGCCGGCGTGGCTGCGGATCGGCGCCGATACCGCAACCGGTGGCCGCAGCCAGCCCGGCGACACCGACCTGGCCGCCGCCGACTGGGCGCTGCGCCATGGCCAGCCCAGTGGCCGCTTCACCGACACCCTGGCCGGCGCGCAGTGGTGGTTCCTGCCGTTGCTGGATGGCGAGGACCGCGCGATCGGCGTGGCCGGCCTGTACCTGCCCGGCGCACAGGCGCGCCTGCTGCCCGAACAACGGCAGCTGGCCGAAGCAATGGTCGATGACATCGCGCAGGCCGCGCTGCGCACGCGGCTGGTGGCGGAACTGGAGCAGGCGCACGTCAGCAACGAGACCGAGCGGTTGCGCTCGGCGCTGCTCTCTTCGGTGTCGCACGACCTGCGCTCGCCACTGGCGGCGATGATCGGCTCGGCCGACAGCCTGGCCAGCTATGGTACGGCAATGGATACGGCCGATCGCCGTGCCCTGCTCGACACCATCCTGGTCGAGGGCGAACGGCTGGACCGCTACATCCAGAACCTGCTGGACATGACCCGCCTCGGCCACGAGGGATTGAAGATCAACCGCGACTGGATCGGCGTGGACGAACTGATCGGTTCGGCCGCACGGCGCCTGCAGCGCTACCAGCCGAAGGTGCGGCTGGAGCTGGACATTCCGGCCACGCTGGCGCCGATCTGGGTACACCCGGCGCTGGTCGAACAGGCGGTGTTCAACGTGATGGAAAACGCGGCCAAGTTCTCACCGCCGGATGCTGCCGTGCAGGTGCAGGCGCGTGAACTGGACGGCCAGCTGCGCATCGACGTGATCGATGCCGGCCCCGGCATTCCCGACGACGAGCGTGCGCGCATCTTCGACATGTTCTACAGCGTTGAACGTGGCGACCGTGGCCGCCACGGCACCGGCCTGGGCCTGACCATCTGCCAGGGCATGATCGGCGCGCATGGCGGCAGCGTGCAGGCGCTGCCCGGACGCGACGGTCGCGGTACCCTGATCCGCATCACCCTGCCCCTGCTCAAGCCAGCCTCCCACGATGAGCCCGACCCCGATTGATGCCAGCGTGCCGGCCGCGCGCGTGCTGGTGATCGATGATGAAACCCAGATCCGCCGGTTCCTGGACATCAGCCTGCGCGCGCAGGGCTACCAGGTGCGGCAGGCCGCCACCGGCCAGGAAGGCCTGCAGCTGGCCGCCAGCGAGGACATGGATCTGGTGATCCTGGATATCGGCCTGCCCGACATGGAAGGCCACGAAGTGCTGGAACAGCTGCGGCAGTGGAGCCAGGTGCCGGTGATCATGCTGACCGTGCGTGCCGGCGAGGCGGAGAAGGTGCGTGCGCTGGATACCGGCGCGAATGACTACGTGACCAAGCCGTTTGGCACGCAGGAGCTGATGGCGCGGGTGCGGGCGCTGCTGCGCACGCGCAGCGTGCCCAGTGATGGCACGCCGCCGGTATTCGACGATGGTCACCTGCATGTGGACCTGGTCCGCCGTGAAGTGGCGCTGGATGGCGAGCCGGTAGCGTTGACCCGCAAGGAGTACGCGCTGCTGTCGCTGCTGCTGCGCAACGCCGGGCGGGTGGTGACCCAGCCACAGATCCTGCAGGAGATCTGGGGCCCGACCCACCAGCACGACACCCATTACCTGCGCATCCTGGTCGGCAAGCTGCGGCACAAGCTGGGCGATTCAGCGCTGGATTCGCGCTACCTGTTCACCGAACCGGGCGTCGGGCTGCGGTTCAAGGGGTGAAGGCGTGCCGACCAACGGTCGGCAACCACCAAAGCGAATCCGGAAGAGCATCCACGCATGGCGTGGATCTACTGTGTCGACCAAGGTCGACACCTACCAAGAGCAGTTCATTCCGTTCCGACAGATCGCGGAAATTGTCAGGGGTGGGGCGGTGTCGGAGTGCGGGGTGTCAGCCGCATGGGCCCGAGGCATGCCTCGGGCGGGTTGGGCAGGACGCCCAACCCCGGTCTTGCCGTGTGCGCAGGACAGCGCACACGAGCAAGCGGCTGCCAAGCCTACAGGGACGTACTTGCGGCGTCCCCGCACTCCGACACCGCCCCGCCATCTCGCGGATAGCTCGCTTTTGATGTTGATGTTGATGTTGCTGCTGCCGTTGCTTCGGCGGGTGCCGGGCGCAGCCCGGCCCCACCTCAGAACCCCAGCGGGGTGTCGCCCAGCACCGGCTGCAGCTGGCTGCGGAACAGCGCCTGGATGCGTTCCAGCGCCGCCTCGTCATTGCCCTCGAAGCGCAGCACCAGCACCGGCGTGGTGTTGGAGGCGCGCACCAGGCCCCAGCCATCGGGGAAGTCCACGCGCAGGCCATCGATGGTCGACAACCGACCGCCCACATACGGGTTGTCCGGCGACTGCGCCGCCGCCACCAGCATCGCCACCAGCGCGTGCGGCGTACCGTCGGCCACCGGCACCTTCAGTTCCGGCGTGGCCACCATCTCCGGCAGCTCTGCCAGTACCTCGTCCGGAGTCTCCTCGCGCTGGGCCAGGATCTCCAGCAGGCGCGCAGCCGCATACAGGCCATCGTCGAAACCGAACCAGCGCTCCTTGAAGAAGAAGTGGCCGCTCATCTCGCCAGCCAGCTCAGCATCGGTCTCGCGCATCTTCGCCTTCATCAGCGAATGCCCGGTCTTCCACATCAGCGGGCTGCCACCATTGCGCAGCACGTGGTCGGACAGCTTGCCGGTGCACTTCACGTCGTAGATCACCATCGCGCCCGGATTGCGCATCAGCACGTCGGCGGCGAACAGCATCAGCAGGCGGTCGGCATAGATGATCTTTCCTTCGCCGGTGACCACGCCCAGGCGGTCACCGTCGCCATCGAAGGCGACGCCGAGATCGGCACCGAAGCGCTTCACCGTCTGCACCAGGTCTTCCAGGTTGGCCGGCTCGCTGGGGTCGGGATGATGGTTGGGGAAGGTACCGTCGACATCGCAGTACAGCGGGATGACTTCCGCACCGATCGCTTCCAGCAGCTGCGGCGCGAGCGCGCCGGCCACGCCGTTGCCGGCATCGGCCACGACCTTCAACGGGCGGTCCAGCTGCACGTCGTCGGCGATGCGTTGGATGTAGTCGGCGCTGACATCGCGCTGCTGGTAATCGCCCGGTTCGGCGGCCTGCACCAACCGGCCTTCAATGATGCGCTGGTACAGATCGGTGATGGCATCGCCGGACAGCGTCTCGCCGCCGATGACCACCTTGAAACCGTTGTACTCGGGCGGGTTGTGGCTGCCAGTGACTGCCACGCAGGTGCCGGTACGCAGGTGGAAGGCGGCGTAGTACACCAGCGGCGTCGGTGCCAGGCCGATGTCGATCACCGCACAACCGGCGCGCCTCAGGCCCTCGGCCAACCCTGCGGCCAGTTCCGGGCCGGACAGGCGGCCGTCGCGGCCGATCACCACCTCGCGCAGGCCCTGCTCCAGGGCCACGGTGCCGATGGCCTGGCCGATCAGCGCCGCCGTTTTCGGCGTCAGTTCACTGCCAACCACGCCGCGGATGTCGTAGGCGCGGAAGATACCGGCCGCCAGCTCCTCGGCCGGAACCGGTGGCGGGGGCGGCGGTGCACTTTCAGTTGTGCTGGCCTCGGCCACCGGCGGCGGCGCCATCTGCAGGCTCTCGCTCAGGGTCGGGCCATGATCGGCTTCCGCCACGGTCGCCCGGCGCGGCAGCGGCAGCGACTTCGGCAGGCGGCCGCGCCCCACCACCAGCAGCACGGCGATGAACGCCAGCAGCAGCGCAACGATGGCGCTGGCCAGCGAACCCAGGCCCAGCGGACCAGGTTCGACATTGGGTACCGCGGCCACCAGCCGCAACGGCGTCCCCTGAATCGGCCGCGCCAATGCTTCGGCGCTTTCGGCCAGGCCGGCATCGCCCTGGGCGACGAGGTCATGCGCGCCCTGGCGCAGGCCAAGGAAACCGGCCGATGGCGCACTCACCTGGTCCAGCGGCGAGGTCAGCCGCAGCAATGGCTGGCGCACGTAGAGCACCGCCGGGCCGAGACTGCCCAGTTGAACCGGCGCTGCCAGGCCCAGGCGATTGCCACCGCCATCGCGGACCACGCGCAGGCTGGGCTTGCCTTCGGCCAATGCCGCTTCCAGCAGCGCCAATCGGGCATAGCCAAAGGCGGCCGGGTCGGCGTAGGCGTTGGCCAGATCGGCGGTCAGTACCTCGGCGTGCTCGACGCCGGTCCAGCTCTCGCGGACCGCGAGTGCCGCCGCAGCGGCATCACCGGCCTGCAGCGCCTGCTGCACGCGCTCGTTCTTCAGCTGCTGCTGCAGCTGCTTCAGCTGGCCGGCAGCGGCCTCCTGCAGGCCCTGCACGGCCTGGTCACGTGCAGCTTCCAGCGCCTGGCCGTTGGCCTCCTGGCGCCATTGCTGCACTGCGCTCCATCCGAACCAGCCGGCCAGCAGGATCAGCAGCACCCCCAGTAGTGGCGCACTGCGTCCCAACGACCGTCCCCGCTGTCCTTCCCCGATGCCGCTCATCGATGTCCCCTGTCAACGCACCCCGGTATGGCCGAATCCACCCGTTCCCCGCACGCTGTCGGTGAAAGTATCCACCACCTGCAGGCTGACGCGGGCAATCGGCACGATCACCAGCTGCGCGATGCGATCGCCCGGCTCGATGGTGAAGGCCTCGCGGCCACGGTTCCAGACGCTGATCAGCAGCGGGCCCTGGTAATCGGCGTCGATCAGGCCGGTGCCATTGCCGAGCACGATGCCGTGGCGATGGCCCAGCCCCGAGCGCGGCAGGATCACCGCGCACAGGTTCGGGTCGGCAATGTGGATGGCCAGGCCGCTGGGCACCAGCGCGGTGTCACCCGGCTGCAGGGTCAGCGCGGTATCCAGCGCCGCGCGCAGGTCCATGCCGGCGCTGGCTTCGGTGGCGTAGGCCGGCAGCGGCCAGCTGTCGCCGAAGCGCGGATCGAGCAGCTTGACCTGCAGCGGTTGGGAAGTGAAAGCCTGGGTCATGCCTGGAGTCTCCGCGCGATCAGCGCCAGCAGTTGTTCGGCCAGCTCGCGCTTGGAGGTGGCCGGGAATACCTGTTCACCGTCCTGCCAGAAGGCCGTGGCGGCATTGTTGTCGCTCTCGAAACCGCCGCCGCTGATGCCGACCTGGTTGGCGATCACCAGGTCCAGGCGCTTGTCGACCAGCTTGCCACGCGCGTATTTCTCCACGTCGTGGGTTTCGGCGGCAAAGCCGACCACCAGCTTCAGCGACTGCGTCTGCGCAGCCACCTCGGCAAGGATGTCCGGCGTGCGCACCAGCTCGATCACCAGCGACTGGCTGTCGGCGGTCTTCTTCAGCTTCTGCGGCGCGACCTGGCGCGGCGTGTAGTCGAACACCGCAGCGGCACCGATATAGATGTCGGCCGGCAGCGACTTCAGCACGGCATCGCGCATCTGCGCAGCCGAGCGCACGTCGACGCGCTGCACGCCGAGCGGCGTCGGCAGCTGTACCGGGCCGCTGACCAGCACCACCTGTGCGCCCATCGCGGCGGCGGCCGCGGCCAGGGCAAAGCCCATCTTGCCGCTGCTGCGGTTGCCGACATAGCGCACCGGATCGATGTCTTCATAGGTCGGGCCGGCGCTGATCAGCAGGCGCAGGCCCTGCAGCGCGCGGGTTTCCGGCGCGGCAACGGCCGCGGCGCTGCTGCCATTGGCGGCCAGCGCGGCCACGATGTCGCCCGGTTCGGCCAGACGCCCCGGACCGGACTCGCCTTCGGCCAGCGGGCCGTCGACCGGGCCGATCACCTGCGCGCCGCGCTGGCGCAGCAGGGCGATGTTGGCCTGGGTGGCCGGGTGCAGCCACATGCGATGGTTCATCGCCGGGCAGATCGTCAACGGCGCGGTACTGGCCAGGCACAGCGTGCTGACCAGGTCATCGGCGTGGCCCTGGGCCAGCCGGGCCAGCAGATCGGCGGTTCCCGGGGCAACCACGATGCGGTCGGCCCAGCGCGCCAGCTCGATGTGGCCCATGGCCTGTTCGGCGGCGCTGTCCCACAGCGTGGTGCGGGTGGGCTGCCCGGACAGGGCCTGGAAGCTGAGCGGAGTGACGAACTGCTGGGCGCCGGCGGTCATCGCCACCTGCACCTGGGCACCGGCGTCGCGCAGGCGCCGCACCAGCTCCAGGGCCTTGTAGGCCGCGATCCCGCCTCCGACGCACAACAGCAGTTTCTGACCTTCCAGCGCGCGGGCCTGCGCGGGGGAAGCGTTGGGGGAGTCAGCCACCTGGAATTCCTGTGCAAACGAGGGCGCTAGCTTACCCGATGGTCGGTAATGTCCCGGTGCAGGGTGCACATAGCGGACAGCTATCAGTAGATGGAGCGCGCTGCGGCTGACCCTGGGTCAGCCGGGCATCGGTTTCGGACCTTTCCTATACCTCTACGGGTCTGCGCTTTTGCAGAATCAGGCATTGGCTGCCGTCTGCCGTGGCCTGTTCGACCTTCGAGGAGCCTCGTGCATCCACGCATCATCATTGCCGACGACCATCCCGTGGTCCTGCATGGCATCCGTATCGTGCTGCAGACCCACCTGATGGACATCGTCGGCAGTGCACGTGACGGCGCCCAGCTGCTGGAGCTGGTGGACCACCACGACTGCGATGCGGTGCTGACCGACCTGTCGATGCCGGGTGACGGCCCGGACGGTCCAGAGCTGATCGACGCGCTGCGCGTGCGTCACCCCAGGCTGCCGGTGGTGGTGCTGACCGGCGCCCGCCATCCCGGGCTGCTGGACGGACTGCTGCGCGAGGGCATCAGTGGGCTGGTCGACAAATGCGCCGATTTCGCCGAACTGCCGCAGGCACTGAACGCCGCACTGGCCGGGCAGGTCTTCGTCTCCCAGCAGCTGCGCCACCACCTGCAGGCGCGCGACCTGCTGTTTCCACGCGAACCGTCGCCGCTGTCGGCGCGGGAACAGGAAGTGCTGGATCTGCTGGCGACCGGGCTCAGCGTGAATGCCGTCGCCGAACGCTGCGGGCGCAGCCCGAAGACCATCAGCCGGCAGAAGGCCGAAGCCAAGCGCAAGCTGGGCCTGCAGAACAACCAGGAACTGTTCGACTATCTGCAGACCCGGCGCGGGTGAGGCATCGCCCGACCCGGTGCTGCGGTATGCACCGATGGGAGCCGCCACGCAGGCTGGCGATGATGCAGGCATGCCCATCCATGACTGGCCCGAACAGGAACGCCCCCGTGAGAAGCTGATCGCGCGCGGGCCCACGGCACTTTCCGACGCCGAACTGCTGGCCCTGTTTCTCGGCTCCGGGTTCGGTGGCCGCGATGCCGTGCAGACCGCGCGCGACCTGCTGCAGGCGCACGGCCCGTTGCGGGTGCTGCTGGACCGCCCCGCGCGTGACCTGGCCCGCCTGCCCGGGCTCGGCCCGGCGCGCAGCTGTACGCTGGCTGCCGGGCTGGAACTGGCCCACCGCTACCTGGCTGCCGAGCTGGAACACGGCGAAGCGGTCGGCAACAACCCGGCCGCGGTCGGCCGCTATCTGCAGCACCGCCTGCGGGGGCAGGCCCGGGAGATCTTCATGGCCCTGTTTCTGGACAACCGGCACCGCCTGATCGCCTGCGAGGAGCTGTTCCACGGCACCATCAACGCCGCACCGGTCTACCCCCGCGAAGTGGTGCGGCGCGCCCTGCTGCACAACGCGGCAGCGGTGATCCTCAGCCACAACCACCCTTCCGGCGACCCGGAACCCTCCAGCGCCGATACCCGCATCACCGACGAACTGCAGCAGGCACTGGCGATGGTGGACGTGCGCCTGCTGGACCACTTCGTGGTCGGTGAGGGCCGCCCCGTTTCGTTTGCTGAACGAGGCCTGCTGTCGCCGCCCCAGCCCCGCCTGTTCGGCTGATAAATCGCAAAGAATGAAATCAATTCTGATTCAGCAATCCAGAAATCTCTTGAGCGTGCATCGACGCATCTCCAGTCCAGACCTTGTAGAGCTTGTCGGACACCAGGAAATTCGCAGCAAATATCTTAACCGGGTCGCCATCCACCAAGGGCAAAAGTCGCTTTTTCCCAGATGAAATTTCCTGATTCAGAACCGAACTGAGCTCTTTCTGGGGCCAAGCCTTTCCAACGGAATTCTCCGTCATTACAGCGACCACATATCTCGATGACTGCAACGCCCTATTTATTTTCTCGACCAGAGAATCACCCCACTGAATCTCTTTTGAATCCAAAAAAACCTTAAGGCCCAGCTCTTCTAACGCCTTGTGCAGAGGAACAACTATCTTCTCTTTATCTTCTGACGCGTGACACAGGAATACGTCGTACACGTTGGTCGCCTCTTCGATAGATTTTATGAACTTTGGAGCCAAAGGGTCTGCTCGAGCCATCTTTAAAGACAGGCCAACGAAAGTCGGATCATCAACCCCTTTTACCATCGACATGTACGCGAGGCGACCATAGATATTGGATCTAAGTCGCCCACCATCATCGCTTGGCTTAAAATCGCCAGCAGACTCCCCCTTGATGTCCACGTAATAGTGCCGCTCGGCTTCAGCAGGCGAAGAAACCCATTGCCTTATCGCAGATCTGAGGCCAGCTTTAAATTCGACAGGCACATTGACTTTTTTATTCGCAACAAGCCCAGTAACTTCCTGACGACTAGCCCTAAATTGAAGCCGGGATTTTGAATTATTTATATCAAACCCCGATGACGAAAAAGCCAACTTTAGCTCATCGCCCACAAAGGTCCGCCCCTCTTCCAGATAGGCAACGGACGCGGGAAATGACTTTTTCGCCGAAAAGGAAAGATCATCAACATACCGGGAATAGGAGAGCCGCCTCTTTCTGGCAAGTCGCAACATCCGGTTGTCCAACATGCTCGCTACGATATTTGCCAGAATCGGCGAGGTCGGTGAACCTTGAGGAAGCCTATTATCTACCGTGCACATCTGCGCGACAACAGTCGCGACATCATTGCTCATCTCAAATGGTTTCGCCTTCAAAGTCGCACGAACGCGAGCAAACCCAATAGATCCAAAAAAATCCCGAGCATCAACATTAAGGATCCACGAAGATCGCTTATGCAGATCAGCGTTATCGCGAATACTCTGACCGCGAACAAACCCCTTCACGGCAGACTTAAATTCAACACAACCCCCTAGCAAAGCAGCCATCCGCCTCTGGAGAATTGCAAGCCCCTTCTTAGGAGAGTCAATCCTCCTAACACCTCCGCCCTTTTTCTTTATATCGAATGAGCGATACTTTTCTTCAGGCGAGCGCTTGTAACAAATGAAAAGCAAACGGCCTTTACTCACACCAAGCGCCACACAAAGATCATCAAGCGATGAAAACCAAGCGTATGGCTTTCCATCCACTGACCGGATCTTCAAATTACTCTCCGCCAGTCCGGAAAACGGAAAAAATGCCCCAGCCTTTTACCTTATGCGATATCACGACATGAGTCATCAGTTCGCCAATTAGTCCAACGTCGCCAAATGGAGCATATGCGACAACATTAAAGATTCTTGCAGCGGTAGCACTGCATAATTAAAGCTTGGGGCAGGCGCATTTAACCTGAACCCGGCGACTTTTTCAACGCCTACTGGGCACCTTCGCAACTATCCTGAATAGCCTGCCAGCAAAGCAGCGAAACCTGGATTCATGACTAGCTTGAGAACGGGCGACAGCCGTTCGCCGCATCGACGTAGCTGTCCAGCCCGTTTACAGTCGTTCAGCCTTGTGTTCTGGGGCTACCTATCGAGATCTCCAACTCTCGCTTGGCGCACAACAGTCAGCCTCCACGCCGGTATCTGCGCTAAAATGGGCGATTCCGCCGCTCATTCTCACAGCAGGCCTTGTGAAAAATCTCCTCCGCGCCCTGATCAGCCAAGGCATCGAAGCCTTGCGCGCCAATGGCACCCTGCCCGCCGACTCCCTGCCGCCGGACTTCGTGGTCGAGCGCCCGAAGACCCGTGACCACGGCGACTTCGCCACCAATGCCGCGATGCTGCTGGCCAAGGCCGCGCGCAGCAATCCGCGCGCACTGGCACAGGCGCTGGTCGAGGCACTGCCGCGCAGCGAGGACGTCAGCAAGGTCGAGATCGCCGGCCCCGGCTTCATCAATTTCCACCTGGCGCCGGCCGCGTACCAGCGTGAAGCCGCGTCGGTCATCAAGGAAGCCCACGACTACGGCCGCAACCTGTCCGGCAATGGCCGCACGGTGGGCGTGGAGTACGTGTCGGCCAACCCGACCGGCCCGCTGCATGTCGGCCATGGCCGCGCGGCGGCGATCGGCGACTGCGTGGCGCGTGTGCTCGACGCCAACGGTTGGAACGCCAAGCGTGAGTTCTACTACAACGACGCCGGCGTGCAGATCGAGAACCTGGCGCTGTCCACCCAGGCGCGGATCAAGGGCATCGCGCCGGACCAGGATGGCTGGCCGGAGGGTGGCTACCGCGGTGAATACATCGCCGACGTCGCCCGCGCCTACATGGCCGGCGCCAGCGTCGATCTGGAAGGCAGCACCGTGGTCGGTGCCAAGGACCCGGACGACATGCAGGCGATCCGCCGCTTCGCCGTGGCCTACCTGCGCAACGAGCAGAATCTGGACCTGGCCGCGTTCGGCGTCGACTTCGACATCTATTTCCTGGAAAGCTCGCTGTACGCCGACGGCAAAGTCGCCGAAGCGGTCGCCAAGCTGCAGGCCTCGGGCCACACCTATGAGGAAGGCGGCGCGCTGTGGCTGCGCAGCACCGACTTCGGTGACGACAAGGACCGCGTGATGCGCAAGTCCGACGGCACCTTCACCTACTTCGTACCGGACGTGGCCTACCACCTGTCCAAGTGGCAGCGCGGCTACGAGCGTGCGATCACCGAGCTGGGTGCCGACCATCACGGCTCGCTGGCGCGCGTGCGTGCCGGCCTGCAGGCCATGGAAGTGGGCATCCCGCAGGGCTGGCCGGAATACGTGCTGCACCAGATGGTCACCGTCATGCGTGGCGGCGAGGAAGTGAAGCTGTCCAAGCGTGCCGGCAGCTACTTCACCCTGCGCGACCTGATCGAGGAGGCCGGCCGCGATGCCACCCGCTGGTTCCTGATCGCGCGCAAGCCCGATTCGCAGCTGACCTTCGACATCGACCTGGCCCGCCAGCAGAGCAACGACAACCCGGTGTTCTACGTGCAGTACGCGCACGCCCGCGTCTGCAGCCTGCTGCGCCAGGCACAGGAGAAGGGCCTGGTGTACGAACAGGGCAATGGCCTGGCCAACCTCGGCCGCCTGGCCGACGACGCCTCGCTGCTGCTGATGAACGAGATCTCGCGGTACCCGGAAGTGGTGGAGGCGGCCGGCGTGGCGCTGGAACCGCATCTGGTGGCGCAGTACCTGCGTGAATTGGCGCACGCGTTCCACACGTGGTATCACGGGACGCCGGTGCTGGTGGAAGACGCTGCGGATCGCAACGCCAAGCTGACCCTGGCCTGCGCCGCGCGCCAGGTGCTGGCCAACGGCCTCGAACTCCTGGGCGTCAGCGCCCCGGAAAAAATGTAAGCATCAGGAGACGCAGTACACATGGCAGCACGACGCGGCAAAAACCAGGCACGACGCAACAGCAGCAGCCAGGGCACACCCGGATGGGTGTGGCTGGTCGCTGGCGTGGCGATTGCGGCCGTGGTGTTCCTGGCGGCGCCGAACCTGTTCAAGGGCGAAGGCGATGGCTTCCTGCGCGCCGGTCCGCAGCCGAACCCGAACGCGCAGCCTGCCCCGGTCGCTGATGCCGACAGCGATGTCGGCACCCAGCCGGCCGCGCAGCCGGCCACGCCGAAGCCGGCCGAACCGGAAAAGCCGGCCGCCACCCAGTACGACTTCTACACCCTGCTGCCGGGCAAGGAAGTTGAAATGTCCGACGCCGAGCTGGCTGCCAGCGCGCGTGCTGAAGACCAGCGCCGGGCCAAGGCTGAAGCGCAGCGCGCGCAGGCGGCACTGGAAGGCAAGCCGGTTCCGCCGCCAGCGGCTACCGCGCCCGCACCGACGGCAACCGCCAGCGTGGCCAGCACCGCACCGGTGACCGCCACCAGCCGTCCGCTGCCGGCACCGCTGAGCGAACGACCGGCTGCGGCAACGCCTCCGGCCAGCACGCCGACGGCGTCGACCAGCACCGCCGCCGCCACTCCGGCAGCGCGTGCGGAAACCGCGCCGACCGCGGCTACTACCCCCGCCGCTGCGGCACCGGCTGCCGCCGACAATGCCCGCTACATCCTGCAGGCGGGTGCGTTCGGTGCCTCCGGCGATGCCGAAGCGACCAAGGCCAAGCTGGCGATGATGGGCCTGGCGGCACGCGTCGAATCGGCGCAGATCAACGGCAAGACCGTGTACCGCGTGCGCATGGGACCGTATGGCAGTGCAGGTGAACTGTCTGAAGCCAAGCAGAAGCTGGATGGCACCGGCCTGCAGGCGATGGCGATCAAGGCACAGTGAGTCTGCCGAAGTGAATGAAAAAGCCGGGCACAGCCCGGCTTTCTTTTTGTCTGTGTAGAGTCGAGCTTGCTCGACTGCCGTTCAAAGCAGTCGAGCAAGCTCGACTCTACTAAGGGCGAAGAGCAGTCGAGCATGGCTCGACTCTACAAATGACCGTCAGCCTTCGCGGGCGACCTGGAAACCGGCGAAGGACTGGCTGACCGGCATCAGTTCCAGGCGATTGATGTTCAGGTGCGGCGGCAGGCTGGCCACCCAGAAGATCTGTTCGGCGATGTCTTCAGCGGTCATCGGGTTGGCGCCGGTATAGAGCTTGTCCGACGCCGCCTGGTCGCCATGGGTACGCACCACGGTGAACTCGGTTTCGGCCATACCCGGCTCGATCGTTGTCACGCGCACGCCGGTGCCGTGCAGGTCCGAACGCAGGCCGAGCGAGAACTGGCTGACGAAGGCCTTGGTGCCACCGTAGGCGTTGCCACCCGGGTACGGATAGACGCCGGCCACCGACGAAATGTTGATGATCGCGCCCTTGCGCTCCACCAGCTGCGGCAGCAGGCGGTGGGTCAGCGTCACCAGCGCGGTGATGTTGGTGTCGATCATCGTGGTCCAGTCCGACAGCTTGGCGCTCTGTGCCGGCGCGGTGCCCTGCGCCAGGCCGGCGTTGTTGACCAGCAGATCGATCTCGCCAAAGGCCGGCGGCAGTGCCAGCAGCGCCGCTTCCATCGCCACCGGATCGCGGATGTCGAAGGCGGCGGCATGCACCACGTCCTTGCCGTAGCGCTCGACCAGCGGCTGCAGGCGTTCGCCGCGGCGGCCGGTGGCGATCACCTTCCAGCCCGCCTGGGCGAAGCGGTGGACGGCGGCGGCGCCGAAGCCGGACGTGGCGCCGGTAATCAGGACAGTGCGGGTCATCAGGCAACTCCAGGGGGAAAAACCAGACCCCCATTCTGGCACCGTCGGCCGGGGGTTGCGTTGCCTGATCGGCCAGATCCGGCCCCACCTGCCGGGGTGACCGGTACAATTGGGCCCATGATCAACAACGATGTCCTGCGCAGCGTGCGCTACTCCCTGGACCTGGGCGACCACCACGTGGTGACCCTGTGCCAGATGGCCGACCCGGCCTTCGCCGTGGATCCGGAACAGGTGAAGGCCTGGCTGCGCCGCGAAGACGACGCCGGTTTCGAGCCGATGAGCGACAGCGCGCTGGCGCACTTCCTCGACGGCCTGATCGTGCACCTGCGCGGTCGCGACGAAAGCCAGCCGCAGCGTGCGGTGGAAACCCGCATCGACAACAACCTGGTGCTGAAGAAGCTGCGCGTGGCGTTCCAGCTGCGCGACGTCGATCTGATGGAGATCTTCGCCAGCGCCGGTTTCAACGTCTCCAAGTCGGAAGTGGGCGCCTTGTTCCGCCAGCCCGGGCACACCAACTACCGGCGCTGCCTGGACCAGATGCTGCGCAATTTCCTCAAGGGCCTGAGCCTGCGCCTGCGCGGCTGAGCACGGCTTCGACGAACGCCCGCGCCGCCGGTGTCGGCAGCCGCTGCCAGACCAGGTGCACGCGGCGGGTCGGGGTCGGCTGCAGCGGAATCTGTACCACCCCCTGGAACCCGTCGGCGATCAACGCTGGCACGATGCCAACCGCCAGCCCATGGCGGACGAAGCGCTCGATCAGTTCCATCAGATTGACCTCGAAGCGCACCGTGTGCGGCAGGCCAGCGGCAGCGAAGGCATCGTCGGTCTGCCGCCGCGCACCGGTGCCGCGCGGAAAGTCGACCAGCGCCTCGTCCTGCAGTTCGGTCAATGGCAGCCGCTTGCGGCGGGCCAAGCGGTGCGACGGCGCCAGCACCGCCACCAGGTCTTCTTCCTGCAGCATCTGGTGGCAGACCCCGTCCAGCCCTGCCGACGGCGCCAATCCGACCAGTGCCACGTCCAGCTCTCGCGACTGCACCTGCGCGATCAGGTCCTCGCTCTTGTCGACCCGCAGCTGGAACTCCACCTGCGGGTGCGCCTGCTGGAAGGCCGCCAGCATCGCCACCACATCGATGTCGGTCAGCGAGGAGATCTGCCCGATCGCCAGCAGGCCACGTACCTCGCCAGTGACGGCGGCCACGTCGGCGCGCAGGTGGCGCAGGCTGGCCAGCACCTGGCGTGCATGCACCAGCAGCGCCTCGCCGGCGGCGGTGGCCCGCACCTGGCGCGGCAGGCGCTCGAACAGCGTTGTGCCCAGTTCCTGCTCAAGATGGGCGATCTGGTGACTGAGCGCGGACTGCACCACGTGGCAGCGCTCGGCGGCGCGGGTGAAGTTGCCCTCCTCGGCCAGGGCGACGGCGAACTCGAGCTGCTTGAGATTCACGCAACCATCTCATTTCCAGATGACAGGGATGATGATGATTCATTTCCATCATGACTGCAGCAGGCGGACACTGTGCTCCCCCGCTTCCTGGAATACCGCGTGAGTCCGTCCCTCCCCCCTCTGCACCGCTGGCAGGTGCTGCTGATGTCGGTGGCTACCGGCGTGGCCGTGGCCAGCAACTACTATGCGCAGCCACTGCTGCACACCATTGCCGATGCCTTCGGCGTGCCGTTCGGCCAGGTCGGCATGGTGGTCACTGCCGCACAGCTGAGCTATGCCGCCGGACTGATCCTGCTGGTGCCGCTGGGAGACCTGTTCGAACGCCGCCGCCTGATCGTGGTGATGAGCCTGCTGTCGGCAGGCGGGCTGGTGATCAGTGCCTGTGCACCATCGCTGGCCTGGTTGCTGGTCGGCACCGCGATCACCGGCCTGTTCTCGGTGGTGGCGCAGGTACTGGTGCCGTTTGCGGCCACGCTGGCCGCGCCGGAACATCGTGGCCGCGTGGTCGGCACATTGATGAGTGGCCTGCTGCTGGGCATCCTGCTGGCGCGCACCGTGGCCGGCCTGCTTTCCAGCCTGGGCGACTGGCGCCTGGTGTATGCGATCGCTGCCGGCACCCTGGTGCTGACCGCACTGGCATTGCAGCGCGGCCTGCCGCGATTCCACCACAGCGCCGGCCTCGGTTATTTCGCATTGCTGCGCTCGATCGGCGTGCTGTTCGTGCAGGAGCCGGTGCTGCGCCAGCGCACCCTGCTGGGCGCCTGCAGCTTCGCCATGTTCGCGATCTTCTGGACGCCGCTGGCGTTCCTGCTGGCACAACCGCCCTACGCCTACAGCGATGCCACCATCGGCCTGTTCGGGCTGGTCGGCGCCGCCGGTACGCTGGCGGCCGGCCTGGCCGGGCGCATGTCCGATCGTGGCCAGACCGGACGTGCCACTGCCATCGCACTGATGCTGTTGCTGCTCTCGTGGCTGCCGTTGGGGCTGTCGGCACACTCGCTGCTGGCGCTGCTGGTCGGCGTGGTGGTGCTGGACCTGGCCGCGCAGCTGCTGCACGTCAGTAACCAGAACCTGATCTATGCACTGCAACCGGCAGCGCGCAACCGCCTCAATGCCGGCTACATGACCGGCTACTTCATCGGCGGTTCGCTGGGTTCGCTGCTGTCGGCGCAGGTCTACCAGCGCTTCGGCTGGACCGGCGTCTGCGTGGCCGGTGCTGCGGTGGCCATGCTGGCCCTGCTGCTGTGGCTGCCCGGCGCGCTGCGCGCGCGCCAGGCTTCGGTGACTGACTAGAAGCTGCCCTGCAGCGCCAGCTCCCAGCGTCCGCCGGCATTGCCCGGAAACAGCCGCTTCGCTGCGTTGTCGGTGTCATGCACGGTGGCGCGCAGTTCCCATGCCGGGGTCAGCGAGGCGATGGCACTGAGCTGGCCATGCAGGTAATCAGGCCCCTGTGCGGTGGCCAGCCAGTACTGGCCCACCGCCGCTTCGAGGCGGAACCGATCGTGCAGCGGCACCCGCACACCCAGCTGGGCGTAGGTGCCGCGATGGCCGCCCGCCAGCGCGTCGTTGGAATGCGCCAGCTGCAGCCAGGCGCGCTGCTTCCAGGTCACGGTGGTATTGAGCTCGGTCCAGTCCAGCGCGCGGCCGGTGCCCGGGTACACGTAGCGGGTCAGGTTGGCATCCAATGCCCAGTCCGGTGCCAGTGCACCACTCCAACCGGCCACCAGGTCAAACTCGCTGCGCGCGCCGTTGTCCGGCTTGAACGATACGTTGGACCCCCACACGCTGGCGTACCAGCCCGATGGGATCGAGACCTTCGCGCCGGCCTGCACCGCCGGGTCGCCGTCGCTCTGCGAGCTGCCGCGCCACACGTAATCGCTGGTCAATGCGGCACTGCCACTCACCTGCACCTGCGCCTGGGCGGTGCCGATGCCGAGCAGCCCTGCCAGGGCGGCCACCACTGCCGCCATCATCCCCTTGCTGTTCACTGCACTGTGTTCCTCGTCGAAGGCGGTCACGCCGCCGGGACCGCAGTGTCGAGGCGGTGGCCGTAACGGATCGAGGGTGCTGCCGGGCCCGTGGCGCAAATTCGGCGTAAATCCCGCGGACCGGGGCCACATGCCAGCAGCGCGGTATCATGGCGCCCTGTTTCCAGGAACCAACCGCGTGGACGCCATCCTGACTCCGGTATCGATCGGCGAGCTGATCGACAAGATCACCATTCTCGAGATCAAGGCCGAGCGCATCGACGATGCCGCCAAGCTGAGCAACGTGCGCACCGAGCTGGACGGCCTGCTGCCGTTGCTGCAGCTGCAGCTGCAGGCTCAGCCGGCGCTGGCCGTGCTGAAGCAGCAGCTGAAGGCGATCAACGAGCGCATGTGGGACATCCAGGACCAGCTGCGCGACAAGGAAGCGGCCCAGGTGTTCGACGATGCCTTCATCCAGTTGGCGCGTGGTGTCTATGGCACCAATGGCGAGCGCGTGCAGGTGAAGAACGAGATCAACCGCGTGGCCGGTTCGGCCCTGGTGGAAGAAAAGCAGTACCAGGGCGAGTAACGCCACCTCAATCAGCGTCGATCAGATGGCGGAAGCGGAACAGCTCGCCATCGTTGCGGATGCCCAGCTTGCGGTACGCCGCTCGCTTCTGCGTGCTGATGGTGCTGGCTGCACGCCCACTGCGGCGTGCCATCTCGCCGGTGCTGCAACCACGCAGCACCCACTGCAGGACGGTGCGCTCGCGGGTACTCAACCGTGGTGAACGCATGGACTGCTGGCGCTGCCGACGGGACTGGTTCAACTGTGCACGCAGCTCCGGCGGCACGAAGCGCCCGCCACGGGCAACCACGCTCACTGCCCGCAGCAGCATCTGCGGCGCGCAGGCCTTGGACAGGAATCCGCGCGCACCGGCCTGCAGGGCCAAGGACACGACACCCGCGTTGCAGTGCGCGGACAGCACCAGGATCGGCACTGCCGGCCAATGGCGTGATAGGTGCCGCAGCAGTTCCAGGCCTTCGCCGCTGTCACCGATCGGCAAGGCGTCGACCAGCAGCAGATCGATCGCGGCCGCCTGCTGCTGCAGGCGCTGCAGCAGATCACCGCTGCGGCCGTAGCTTCCATCGACCTGCAGGCCCGCCTGCCGGGCCAGGACTTCCTGCACGCCATGCCGCAACAGCGGGTGTGGATCCAGCAGCAAGAGGCGGCAGGGAGAATCGCGGGGCGACGGAAACGTGGGCATCGTTGCATTCCTGCAGAACAGGCCACTCACCCTAGGGCGCAGCCGACGCCTGCGGAATCCAATTCGTTGCAATGCCGCCCTTCCGCCGCGACACGGTCAGGTAGCGTTTGCCCAGCCGGAAACGCAACAGGCCCGGCATGGGCCGGGCCTGTCGAGGCATCTTCGGCGCGCAGGCGCGCCGAGGAAGCAATTACCAGCTGAAGCGCGGGCCGACGGTGTATTCCTTGTCGCCGTCGCGGTTCATCTTCAGCTCGCCGTTCAGGCCCCAGTTCTGGTTCAGCTTGACCTGACCACCCAGGCGGCCGTACCACTGGCCTTCCGGATTGATGCCGTGCTTCTTCGAGAAATCTTCGTAGCCGACCATGCCGTAGACTTCGGCGTGGGCACCGAAGGCGGTGCGGATACCGGCTTCAGCGCTGTAGCCATTGAAGTCCAGGCCGTGCTTCTGGTCGCGCTTCTGGTAAGCAACGCGGGCAACGAAGTCGGTGGTCGGGGCGATTTCAACGTTGTAGCCGGCGCCGATCTTCCACTGGTCCAGCTTGATGTTGGTGTGGTCGATTTCCTGGCGGCTGTACTCACCGAAAGCGTGGAAGTTCGGCAGGAAGCCGTACGAACCCTTCACGCCCCAGCCGTCGGCCTTGAACGCGTCGATGTCGGTCTTGGCGTAGTCGGCTTCGGCGTAGTTGTACGACAGGTTCTCAGCAGCCGAGGCGGTGAACGGCAGGGCAGCGGCCAGGGCCAGAGCAATCAGCGAATTCTTCATGGGGGTACACCTTTACTTTCTTATGGTGTGCAGCAGCGCCAGGGCGCCATCGCATCGGGAATGTAAATTCTCCGTTATTCGCCACAACGCTCCCTGAAAACAGCGGTCTTCGCATTGCTGAATTTTTTGCCTTGATTCAGGCTGTCTCTGGCATACGCGCGCGGCGCGCGTGCATTTGTGATTCGTCGTCGATTGCAACAGGAGGTTGCCTTGTACGTTTCCGATCCGCCGCTGATGCCTGTTCGCGCCGCGCTCCTGGCATGCGCGGCCCTGTTTCCGATCCACGCTGCGCACGCACTGCAGGCCGCTGACTACCAGCGCGCCGAACGCGTGCATGACAGTCACCTTCGCGGTGCGCTGCGCAATGCTTCGGTGCTGCCCCACTGGCTGGCCGATGGGCGCTTCTGGTACGAACGCGAAACCACGCAGGGCCGGCGCCAGGCGGTACTGGTCGATCCAGTCCAGGCCACACGCCAGATCCTGTTCGAACCCGATGCGCTGGACGCTGCGGTTGCACCTCTCGGCGCCAGCGGACCACGCCTGCGCTTGAACAACGTGCAGGTACTGGATGGAGGCCTGCGCCTGCAGTTCAACGGCGAGGCGGCGATCAGCTGTCAATGGCCACGCCTGCAGTGCGTGCCTTCGCAGGATGCAGCGCCAGCGGCCGATGCACTGCCATCGCCCGGCGGTGATGCCTGGCTGCAGGTACGCGATCACAACCTGTGGCTGCAGTCGCCCGGAATGGCAGCACGAGCGCTGACCAGCGACGGTGAACCCAATCATGGCTTTGGCGTGCTGCCGGACTTCACCCTGCGCGGCATTCCACGCCGCCAGGGCCGGATGCCGACGCGGCCGTTCGCGGTCGGCTGGTCACCGGATGGCCGCTACGTGGCCGGCATCCGCTACGACGAACGCGCGCTGCAGGACTACCCCTATCTGGAAAGCAGCCCGGCCAACAGCGCGCGGCCGCGCGTGCATACGGTGAAGCTGGGGCTGCTGGGTGACACCCGGCAGGTGCGCGACAGCCTGTATGTGGTCGACACCCGCAACGGCCAGCAGCATGACATCGCCTTGCCGGAAGGCTGGAACACCCTCAGCGAAGCCGGCGTACTCGGCTGGGACGGCGACCGGTTGTATGCCGTGATCGCGCACTTCGGCGCACCGCGCAGGCTGCGCCTGGTGGAGATCGATGCCAACAGCGGCGCGTTGCGCACGGTTCTGGAAGAGGCCAGCGACACCCGCCTGCAGCTCAACGTGTATTCCTACAACCGGCCAGCGGTGGCCATCCTGCCCGGCCAGGACACGGCGGTGTGGTTCTCGCAGCGCGATGGCTGGGGCCATCTGTACCGGGTCCGCCTGTCCGACGGCAAGGTGCTGCGCCAGCTCACCCGCGGCCAATGGGCGGTGCGCGACCTGCTGGGCGTGGACGCTGCGGGTGGCTGGGCGTACTTCAGCGCCGGCGGCGTCGACGGTGGCGACCCCTACGTACGCGGCCTGTACCGGGTATCGCTGCAGGGGGGACCGGTCCAGCGCCTGGCCGCCGATGGCAACGACCATCTGGCCGATGCCGGCACCGGCGCGTTGTTCGGCGGGCGCGCCCCCCAGGCGCTGTCGCCTGGCGGTGGCTATCTGGTGGATACCGTTTCCCGTCTCGACCAGCCACCACGCACCGTGCTGCGGGCCAGCGATGACGGCCGTGAAGTGATGGTGCTGGAAACAGCGGATGACGGCGCGATCATTGCTGCCGGCTGGCGCGCCCCCACGGCGCGAGCGGCTGCTGGCCGCCGATGGGCGAACGCCGATCTTCGCCACCGTCTACCTGCCCCGCGACTATCGCGATGACGGCCGCTTTCCGGTGATCGACGCGATGTACGGTGGCTCCTTCGTCAGCAATGCGCCGGTGACCTACGCCGAGGCGGTGTCCGCCTTGAATCCGGTGTCACGCGCCAGCCTGACCGAACTGGGCTTCGTGGTGGTCAGCATCGACGCGCGCGGCACCGGTGGCCGCGACAAGGCGTTCCATGACAGCAGCTTCCTGCACGGGGCAGATGTGCAGCTGGATGACCATGTGGCTGCGCTGCGCCAGCTGGGCGAACGCTACCGGGGCATCGACCTGCAGCGGGTCGGCATCTACGGGCATTCGTTCGGTGGTTACAGTGCAGCGCGCGCCCTGCTGCGCTATCCGGCGTTCTACAAGGTGGGCGTGGCCTCGGCCGGCAGCCACAATTTCCAGGGCATGTACGGCGGTGCATTGCACGGCATGGACCGGCTGTTCGGTGGCGTGCTGCCGCCAACACCCCTGGCCGATGGCGTGCCGGCGCCCTTTGCCGGACTCGACAATGCAGCGTTGGCCGGCAACCTGCGTGGGCATCTGATGCTGGTCTATGGCGAACTGGACGAGAACGCGCCGCCGGCGCTGACCCTGCAGCTGGCCGCCGCCCTGAACAAGGCCCAGCGCAGCTACGACCTGCTGTACCTGGCCCGGCAGGACCACGAACTGTTCCGCAACGACGCCACCTACACGCACCGCATGTGGGACTACTTCGTGCGCCACCTGGCCGGCCAGCAGCCACCGGAGACGGTGCTGGCGCCGCTGCCCGGCGGCCCCGGCTGAACAGGCGCACACAGGATGTCGATCTGCGCCGCTCTGGTTCGTCGGGTACTTGAAGGCCGTGCATGCGGCGCGGTCCATCCGGAGGCAGGCAATGAGCTACATCGATGGTTTCGTACTGGCGGTGCCCACCGCCAACAAGGAGAAGTTCCTCGCCCATGCACGTGCGGGCAACCCGATCTTCGTCGAGTTCGGCGCGCTGCGCGTGGTCGAGTGCTGGGGCGATGATGTACCGCACGGCAAGACCACCGACTTCTTCGGCGCGGTGAAAGCCACGGCAGACGAGACGGTGGTCTTCTCGTGGATCGAATGGCCGGACAAGCCGACCCGCGACGCCGGCATGAAGAAGATGATGGAGGACCCGCGGATGGATCCGGCGAAGAACCCGATGCCGTTCGACGGTGCGCGGATGATCTACGGCGGCTTCGTACCGATCTACGAACTTACGCGCTGAATCCGGAGCGCGTGCTCAGCGCGCGTCCACTTCATCGCTGGCAGAGGCATGGCCGGCGCCCAGTGCGGCGCCGGCGCCGAGGCCCACGCCCCCCATGCCGGCGCCCATCCCGCCCCCGCCACCACCGCCGCCTCCAGTGCGGCCAACCTTGGCGTCACCCTCGGCGCGGCCCTTGCCACTGGCACCGCCCGGGCGGGTCGGCCCCTGCGGCGGTATCTGCAGGTCGGTCGGAATCGGCGCCAGATCCAGCGCTTCGCGCACGAAGTCGCGCAGCGAGACCACCAGTTCGTGGAGGTGCACCGGCCGCCCCTGTGCCAGTTCGTTGGCCGCACGCGCGGCCAGCCGCACCTGCTCGTCGGTGCCCAGCAACAGGATGTCCGACAGTGCCGCTTCAACCGCATCGCGGATGCGGCGCGCGCGATCCGAGCGGGGTTCGGCGATGCCTTCGGCATTTTCGCGCTGGCGCAGGTCGCGGCGATGGCTGGGATCCACACCCAGTTCGCCAGTGAACGACCCGCCCAGGGTCTTGTAGGCCGCCATCAGCGTGCGTAGCCGTTCGTTGATCTGCCGGTTCTCGCGTTCGCGGCGCTGTTGCAGGGTCTGCATCACCAGCAGGCGGATGCCCACGCCCAGCAGGGTGATCAGGACCAGGCCGGCCAACGTGGACAGCACGCCCTGCCAGGAACTGAAGTCGATACCACGCATGCCCGGGGCTCCTGCAGGAAGAACCTGCATCTTGCCCCAGACCGTGCCCCAGAAACGCGAAAGGCCCCACCACCCGTTGGGTGGCAGGGCCTTCGGTCACGGCGCGATTACTTGCGCTTGGCGACCTTGCGCACGGCCTTCTTGGCCGGAGCCTTCTTGGCGGCGACCTTCTTCAGCGGCGCAGCCTTCTTGGCGACCGTCTTGCGGGTGGCGGCAACCTTCTTGCCCACCGCCTTCTTGGCAACGGCGGTCTTCTTGCCGACAACCTTCTTGGCAGCAGCGGTCTTCTTGCCGACGGCCTTCTTGGCGACAGCAGCCTTCTTGCCGACAACCTTCTTGGCGGCCGCGGTCTTCCTGGTGGCGACCTTCTTGGTAGCGGCAACCTTCTTGCCGACAACCTTCTTCGCAGCCACGGCCTTCTTGCCAGCGACCTTCTTGGCGGCGACGGTCTTCTTGGCCACGGCCTTCTTGGCGGTGGCGACCTTCTTGCCGACAACCTTCTTGGCGGCCGCGGTCTTCTTGGCAACGGTCTTCTTCGCGACGGCGGCCTTCTTGGTGGCAGCCTTCTTCACGGTAGCGACCTTCTTGCCAGCAGCCTTGGTGGCAGCCTTGGTGGTCTTCTTGGCAGCGGCGGCCTTCTTGGTCACGGCCTTGCCTGCAGCCGCCTTCTTCTTGGCCACTTCCTTCTTCAGGGCAGCGGCTTCGGCCTTGGCGTTCTTCTTGGCGGCTTCCAGCTTCTTCTTGGCGTTGGCAACAGTCTTGCCGACCGACTTGGCAGCCTTCTCGGCCTTCTTGGCAACGGTCTTCTCGACCTTGGCCACGGCCTTCTTGGCCTTGGCAACGCGGGTGCCCGCAGCCTTGGTGGCGCGCTTGACGGTCTTCTTGACCGACTTCACTGCGTCTTCGGCAGCGTGGGCGATGGTCTCGCCAACGTTGGTGGCGGTTTCTTTGACGTTCTCGACGGCGTCGGTCACGACCGACACACCATTACCGTTGCTCATGTTGCCCTCCTGCGGGCCTTAAGTATCAAAACGGGGCGATGCTATACCGACATTGACGATCGTGGAACGGGGCGTGCGCCCGCAATCGCATCTGCTGCGACGGCAATGGTGTAGCCCAGCACCCTCTCGAGCACAGTGGGTTGACAGGAAACCCCTTTTTTTTCAGTGCTGCGCCGCACGGTGCGGGTAGCGGCAGGTGCTGCCTGCGCGCACCTGCCCGAGTGCTGCGAAAGGCATGCGATATGGCGCATCGCGGCACCAGGATGCGCAGAACTGCGCAAGTATCGGCCTGTATCCACACGCGCTTCGGCAGACGTCGGCACGTTGCGAAGCACGCCCGACGTTGTCGCCACCGCCCCACAGATGGCGACGCCGACCCGCGTTCCGGGCGCCCGGTTTTCATGGCGCATTTATCCAGATCGCGACACACTCATTCAGCTTGTTTTACCGTAGGGCCGAACCGCCCCCACCCACGCCAGCGAACCGACTCCCATGCGACCGCTTCCCACCCTGCTCACGCTCGCAATCGCCGCCGCCTTCGGTGGCTTCGTTGCCACCGGCATCAATGCCCACCTGGACAACCGCGCCGACGCCGCGCCGCTGCCTGCGGTACTGCCGACCACGGCGGCATTGCCGGCCTCGGTGGCCGGACAGGCGGTGCCGTCGCTGGCACCGATGCTGGAGAAGGCGATGCCGGCCGTGGTCAGCGTCAACACCAAGCAGGTGGTGCGCGTGCGCAACCCCTTCTTCAACGACCCGTTCTTCCGCCGCCTGTTCCCGGACATCCCGCAGGAACGCATCAACGAATCGCTGGGCTCGGGCGTGATCATCGACGCCAAGGAGGGCCTGGTGCTGACCAACCACCACGTCATCGACAACGCCGATGACGTGCAGGTGACACTGGCCGACGGGCGCACGGTCAAGGCCGAGTTCCTCGGTTCGGACCGCGATACCGACATCGCGCTGATCCGCATCCCGGCGCAGAACCTGACCGACATCAAGCTCGGCAACAGCGACCAGCTTCGGGTCGGTGACTTCGTGGTGGCCATCGGCAACCCGTTCGGCTTCAGCCAGACGGTCACCTCCGGCATCGTCTCGGCGGTGGGCCGCAGCGGCATCCGCGGGCTGGGCTACCAGAACTTCATCCAGACCGATGCGTCGATCAACCCGGGCAACTCCGGTGGCGCGCTGGTCGACCTGCAGGGCCAGCTGGTCGGCATCAATACCGCCAGCTTCAACCCGCAGGGCAGCATGGCCGGCAACATCGGCCTGGGCCTGGCGATCCCCTCCAACCTGGCGCGCAGCGTGGTCGACCAGCTGGTCAAGCACGGCGTAGTGGTGCGCGGCACGCTGGGCGTGGAGAGCCAGAACCTGACCGCGCAGATCGCGCAGGGCCTGGGCCTGGGCGAAAGCCGTGGCGCACTGATCACCCGCGTGCTGGCCGGTTCGGCCGCTGCGACCGCCGGCCTGAAGCCGGGCGACGTGGTGGTCTCGGCCAACGGCCAGCGCGTGGACAGCGCCGAAGCCCTGCACAACGTGGAAGGCCTGGCGGCGGTCGGCAGCACGCTGACGCTGGACGTGCGCCGCGAGGGCAAGCCGCTGCAGATCAAGGCAACCTTGAAGGAACAGGCGCGCGCGGTCACCGGCGAGAGCCTGGACCCGCGCCTGACCGGGGCCACCTTCGTCGACCTGCCCGAGTCGCTGCGCCAGTCCGGTGTCGGTGGCGTGCTGGTCAGCGAGGTCAAGCGCGGCAGCCGCGCGGCCACCAACGGCCTGCAGCAGGGCGACATCATCACCGATGCCACCGTGGGCGAATTCGCCGACCTGGCCAGCTGGCGCGCCAACTTCCAGCAGCGCCCGCCGACCCTGGTGATACGCGTGCTGCGCAACAATGGCCAGCAGCAGGGCCAGCTCGTGATGCGCTGATCGCCCTGCCGTAACACCCCCTATACCCCGGCAATGCTATTGCTGTCAGTCCAGGTCGGCACCGCCGACTCCCGTTCCCCCATCGCAACAGGAGTGATTCGATGAGCCCCACCAATACCGAGAACCTGAAGGAACACCTGGGTGAAGCCGGTTCCCACCTGAAGCAGGCCGCGTCGGCCGCCGGCGGTGCGATCAAGGGTGCAACCGGCGCAGCCGGCGACGAACTGCGCATCGGCAAGGCCAACGTCAAGGCTGAACTGTCCGACAGCGCGCTGTCCGGCCTGGCCGCCGCCGAGTTTGGTGGTGCAGCCGCCAAGGAACAGGTCGACGCGCTGATGGACAAGGGCAAGGACCTGATCGACAGCGCCGCTGAGCTGATCCGTGAACGTCCGCTGGCCTCGTTCGGTGTCGCCTTCGCTGCCGGCTGGATCATCGCCAAGCTGGCCCGCGGCAGCAGCGACAAGTAAGCCGCGGCGTGAGCGAAGACAACGCGCAAGCGCCTGATCCGGCGGCTACCCCGCCGCTGGATGAGAGCATCCGCCAGGTCGGCGCGGCCGGTCGTGCCGCTGCCGATTCTGCCAAGCACACGCTGCGCTCGCTGCGCCGGTTGGCCTCGGCCGACTTCGCGCTGGCGCGTAGTGCATTCGGTCGCGCGCTGGCCTGGGCCGGCGTGGCGATCGTGTTCGGTGCCTCGGCCTGGCTGCTGATGGCCGCCACCCTCATCGCCCTGCTGCAGAGCTGGGGCCTGAGCTGGCTGCAGGCGCTGCTGATCACCTCGCTGCTGAGCCTGGCCGTCACCGGTTATGCGATCTGGCGGGTGTCCTACTTCTTCCACCACACCGGCATGCACGCTACCCGGCGCCAGCTGTCACGCCTGGGCCTGTTCGACGAACCCAGCGAAGAGGATCCCGATGCCGAGGTGCAGCTGCCCGAGGGCAAGCCATGAAGTTCGGCGCGCTGCAACGGCGGGTGAAACGCTGCGAACAGGTGGTGACCGTGCGCCTGGGCGAAACCCAGGACCACTGGTCCACGCTCAGCGACGTCTGGCGAAAGGGCTGGTCGCCGCTGCGTATCGTGGTGGTCGGCCTGGCCGGTGGCTTCATCGCCGGCAAGCTGGAAGTGCCGGGCAAGGTCAACGGTGCCCGCTGGCTGCAGATGGTGGGTTCGGTCTCGAACCTGTTCGCCAGTGCACAGGCGGCGTTCGCCACGGCGATGGCGGCGCAGGCCGCAGCCACTGCCGACGACGCGGCTGAGGAAGCCGACGAAGCCAGCGAACAGGCACAGGCGGCGGCCTCCGCTGCCGAGCCACGGCCGGCACCGGCTCCACGCTCCGTGCCGGAGCCAGAGCCGGACCCGCGCGGACCGCATCCGGCCGAAGCGGCCACCGAGCTGTCCGAACGTTGATCCATGGAATCCGCCGCGCCGATCGCGGCCGGCGGATAATGCGCTCCCCTTCCCGGTTGGTGCGTCGATGAGCGAGTCCCTCCTGTCCCCGTCACCGGCCGGCCCCGAACAGCCCGACGCCCCGTTGCCGCCACCGTCGCGTCCACGCGGACCGATGTCGCTGGTGGTGCTGGCGACCCTGGCGGTGGGCTACACGCTGTGGGCGGCACAGGACATCATCCTGCCGGTGCTGCTGGCGATGTTCTTCGCACTGGTCGGCAATCCGATCCTGCGCCTGCTGCAGAAGCTGTGGATTCCGCGTGCGCTGGGCGCTCTGCTGATCCTCGGCGCGGGCCTGGGCGTGACCGGTTCGCTGGCGGTGCAGTTGATCGGCCCGGCAATGGAATGGGCACAGGAAGCACCGCAGCAGCTGCGCAAGATCGCCCGCCAGGTGCAGGGCCTGACCAAGCCGGTGCAGCAGGCCAACCAGGCCGCGGAGAACTTCGCCCGCGTGGCCGGTGGCGACAGCAACCGCAAGGTGCAGGTGATCCGTGCCCAGCTCGATGACCCGTACCGCATGTTGACCCGTGCGCCGCGGCTGGCCGCCTCGGTGCTGGCGGTGGTGCTGCTGACCCTGTTCTTCATGATCTACGGGCAGAACCTGCAACGCGCGGCGATCGCCCTGTTCCCGAACCGTCAGCAGCAGCGCTTCACCAGTGACATCCTGCGTTCGATCGAGCGCGAGGTGTCGCGCTATGTGCTGACCATCAGCGTGATCAACACCCTGGTCGGGCTGGTGTTCGCCGGCGTACTGATGCTGCTCGGCATCGGCCTGCAGGAAGCGTTGCTGTGGGGCACGGTGGCCGCACTGCTGAATTTCGCTCCGTATGTGGGTCCGTTGATCGGCGTGGCGCTGATGCTGCTGATGGGCTTCGTGGAATTCCGCGACCCGCTGCAGGCCCTGCTGCCAGCCGCCGCCTACCTGGGCCTGCACACCCTGGAAGGGCAGATGGTGACCCCGATCGTGCTGGGCCGTCGCATGAAACTGTCGCCACTGGTGCTGATCCTTGCGCTGATGGTGTTCGGCTGGGCCTGGGGCATGATCGGGCTGCTGCTGGCGGTGCCGCTGCTGGTCTGCATCAAGCTGGTGCTGGCGCGGTTGGACGGGATGCAGGGCTGGGCGCGTCTGCTGGAATGAAAGCCCGCGCGGGCAGGGGTAGAATGGCGGGGTGAATTTCCCCGTCCAAGCCATCACCCTCGACCTTGACGACACGCTGTGGCCGTTCGCTCCGATCGGCGCCCGCATCGACCTGGTCCTGCACGAGTGGATGCGTGAACACAGCCCCGCCACGGCCGAGATGTATCCGGTGGCGGCGATGCGCGAACTGCGCGAGCGCCTGTACCACGCCCATCCGCACCTCCATCACGACCTGAGCGCACTGCGCCGGCTGACCCTGCACGAAGCGCTGCACACCAGTGGTGCCAGCCTGGATCTGCTGGAGCCGGCGTATGACGTGTTCTTCGCCGCGCGCAACCAGGTCGAGTGCTACCCCGATGCGATCGACGCACTGGCGCGGATTGCCGCGCGGGTGCCGGTGGCGGCGCTGAGCAACGGCAATGCCGATCTGGAGCGGATCGGTCTGGCCCATCATTTCGCCTTCCAGCTGGGCGCGCGCGAACACGGCGCAGCCAAGCCGGAGGCGAGCATCTTCCATGCCGCCTGCACCCGCCTGGGTGTGGCGCCGGCACAGGTACTGCACGTCGGCGACCATGCCGAAATGGACGTGGCCGGGGCGATCGCCGCCGGCCTGCGCGGCTGCTGGATCAACCGCGAAGCAGCCACCTGGACCCATCCGCAGCTGCAGCCGGACCTGCAGTTCGACACCCTCACCGGCCTGGCCGACTGGTTGGATGCCAACCTCGACGCTGCCGCACCCCGGAGTACCTGACGCATGAGCGAGATCACTGGTTTCACTGCCGACACCGCCGCAGCACTGCCGCTGTACGTGCTGGACCGCGAGCAGTTCGCGTCCTGGAAGGACGGCCAGCCGGCCGCCACCCAGGCTTGGCTGGCGTCGCAGGGCTTCACCGCCGGTGCCTTCACCACGGCGTTGCTGCCCGGCGCCGATGGCCTGGCCGGTGCGGTGATCGGCGTGGGTGATCGTGGCGATGCCTACAGCTACTCGCATGCCCCGCACGCGCTGCCGGAAGGCAGCGTGTGGCAGCTGGCCAGCGAACTGCCGGCCGCCGAACAGGCGCTGCTGCAGCTGGGCTGGGGCCTGGGCAGCTACCGCTTCGATCGCTACCGCAAGCGCCACCGTGCACCGGCACGCCTGGTGGCTGAGCCGACCGGCGAAGTGGCCGACCTGATCGCCGCCAGCCTGCGCGTGCGCGACTGGGTCAACACCCCGACCGAAGACATGGGTCCGCAGCAGCTGGAAGACGCCGCGCGCGCGCTGGCCGATGCGCACGGTGCGCAGGTCGAGGCGATCACCGGCGATGAACTGCTGAAGCAGAACTTCCCGGCCATCCATGCCGTCGGCCGCGCCTCGCACCGCGCTCCGCGCCTGGTCGTGCTGCGCTGGGGCAAGGACACCGATCCGGCACTGGTGCTGGTCGGCAAGGGCGTGTGCTTCGATACCGGCGGCCTGGACATCAAACCGGCCGACGGCATGCGCAACATGAAGAAGGACATGGGCGGTGCCGCGCATGCACTGGCCCTGGCCGGCCTGGTGATGGCGCGCAGCCTGCCGGTGCGCCTGACCCTGCTGGTGCCGGCGGTGGAAAACGCGATCGGCCCCGATGCCTTCCGCCCGGGCGAAGTGATCGCCACCCGCAAGGGCCTGAGCGTGGAGATCGACAACACCGACGCCGAAGGCCGCGTGATCCTGTGCGATGCGCTGACCTTCGCCAGCGAGCAGAAACCGGACCTGGTGCTGGACTTCGCCACCCTCACCGGCGCCGCGCGCATCGCGCTGGGCCCGGACCTGCCGGCGCTCTTCAGCAACGACGACAGCGTGGCCCAGCAGTGGCTGCAGGCCGGCGACGCGACCCGCGACCCGGTCTGGCGCATGCCGCTGTGGCGCCCCTACCTGCGTTACCTGAGCAGCGGCATCGCCGACCTGGCCAACGCCGGCTCGCGCATGGCCGGCTCGGTCACCGCCGCGCTGTACCTGGAACGCTTCCTGGAAGACGGCCAGCGCTGGGCACATCTGGACGTGTATGCCTGGAACGACGGCGAACGCCCGGGCCGGCCGGCTGGCGGCGAAGCGCTGGCGCTGCGCTCGGCGTGGGCGATGCTGAAGCAGCGCTACAGCTGATCGGGTGGGTGCCGACCTTGGTCGGCACGCCGTCCCCGGCAAACTTGACGAAAAATTGAATACCGGGCCTGGAAGGGTTCTGCGAGGATGTGTGGGTCGACCACCCACACGCTCCGTGAAGGCAGGACTCCGACCATGTCGCTCTTCCGCTACACCCGCGCTGGCCAGACGCCGGGCGCACCGCGCAAGCATTCCCCCCTGCTCTGGATCGCACTGATCGCACTCATTCTGGGTGCGGTGGCGCTGGCCTTCGCCTGGTTGGCCGGCTGGATTGGCGGCCGCCTGACCGCGCAGCGCTTCACCGACACCATCGAGGCCACCGGCCCGGCCCATCCGGGCTTCCGCCGTGCGCACAGCAAGGGCGTGTGTGTAAGCGGTTGGTTCGAACCCAGTGCGCAGGCCCCCACTCTGTCCAGCGCACGAGTATTCTCGCAGCGCCGCGTGCCGGTGATGGGCCGCCTGTCGATCGGCGGCGGCGACCCGTACGGCGCCGACAACACCGCGCGCGTACGCAGCCTCGCGGTGCAGATGGTCAGCGATGATGGCCAGGAATGGCGCATGGCGATGAACAGCTTCCCGTTCTTCGCCGTGCCCAACGCCGAGGCGTTCTACGCGCAGACGCGCGCCTCCATCCCGGACCCGGCCACCGGCAAGCCCGACCCGCAGAAAATGGCCGCGGTGCTGGCGAAATACCCCAGTGCACAAGCGTTCCAGCAGTGGGCCAAGACCGCGCCGTGGACCAGCAGCTGGGCTGACACCACCTTCAACAGCGTCAACAGCTTCTGGTTCACCAACGCGCAGGGCCAGAAACGCGCGGTGCGCTGGCGCTGGCAGCCGCAGGCGCCGGTGGTCGAGATGGATGCGGAAACCCGCAAGCAGGCCAGCGTCGATTTCCTCAGCCAGGAACTGCAGCAGCGCCTGGCCAGCGGCCCGGTGCGCTGGAACCTGGTCGTGACCACCGCCGAGCCCGGCGATGCCATCGATGATCCGTCGGTGCCGTGGCCCGAATCGCGTGATCAGGTGGTGGCCGGCGTGCTCAGCCTGGACCGCATGCAGTCGCAGGAACAGGGCGCGTGCGGCCAGATCAACTTCGATCCGCTGATCCTGCCCAGTGGCGTGCGTGGCAGTGACGATCCGATCCTGGCGGCCCGCTCCGCCGTGTACTCGCAGTCCTTCAACCGCCGCGAACGCGAGCGCGCCACCGGCAACGTCGAGCAACCGAAGGAGGCCGCACGATGAGCACCGGCAACGGCCACTTCAACCTGCTCGCGCGCGTGCTGCACTGGTCCATGGCGCTGATGATCATCGCCATGCTGTTCATCGGCGTGACCATGGTCGCCTCGCTGCACCTGCGGCCGATGCTGATCGATCTGCATCGCCCGTTGGGCATCGCCATCGGCGTACTGGTGCTGCTGCGCCTGTACAACCGGCTGCGCCATCGCCCACCGCCGCTGCCAGCGGATCTGCCGGTATGGCAGGTGATGGCGGCCAAGGCCTCGCACTGGATGCTGTATGCACTGATGCTGGCGATGCCACTGATCGGCTGGGCGATGCTGTCGGCCGGCGGTTACCCGATCGTGCTGTGGGGCGGCCTGCACCTGCCGCCGATCGTGCCGCACACCCCGGCGCTGTATGCCGCGTTGCGTAACGCGCACAGCCTGCTGGCGTATGTGTTGTTCGCCACGGTGCTGATGCATGTGGGTGCGGCGCTGTTCCACCTGTGGGTGCGGCGTGATGGGGTGTTCCAGGCGATGGCGCGCGGGAAGGATTGAAAGGGTTCGCCGGGTGTTCCCGGCGGATCGTTTCCGCGACCGCGGGGGGTGTCACTTTTCTTTTCGCGCGAAAAGAAAAGTAACCAAAGAAACGCGCCGCCAGAGCGCGAGCCGGTGCTGCGCACCGGTGCCCTGTGCTTCTCGGTGAATCAGGGGACGGCGCCGAACTCGCTGCGCTCAAACACCGGCGCCTCTTCGCCCCTGATTCCCCTGCGATGCTCGGCTCGCTCAAGGCGGACCCAAGGTCAAATGCCACAACTGCACCCAGTAGATCCACGCCATGCGTGGATGCTCTAGCTGTTGATCTTGCCCTTCAAGTCCGCCTTGAGCGAGCCGAGCACCGCAGGTCCGGCGAGGGCGAAGAGGCGCGGGTGTTTGAGCGCAGCGAGTTCCCGCGCCGTCCCTCGACGGACCGAGGAGCGCAGGGCACCGGCGTGCGAAGCGCGCCGGCTCGCGGCCGGCGGAGCGTTTCTTTGGTTACTTTCTTTGCGCGCAAAGAAAGTGACACCTCTCCGCAGGCGCGGAAATGATCCGCTACAACCACCCCTTCTGCCGCGCCAGCCGATACGCCTCGATCCGATTGGCCACGCCCAGCTTGCCGATGCACTCGGACAGGTAATTGCGCACCGTACCGTGCGACAACCCCAGCTGCTCGGCGATCTCGCTGGCGGTGCGGCCCTCGCCCGCCAGCCGCAGCACGCGGCGCTCACGGTCAGTCAGCGGGTCGGCCTGCGACCACGCATCCAGTGCCAGCTGCGGGTCGATCGCGCGGATGCCCTGCTTCACCTTGCGCAGGGCATCGGCCAGGTTCTCGGCCGGTGCGTCCTTCAGCAGGTAGCCCAGCACCCCCGCCTCCAGCGCGCGGCGCAGGAAGCCGGCACGGGCGAAGGTGGTCACGATCACCACCTTGATCGGCAGTTCCTGGCGGGCGATGCGCTGCGCCAGTTCCAGACCGGACAAGCCGGGCATCTCGATGTCGGTGACCAGAATGTCCGGCTGCAGCTGCTGCAGCATCCGCCACGCGGTTTCGCCATCGGCGGCGCTGCCCAGCACTTCGATGTCCGGCTCCAGGCCGAGCAGCGCCGACAACGCACCGCGCACCATCGCCTGGTCTTCGGCCAGCAGGATGCGGATCATGCGGCACCGTCCTGCGCCAACGACGTAGGCGACAGCGGCGTAGTCGCGGCCATCAACGGCACGCGCACCGTCAGCACGGTGCCCGCCCCGCGCGGCGACTGCAGCGTCAACTGGCCACCCAGTGCTGCGGCCCGCTCACGCATGCCGCAAAGTCCATTGCCCTCGGCCTGCACGCCGCCACGGCCGTCATCGCGTATCTGCATCGCCAACTGTCGTTCCTCAAGCATGAAATCCACCTGTACCCGGGTCGCCTGCGCATGGCGCACGATGTTGGTTGCCGCCTCGCGCAGCACCAGCGCCAGGCCACGTTCCACGTCCACCGGCATCGCAGGTGGCGTCGTGTACTGCAGATGTACCTGCTGGCATTCCAGCAGCAGGCGCGCCGATGCCAGCTCGCCAGCAAGGTCGCTGGCGCGGATGCCGGTCACTGCACTGCGCACCTGTGCCAGCGCTTCGCGTGCAATGTCCTCGGCCTCGCCGATCTCCTGCCGTGCACGCGCGTCATCGCGATCGTAGAGCTTGCGTGCCAGCTCCAGCTTCAGCGTGATCAGCGACAGCGTGTGCCCCAGCAGGTCGTGCAGGTCGCGGCCGATACGCTCGCGCTCGGCGGTGGTGGCCAGTCGCCGCACCTCGTCCTGCGACAGCTGCAGGGCAACGTCGCGCTGCTGGCTCAGGGCCTCCACGTTCACCACCAGCCCGACGATGAACGACACCGCCGGCATCCACACCATGGCCTGCCACGGATAGCCGAAGTACAGCGCGGTGCCGCAGAACAGCAGGTTCAGCGCGGTCAGCTGCAGCAGGTACGCCCACCAGCTGCTGCGCCCGCTCATGCGGATCATCACGCAGCCGAACACGAAGTAGCTCAGTCCCGAGGGGTACCAGGGCAGCAGTACCAGCGCCAGCACGATCATGCCCAGCGCATAGCGCCACCCATGGTGCCGTGGCGACAGCATCACCCTGGCATAGAGCAGCAGGAACAACGGATAGCTGAGCAGGGTCAGCAGCAGCCAGCGCAGCGTGAAGCCATTGCCCAGCACCGGGGTGAGGAAGATCCATACCGACCACAGCAGGTGGATCGCTCCGCTCCAGGGCGACTTGCCACGTCGCAGCAGCTCGGCCACCGCCGAATCCGGTGCGGGGCGCAGCAGGGACGCAAGCCAGCTCGACGACACGGGAGAATCCAGGCGGGGACGATCGCTGCCGATCATGCCAGTTCAGCCGATCCGGCGCAGGCGACGGCGCGCCAGCAGCAGCGCGACCACGGTGACCGCCAGCAGCACCAGCAGGTGGCCGGCCACGCTGCCCACCGACGGCAGCCCGACCACCGGCAGCGCCAGCTGCGCCAGATGCCAGGTCGGCCACAGTGGGGCCATCGTCGAGAACAGCGTGGGCAGCACAGACAGCGGCAGCCACAGGCCCGACAACAGGGCCAGCGGCAGGTAGACCAGATTGACCATCGCCGGTGCCGCGCTGGCACTGACATGGCTGCCGATCAGCAGGCCAATCGCCCCCAGCGGCAGCGCCGCCAGGCCCGCCACCGCCAGCAGCTGCACCATCTGCAACGCCTGCAGCTGCACGCCACCGAGCACGCGCGCGACGCCGATCAGCAGCAACGCCACCAGCAGCGCGAACATCACCGCCATCGCCAGCCGTGCCAGCAGCGGTGCCGCCGCCGGCATCGGCAGCGCGCGCTTGAGAGTCAGCAGGCCGCCTTCACGATCCAGCGCCAACTGCACGCCGAAGCCGAACAGGGCCGGGGCCATCGCGCCGAACACGCAGTAGGTGGCCAACAGGTACAACGGCGCATGACCGCGCCCCAGCAGCACGCCGAACAGCAGGTAGAACAGCACCGGGAACAGCAGCGAGGGCACCGCGAACGCCGGCGTGCGCCAGGCGCGGCGCAGTTCGGCCATCAGCTCGGCGCGGTAGGGGCGCAGTACGCGGCGCCATGAGGCTGCTGGCGCGCTGGCGGTACGGACAAGGGTGTTCATGCGGCCTCCCGGGTCATGTCGAGGAAGGCGTCGGCCAGCGCCGCGCCCTGTACTTCCAGTTCGCGCAGCTGCGCATCGGCGGCCAGCAGGCGCGCCACCACCTGCTCGGCCGGGCTCGCCAGCAGCTGCAGGTGCTCGCCGTCGCGCTGCACGTCCTGCACGCCCGGCCACTGCTGTACGTCTTCAGCAGTCAGCACGCTGCGGCAGCGGATGCGGCGTGGCCGGTCGGCCAGGCGCAGCTCGCTCAAGGGTGCATCGGCCAGCACCCGGCCCTGCTCCAGCACCACCACCTGCTGCGCCAGCGCTTCGGCCTCCTCCAGATAATGGGTGGTCAGCAGCACGCCGCAGCCTTCGGCCACCAGCTGCCGGATTGCCTGCCACATCGCCTGCCGCGCCTGGATATCCAGGCCGGTGGTGGGCTCATCCAGGAACAGCACGCGCGGGCGGCCACAAAGGGCGATGGCGAACTGCAAGGCGCGCTGCTGGCCACCGGACAGCTGGCCGTAGCGGCGGCGCGCCAGCGCCTGCAGGCCGGCACGCTGCAGCACCTCCTGCAACGGCATCGGGTCGGGATAGCAGGCGCTGGCCTGCGCCACCAGTTCGTCCACCTGCAGCATCGGCGGCAGGCTGGTGCTCTGCAGCATCACGCCCAGGCCGATACGGCTGGCGCACTGCTGCGGGTCACCGCCAAGCAGTTCGACCTGGCCGGCGTCGGCGCGGCGCAGGCCCAACAGCACGCTGATCGCGGTACTCTTGCCGGCACCGTTGCGGCCCAGCAATGCGAGCACCTGGCCAGCGCGGACCTGCAGGTCGATGCCATGCAGGGCGGTATGGTCTCGGTAGCGCACCTGCACCTGCTGCAGGCGGGCCAGCGACGGGACGATCGGATCCATGGGCGGTACCGGTAGCGGGGACGTTGCCATCCTGTGCCGCCGTGGTCACATTTCGCAGTTGCCGCCGTCAGTGTCATCGGGTGACAGCTGTCACTGCCGTCATCGCTGTGCCTGCCTTCATGCTGTGCCGCACGCTCCACCGCCGGAACCGCCGCCGTCCGCTCTTCCGGCCACACCCGCCCGAACGTCTGTGATGGAACGAATGAACGCTTCTGCCGAGTTGTTGAAGGAACTCCGTATCGACCGCAAGTCCCCGCCGCCCGCCTCCGGAGGGAGTGGCAGTGGTGGTGGCCGCCGCTGGCTGTGGATCGCGATCATCGTGATCGTGTTGCTGCTGGCCGCTGCTGCCTTCGCCCTGTTCGGGCGTACGCCAGCGGTGGAAGTGGAAACCGCACCCGCCGTGGCCATCCAGCAGGGCAGCGCCAGCAGTTCGGTGCTCGATGCCAGCGGCTACGTGGTCGCCCGGCGCATGGCCACGGTCTCGGCCAAGATCACTGGCAAGGTGCGTGAGGTGATGATCGAGGAAGGCATGCGCGTGGAGCAGGGCCAGATCATGGCCACGCTGGACCCGATCGATGCCGACGCGCAGCGCAGCCTGTATGCCTCGCAGCTGCAGGCCGCACGCAGCCAGGTGGCCGGTCTGGAGGCACAGCAGAAGCAGGCCGCCGCCGAAGCCAGCCGCCTGCAGGCGCTGGTCGGCCAGCAGCTGGTGTCGCGCTCGCAGTACGACCAGGCCGTGGCCCAGCGCGACAGCCTGCGTGCCCAGCTGGATACCGCGCAGCGCAACGTCAAGGTGGCCAACGACCAGCTGGCCATCGCCGACCTGGGCGTCGACAACAACATCGTGCGTGCGCCGTTCTCCGGCGTGGTCACCGCCAAGGCCGCGCAGCCCGGCGAAATCGTCTCGCCGCTGTCGGCCGGCGGCGGCTTCACCCGCACCGGCATCGGCACCATCGTCGACATGGACTCGCTGGAGATCGAAGTCGAGGTCGGCGAAGCCTTCATCGGCCGCGTGCAGCCGAAGATGCCGGTGGAAGCCACGCTCAACGCCTATCCGGAGTGGAAGATTCCCGGCGAGGTGATCGCCATCATCCCCACCGCCGACCGCGGCAAGGCCACGGTGAAGGTGCGCGTGGCACTGAAGGTGAAGGACCCGCGCATCGTGCCGGAGATGGGCGTGCGGGTCAGCTTCCTGGAGCAGGCGCAGCCGCAGGCGGCGGCCAAACCGCAGGGCGTGCGCGTGCCGGCGGGCGCCGTGGTCCAGCGCGAGGGCGCCTCGGTGGCCTTCGTGCTGGGCGACCAGAACCGCGTGCAGCAGCGCACGGTCGAGGCCGGCCAGGCGATGGGCAAGGACCGCCAGATCCTCAAGGGCGTCAGCGCGGGTGAGTCGGTGGTGGTGAACCCGCCCGACACCCTGCACGATGGCGCCAAGGTGCAACAGAAACAAGCGCAGTAACGGCCTGGCGCCCACGGGCGCCGCCGGCAGCACCGCTCGACGCACGCCTGCGGCCCCCGCCGTGGCGCTTCCCCGTTTCCCGCCTTCCGTGGAGAACCACCCATGTCGACCCTGGTTTCACTGCGCAACATCACCAAGACCTACCAGCGTGGCCCCGAGAAAGTGCAGGTGCTGCACGGCATCGACCTGGACATCGCCAGCGGCGACTTCGTCGCGCTGATGGGTCCGTCCGGCTCAGGCAAGACCACCCTGCTCAACCTGATCGGCGGCCTGGACAACCCCAGCGGCGGCGAGATCAGCATCGAAGGCGAGCGCATCGACCAGATGAGTGGCGGCCAGCTGTCGACCTGGCGCAGCCACCACGTCGGCTTCGTGTTCCAGTTCTACAACCTGATGCCGATGCTGACCGCGCAGAAGAACGTGGAACTGCCACTGCTGCTGACCCATCTCAATGCGGCGCAACGCAAGCGCAACGCCGAGATCGCGCTGACCCTGGTCGGCCTGGCCGACCGCCGCAGCCACCGCCCGAATGAACTGTCCGGCGGCCAGCAGCAGCGCGTGGCGATCGCGCGCGCAATCGTCTCCGACCCGACTTTCCTGATCTGCGACGAACCGACCGGCGACCTCGACCGCCAGTCTGCCGAGGAAATCCTCGGCCTGCTGCAGCAGCTCAACCGCGAGCACGGCAAGACCATCATCATGGTCACCCATGACCCGAAGGCCGCCGAGTACGCCACGCACACGGTACACCTGGACAAGGGCGAGCTGGCCGACGCGCCGCTGGCCCACTGACGGAGGCCACGGCGATGAAATATTTCTCGTTGGTGTGGGCGCAGCTGTTCCGCAGCCGCACCCGTACATTGCTGACCCTGCTTTCGGTGGTGGCCGCGTTCCTGCTGTTCGGCATGCTCGATTCGGTACGCGTGGCATTCACCTCCGGCGGCAGCGTGGAAGGCGCCAACCGGCTGGTGGTCGCCTCGCGGCTGTCGATCACCCAGTCGCTGCCGATCCGTCTGGAAGCCCAGGTGCGGCAGGTGGCCGGCGTGCGTGACGTGGCCTACGGCATGTGGTTCGGCGGCATCTACCAGGACCCGAAGAACTTCTTCCCGAACTTCTCGGTGTCACGCAACTACTTCGATGTCTACCGCGAGCTGCAGATCGATCCGGCACAGCTGGAGGACTGGAAACAGACCCGCACCGGTGCCATCGTCGGCGAGACCCTGGCCAAGCAGTTCGGCTGGAAGATCGGCGACACCATCCCGCTGCAGGCAACCATCTTCCCGCGTGGCGGCAGCAACGACTGGCCGCTGGAGCTGAAGGGCATCTTCCGCTCCAAGGACCGTGCGCTGGCCGCCAATGAAGAACGCCAGCTGATGATGAACTGGAAGTACTTCGATGAGTCCAACGACTACATCAAGAACCAGGTGAGCTGGTACACGGTGACGCTGGACAACCCGGACCAGTCCTCGCGGGTGGCGCAGGCCATCGATGCGATCTCGGCCAACTCCGACCACGAGACCAAGACCCAGACCGAATCGGCGTTCCAGCAGGCCTTCGTCAAGCAGTTCGCGGACATCGGCATGATCGTTACGTCGATCATGGGTGCGGTGTTCTTCACCCTGCTGCTGTTGACCGGCAACACCATGGCGCAGGCGGTGCGCGAACGCGTGCCGGAGCTGGCCACGCTGAAGACGCTCGGCTTCAAGGACAGCACCGTGCTGACCCTGGTGATGGTGGAGTCGGTGCTGCTGATCGGCCTGGGCGGCCTGATCGGCATGGGCCTGGCCGCCCTGATCCTGCCGGCGATCGGGCCGAAGAGCATGGGCATGCTGCCGCCGCACGTGCCGACGCCGACCTGGCTGATGGGGCTGGGCCTGATCGTGGTGATCGGCATCATCGTCGGCCTGTTGCCGGCGCTGCGTGCCAAGCGCCTGAAGATCGTCGACGCACTGGCCGGCCGCTGAGGAGAACGCAGACATGTTCAAGAGCAAACTCAAGAAGTGGCTGGGCAACGGCGTGACGGTGCTGCTGCTGGTGATCGGCCTGGTGCTGTGGATCAGCCTGCCGTGGATCGGCGTGCTGGCCGTGGCCGTGCTGGTGGCCCTGTGGCTGCTGCTGACCCGCGGTGGGCGACTGGCACTGGCCGCCACCCGCATCGGCGTGGCCAGCCTGCCGCAGCGCTGGGGTGCGTCCTCGGTGATCGTGGTCGGCATCGCTGGCGTGGTCGGCGTGCTGGTGGCGATGCTGGCGATGGGCGAAGGCTTCCAGGCCACGCTCAACAACACCGGCGATGACACCACTGCCATCGTGCTGCGTGGCGGCTCGCAGGCCGAAACCAACTCGGTCATCACCCGCGAGCAGGTACCCACGCTGTCCACCCTGCCCGGCATCAGCCGCGATGCCGAAGGCCGGCCGTTGCTGTCACCGGAGCTGTCGCAGGTGGTCAACCTGGTGTCAAAGTCCGACGGTACCGACGTCAATGCGCAATTCCGCGGCGTCGGCCCGCAGGCGTGGGCGGTGCATGACAAGGTCAAGATCGTCGAAGGCCGCACGTTCGCCACCGGCCTGCGCGAGATCGTGGTCGGCCAGGGCGCCAAGGGCCAGTTCCGCGATATGGAGGTGGGCAAGACGTTGACCCTGGGCAACCAGACCTGGACCGTGGTGGGCGTATTCGCCACCGGCGACGCGCATGATTCGGAACTGTGGACCGACGCCGATACGCTGGCCACCACCTACCAGCGCAGTGCGTGGCAGTCGATCAGCGTGCGCACCGATGGCAAGCCCGGCTTCGAGCAGTTCAAGGCCGCCGTCGCTGCCGACCCGCGCCTGAAACTGGACGTGGAAACCACCCGCGTGTACTACAGCAAGCAGGGCGGTGGCCTGACCAAGCTGATCGACATCCTCGGCAAGGTGATCGGCACCATCATGGCGGTGGGTGCGGTGTTCGGTGCGCTCAACACCATGTATGCAGCAGTGGCCACGCGCGCGCGCGAGATCGCCACCATGCGCGCGATCGGCTTCCGCGGCCTGCCGGTGGTGACGGCGGTGATGCTGGAGACGATGCTGCTGGCCCTGCTCGGCGGCCTGCTCGGTTGCGCAGTGGCATGGCTGCTGTTCAATGGCTACAGCGTGTCCACCATCGGCAGCAACTTCAGCGCAGTGGTGTTCAAGTTCCATGTGTCGCCGGAACTGCTGTGGACCGGCCTGAAATGGGCGCTGGGCATCGGCCTGGTCGGCGGCCTGTTCCCGGCGCTGCGCGCGGCACGTTTACCCATCACCACGGCGCTGCGCGAAACCTGAGCATCACGCAGCGACAGACTGCGCATCACGCAGGGGACGGAGCGAACGCTCCGTCCCTTTTTCTTGCGCGTCATCCGCGAATGGCGTGGATCTACTCAGGGCGATGCAGCCGGGCCTGGTGATGAACCAGTACGTCCAGTAGATCCACGCCATGCGTGGATGGATGCCTGCACACACGCACTGCTACAGATTGCGGGAAATCCGCCGCTATCGATGCCTCTGCCCATCGCCAACGCAACGCACGTGACGTTGCGCACATCACATCTGTGGATTGTTGGTTGCGATTCATTTTCGCGCACATCCGCGGCACAGCGATAAACAGTTACGAATGGAAACATTCTAGAATCGCGCCCCCACGTTGGTTTGCAGCACCCCACGCGCCCACAGAACGGGCGCATGTTTTTTCTGAAGCACGAGATTTCACGGATGTCCCTGAAAACCAATCCGCTGCGCAACGCGATCGTCATCGCGCTGGCCGCCAGCTGCACCACCCCCGCCTTCGCACAGAGCACCGGCGACGCCACCACCACTCTCGACCGCATCGAAATCACCGGCTCGCGCATCCGCCAGGCCAGTGTCGAGACCGCACAGCCGGTGATCGCGCTCAACCGCGCCGAGATCGAGAAGAAGGGCTACGTCAACGTCGCCGACATCCTGCAGGACATTCCCGCTGCTGGTTCGCCGAGCATGAGCCGCGCGTCTTCGCTGACCTCCTCGCGCGACTTCGGCGGCATGTACGTCAGCCTGCGCAACCTCGGCCCGGAACGCAGCCTGGTGCTGATCGACGGCCGCCGCATGGGCGTCAGCGCCGGCGGCTACTCCGACCTGGCCTCGATTCCGTCGGCCATCGTCGAGCGCGTGGAAGTGCTGACCGACGGTGCATCCGCTCTGTATGGCTCGGACGCGGTCGCCGGCGTGGTCAACATCATCACCCGCAAGAACTTCGATGGTGGCGAAGCCAGCGTCTACTTCGGCCAGTACGGCCAGGGTGACGGCCAGAAGCGTTCCTACAGCGCCACCTTCGGCAAGACCTTCGACCGCGGCTGGTTCACCGTGGGTGCCGAGCGCACCAAGGAAGACGAAGTGCTGGGCAAGGATCGCGAGTTCAGCCGCTATCCCAACGGCCCGCGCCACCCGACCGACAACCTGAACGGCAACACCCCGTGGGGCTACGTCACCGTCGGTGGCAAGAACCTGACCGTGGGCCCGGGCGGCGATCCGAGCCAGAAGGGCAACTTCCACGCGCCGGATCCGGCCGATGGTGCCAACAGCAAGACCAACATGAGCCTGCTGACCGGCCTGGAGCGCACCTCGGTGTTCGCCAACGGCGGCTTCTCGATCACCGACGACCTGCGCATCGTCGCCGACGCGCTGTACAGCAAGCGCGAATCGACCAAGCAGCTGGCCGGCTACCCGTACTCGGTCAGCGCCGCCCAGGCGCGCAACGGCAGCCGTGCCGCCCTGTCCAAGGACAGCACGTTCAACCTGTGGGGCCAGGATGTGCTGTTCGCGCACCGCTCCGAGGAGCTGCCGCGCGGCACCGAGAACAATCTGGAGACCAAGCGCGCCAGCATCGGCCTGGAAGGCAGCTTCGAAACCGGTTCGCGGTACTGGGACTGGAACGTCAGCTACATGTACAACCGCAATGAAGGCGAGCGCATCGGTACCGGCAGCATGTACCAGCCGCACGTCAACCAGGCCGTCGGCCCGTCCTTCATGGATGGCAACGTGGCCCGCTGCGGCTCACCGGGTGCGGTGATCGCCGGCTGCGTGCCGTGGAACCCGGCTGCGCCGATGGGTTATACCGGCCCTGGCTCGCTGAGCAACCAGGACGTACAGGACTACCTGTTCGCCCGCTTCGTCGACAAGATGAAGAGCACCACCAAGGTGGCCAGCGCCAACATCTCCGGTTCGCTGTTCACCCTGCCGGCCGGCGACATTATGGGCGCGATGGGCTTCGAGCACCGCAGCGAAGAAGCCAGCTACACCCCGGACATGCGGGTGCAGAAGGGTGAGATTACCGGCACCACCGGCCAGCCGACCCGTGGCGACTACTCGCTCAACGAGGTCTACCTGGAGCTGCAGGTGCCACTGCTGGCCGATCTGCCGTTCGCGCGCGAACTGTCGCTGGACGTGGCCGGTCGCTACTCGGATTACAACAACTTCGGCTCGACCACCAACAGCAAGTTCGGCCTGAAGTGGAAGCCGATCGACAGCCTGCTGGTACGCGCCACCTACGGCACCGGCTTCCGTGCACCGACCGTGGATGACCTGTACGGTGGCACCGTCAGTACCCGCGATTCGTTCACCGATCCGTGCGATACCTCGTTCGGTACCGCGGCCACCAGCCCGACCGTTGCTGCCCGTTGCCAGGCGCTGAAGGTGCCGGCCAACTTCCGCCAGCTCAACAGCGATGGCACCGTTGCCACCAAGCCGGGCCAGCAGTCGACCGTCGACTTCAACTCGGGTTCCAACGCGGCGCTGAAGCCGGAAACCGCCAAGACCTGGACCGTGGGCCTGGTGTACAGCCCGGACTTCGTGGCCGGCCTGGATGTCAGCCTCGACTGGTGGAAGATCCGCATCAACAACGCCATCGTCTCCGAGACCACCAACAGCATTCTCGAGCAGTGCTATGTGCAGGGTTCGGACGCCGCCTGTGGCCGCTTCACCCGTGGCAGCAACGGCCAGGTCAACAGCCTGGACCGCTCGCTGGTCAATGCCGGTTTCCGCGAAACCGCCGGCTATGACATCAACGTGCGTTACCGCCTGCCGGAAACCACGTTCGGCCAGTTCGCCGTCAACTGGAACACCACCTACACCGACTACCTGAAGCAGCGCAACGACAACGCCGCGACCACGCCGGTGGAGCAGCGCACCAGCTGGGGCGGCGACTTCCGCGTCCGCTCGACCTTCAACCTGGATTGGCAGTACGGCGACCTCGGCATCGGCTGGACCGCGCGCTACTACTCCAGCATGAAGGAGAAGTGCTCGTACATGGACGAGTGCAACCTGCCGGGCTTCAGTTCGTCGTACACCAGTGCATCGCCGACCAACAAGGTGGGCTCCAACACCTTCCACGACCTGCAGGTGCGTTACAGCCTGCCGTGGGACGGCACCGTGTCGCTGGGCGTGAACAACGTCTTCGACCACCAGGGTCCGATCATGTACAGCCAGCCGAACAGCAGCTTCACCTACTACGGTGGCTTCGATATCGGCCGTTTCATGTACATGAAGTACCAGCAGCGCTTCTAAGCCTGCAACCGCGTTCCCGTCACAGCCAACTCTCTCCTGGCTGTGGATGGAAGCAGAGCGGCGCCCCTCGGGGCGCCGCTCTTTTTTGTGCACACGTGTCAGCCGAGCGGACGCGGCGCTAGCGCTTGGCGCGCATCGTGCGGATGTTGTCGCCGACAAACAGCACCAGGCCGGCCCAGATCGCGGCAAAGCCGATCGCCTTTGCGGTGTCGAACGCTTCGTGGAAGAAGAACACACCCAGCAGCAGCTGCAGGCTCGGCGCGATGTACTGCAGGATGCCGACCAGCGACAGCGGAATGCGCTTCACGCCGTAGGCGAAGCCGATCAGCGGCACGGCGGTGACTGCGCCGCCGAAGATCAGCAGCAGGTCGTTGCGCCAGCCCCAGCCATGGAAGAACGCGCCGCCATGGCCGTTCTCGGCCCAGATCGCGAAGGCCAGCGCCGGCAGGAACAGGTACATGCTTTCCACGCCCAGGCCGGCCACCGGGTCGACCGAAACCAGCTTGCGCAACAGGCCATACAGGCCGAACGAACAGGCCAGGCCCAGCGCGATCCACGGCGGTGTGCCGGCGTCGATGGTCAGCCAGGCCACGCCCACCGCCGCCATCGCCACCGCCACCCACTGCAGGCGGCGCAGGCGTTCCTTCAGCACCAGCACGCCCAGCAGCACGTTCACCAGCGGGTTGATGAAGTAGCCCAGGCTGGTCTCGATGACATGGCCGGCGTTGACCGCCCAGATGTACAGGCCCCAGTTGAAGGCGATGGTCAGGCTCGACACCAGCAGGATCGGCAGCGCGCGCGGCTGCGCGGCGATCTTCTGCCACCAACCCAGGCGCGAGCTGATCAGCAGCCAGCCCAGCACCAGCACGGTGCTCCAGATGATGCGGTGGGCGATGATCTGGAACGAAGGCACCTCGTTGAGCAGGTGCCAGTACACCGGCACCAGGCCCCAGATCACGAAGGTGGACGCAGTGACCAGCAGGCCCCGGCGTTGTTCTTTCTCATCCATGCTCATTTCTTTCTCGTCCTTGCCATCGTCAGCACCACCACACCCAGAAGAATCACCACCATCGCCAACAGGTCGCGCCAGCCGAAGCGTTCACCGTTGAGCAGTGCGCCCAGCAGCACCGCGATCACCGGATTGACGTACGCGTAGCTGCCCGCCAGCGCGGGGCGCACGTTCTGCAGCAGCCACACGTAGGCGGTGAACGCGACGATGGAGCCGAACACGCACAGGTAGGCCATCGCCAGCAGGCCACCGGTATCGGGCAGCGTGGTCGGGCGCTCGCCCACCGCCAGGCCGATCAGCACCAGCAGCACGCCGCCGCAGAGCATCTGCCCGGCAGCGGTCATGAACGGGCCCGGCAGATCCAGCCCGCGTGCCCACACCGAACCGAAGGCCCAGCCGATCGGCGCGATCAGCAGCAGCACCAGCCCGGTCGGCGAGGCCGTCAGGCTGCTGCCGGCGTTGAGCCAGACCACGCCCAGGAAACCGATGGCGATGCCCAGCCACTCGCCACGGCTGGCGTGCTGGCCGCGCAGCGCCGAGAACAGCGCCATCCACAGCGGCACCGAGGCCACCGCCGTGGCGGCCAGGCCCGAGGACACCTCACGCTCGGCCAGCACCACCATGCCGTTGCCCAGCACCAGCATGGTCACGCCCATGATGACCAGGTTGCGCCACTGCCGCAGGGTCGGGTTCGGCAGCTTCCAGAACAGGCGCAGCGCAAGGAACATCAGGCCGCCGGCAATGATGAAGCGGCTGCCCGAGACCATCGTCAGCGGCAGTGCGCCGCCGTGCAGGGCCTTGGCGATGCCCAGGTAGGTCGAGCCCCAGACCACGTAGACCAGCAGCAGTGCCAGCGCGACAAGGCCACCCCGGGGGGCAGCCGCAGACGAAGAGGGGGGAGCCGACATGACACACCAGGGAGCCGGGGGAAGGCGGATTCTAGGACGTTTTGAGTATGGTCCGGGACCCCATACGGTGGCACGCTGTCATCCATCCATGCACCCTGCTCTGGTCTGCTACCCCGTGTTGACGGTCGATGCAGTACCAAGAGGGCTGCCCGGCCGCGCCGCCCCAAGGCCGGGCGCCGTTTTCCCTGCGCACGGACGCGCCGCATCGAGGATTCCCACCCAGATGAGCACCACGTCCCAACCTGCTGTCCCCGCGAACGACCGCGCCGCCCTGCGGCGGTCGATCTCCAACACCCTCAAAGGCTCCGCCGGCAACCTGGTGGAGTGGTACGACGTCTACGTGTACTCGGTGTTCGCCGTGTACTTCGAATCGCAGTTCTTCTCGCCCGACGACAAGAACTCCACGATGTACGTGTGGGCGATCTTCGCGGCGACCTTCCTGATGCGCCCGATCGGCGCCTGGTTCTTCGGTCGCTTCGCCGACCGCCATGGCCGCCGCCTGGCACTGACCGTGTCGGTCACGCTGATGGCGCTGTGTTCGTTCCTGATCGCCATCACCCCCACCGCCGCCAGCATCGGCATCTGGGCCGCGGTCATCCTGCTGTTCGCGCGCCTGCTGCAGGGCTTCGCCACCGGTGGCGAGTACGGTGCCAGCGCCACCTACATGTCCGAGGCCGCCATTCCCGGCCGCCGCGGCTTCCTGTCCTCCTTCCACTACGTCACCCTGGTCGGTGGTCATGTGCTGGCCCAGCTGACGCTACTGCTGATGCTGACCTTCTGGGGCAAGCCGGAAATCTCCGAATGGGGCTGGCGCATCGCCTTCGGCATCGGCGGCATCGCCGCGGTGGTGGTGTTCTGGCTGCGCCGGGGCATGGACGAATCGCTGTCGGAGTCGTCCATCGAGGCCGCGCGCGAGGGCAAGGCGCAGAAGTCCGGCTCGATGTACGAACTGTTCGTGCACCAGTGGCGGCCGCTGCTGCTGTGCTTCCTGATCACCGCCGGCGGCACCGTGGCCTTCTACACCTACTCGGTGAACGGCCCGAAGATGATCCAGAGCGCCTTCGCCGGCAACGACCCGATGACCGGCACCCTGATCAACCTGGGCGTGCTGGCGTTCCTGATGGTGCTGCAGCCGGTCGGTGGCTGGCTGTCGGACATCATCGGGCGCAAGACCCTGCTGGTGTTCTTCGGCGTCGGCGGCGTGCTGTACAGCTGGTACCTGATCACCCAGCTGCCGCACCAGCATGACGCCACCCTGGCCTTCCTGACCCTGGCCATGGCGTTCGTCATCCTCACCGGTTACACCTCCATCAACGCGGTGGTGAAGGCCGAGCTGTTCCCCACCCATGTGCGCGCACTGGGCGTGGGCCTGGGCTACGCGCTGGCCAACTCGCTGTTCGGCGGCACCGCCCCGCTGCTGTACCAGGGTGCGCTGAAGACCGGCCACGTCGACTGGTTCGCCATCTACGTGACCGCGACGATCGCGGTATCGTTGGTGGTCTATGTGTTCTTCCTCACCAACAAGGGCCCGAACTGGCTCGACGGCACCCGCAAGTAAGCGCGTTGCCCTGATCGCGGCCACCGGTGCACTGCCGGTGGCCGCTGCGTCTCCCGCCACGCCATTGATGTGGATCGCGGCGACGCTGGCCGCAGCCACGGCATTGGCCTGGCTGCTGCGCCGCCCCAACGCACAGGCCGCGTGGCCGCGCATCGGATTCGGGATTGCCCTGCTGGTGTTCTGCGCCGCGCTGGCGCTGCAGCTGGCGGTGGACCTGGGCAGCGGCCACAGCTCGCTGCAACTGCGCCTGCATCGCGGCATCAATGCAGGGTCGCCGGTTGGACTGCGCACGATGCTGGCGTGCTATCTGGCAGCGCTCGCCGCCAGTGGCTGGGGCGCGTGGAAGCTGCTGCGCCGGCGCTGACGAATACCCGGGCGTGCCGGCCGCTGGCCGGCAACGCCACCTCTTTCGGTAGTGCCGGCCGCTGGCCGGCAACCTCATGAACCTCCGGAAAGAGCAGGGAGTTGCCGGCCAGCGGCCGGCACTACCTCAACGGCGGGCCGCTTCGCTCTTGTCGCGCGCGCCGCGGAACTCCGATTCCTTTTCCCACGTCGGCCAACGGCGGCTGTTGGCCAGCTCGGCGCCCAGGTCATAGACCAGCAGGGTGTCGGCGGCGTGGCCGCTCGGGTCCCAGCTCGGCGTCCACGCATCGCAGGCCTGGTGGTAGCAGTCGGCGAAGTACTTCTCGCGCAGCGCGCGGCCGGCTTCAACGCCGCCGTCCAGCTTGTCCAGGCCCGGGCCGATGGTGATCGCCGGCACGCCCAGGCGGGCGAAGGCGAAGTGGTCGGCACGGTAGAAGAAGCCGGCTTCCAGGTTCGGGTCCGGGCTGTAGCTGCGGCCGCGGGCCTTGGCCACGCGCTCCAGGTCACCCTCCAGCGAGACCCGGCCCTTGCCCCACGAGGCGATGTCACGGGTCGCGCCATCCGGGCTGAACATCTCGATGTTCAGCACTGCAGCGGTCTTGTCCAGCGGCGCCAGCGGGTGCGCGGCGTAGTAGCTGGCACCCAGCAGGCCCTTCTCTTCGGCGGTCAGGGCCACGAAGTACAGCGTGCGCTGCGGCTGCGGGCCGGCGGCGAACACGCGGCCCAGTTCCAGCACGGTGGCCACACCGGTGGCGTTGTCGATCGCACCGCGGCGGATGCGGTCACCCTTGGCGTCCGGCTGGCCGATACCAAAGGCATCCCAGTGCGCGGAGAAGATCACGGCCTCGTCGGCGTGTTCACCACCGGGCAGCTTGGCCACCACGTTGCGGGTCACCACCTGCTCGCGCTTGAGCGCGAAATCAACGCTCAGCTTTGCATTGTCCAGCGCCACCGGGCGGAAGTCGGCGCGCATCGCCTTGCGCTTCTCGGCATCGAAGTCGAGGCCGGCGTCGGCGAAGATCGCCTCGGCCAGTTCGCGCTGCATCCAGCCACGCAGCGGCGTGTGCTGCGCCATCGCCTCGGCCTGGCTGCGCTCGATGTCGAACAGCGGCGAGGTGCCCGAGCTCTTCACCGTGGCCCAGCCATAGGCGGCCGGTGCGGTCTCGTGCACGATCAGCACGCCCTCGGCGCCACGGCGTGCGGCTTCCTCGAACTTGTAGGTCCAGCGGCCGTAGTAGGTCACCGCCTTGCCGTCGAACGCGCCCGGCGCATCGGCTTCGAAATCGGCGTCGTTGATCAGCACGACGGCGATCTTGCCGTGCAGGTCCACGTCCTTGTAGTCGTTCCACTGACGCTCCGGCGCGTCGATGCCGTAGCCGACGAACACCAGCGGCGCATCCTTGATCTGCACGCGCTTGCGCGGCTGCAGGCTCTGCAGGGTCACGTCCACGCCGTTGGCCAGCGCGTGCTTGCCCTGCTTCAGCGACAGGCTGGCCTTGGCCGCGCCGTCCAGCTGCGCGCGTACCAGCGGCACCGGCTGTACCCAGCTGCCATCCACGCCACCCGGCTGCAGGCCGTAGCTGCGGAACTGCTCGATCAGGTACTGCACCGTGCGCTCTTCGCCCTCGGTGGCCGGCGCGCGGCCCTCGAATTCATCCGACGCCAGCACATGCACGTGGCGCGATAGTGCCTGCGGATCGATACCGCCACCCGGCAGGTCGTTGGCCGCATGGGCCAGGCCACCGACAAACAGGCAGGACGACAGCAGCAACACGCGCATCGGATTCACGGCAGTACCACGGCTAGCTTGGAAGTCACCAGAGTGTAACGTGGTCGTGACATCACGGCGCAGCCTGGGTCCACGTCATCCACGCGTGGCGTGGATCTACCTGCTGATGCGGTCCAGCCAGCAGGCCAGGCCCTGCGCGTTGAGTTCGATGTCCATCGCCAGCACTGCAGTCACCGCGGCATCGTCCAGCGCGCAGCCGTGCAGCTGTGCACGTTCCAGGTACAGCGCCTGCAGTGCGGCCAGCAGGCAGCGGTGACGGTCCGGTCGGCCATCGCACTGGCGGCCGATGGCGGCCATCGCATCGATCTGCTCGAACAGGTCGTCGGCCAGTTTCTCCACCTGTTCCACACGACCGTAGTGGGTCAGGTACATCGCCTGCGGCGCGTAATCGAGCATGCGCCGGATCGAGGCCTTCATCGCCTCCGGATCGAACTGCACCGGCGATGAGGTGGGGAAGATGAAAGCACCCTGCGCACTGTCCAGCTCGCGGTAGGAGATGCCAAACGTATCGCCGGTGAACCAGCTGCGGCTGCGCGCATCCCACACGCAGTAGTGGTGCAGCGCATGGCCCGGCGTGTGCAGCAGCACCAGCTCGCGGCCGGCCAGGTCGATGCGGTGGCCGTCTTCGGCCACCACCACACGGTGCTCCGGAATCGCCTCGATGCGGCCATAGCTGCGCGCGATCTCTTCGGCGCCATACACCGCCGTGGCACCCGCAATCAGGCGCGTCGGATCGATCATGTGCGGCGCACCGCGCGGGTGCAGCACCGCCTTCGCATTCGGCAACTGCTGCATCAGCAGGCCTGCACCGCCTGCATGATCCAGATGCACGTGGGTGAGCAGCAGCCAGTCCACCGCCTCCACGCCCAGGCCGGCATCCGCCAGCGCCTGCAGCATCGCCGGCACCGACAGACCAGTGCCGCAGTCGACGAACGCAGCGCGGCCGTTTTCAACGATCAGATAGGCAGCGTCGAAATCCGGGCGCTGGAAACCGGTATCGATGGTGTGGATGCTGGGGTCGGCGGTCATCGGCACGCACCTGGCAGGATCGGGAACAGACCCCCATGGTAGGCGCGCAGGCGGCCCGGGTTCGATGCGGCTTTGGTCGGGTAGTGCCGGCCGCTGTCCGGCAACCTCGGGATAGCCAGGAGAATGCATGTGCCGGCCAGCGGCCGGCACTACCGATCAGCCGGAGCGCAATGCGAACCGCGGCCGCAGCAACAGGGCCAACACCAGCACCGCCAGGAACGCGCCGTAGGCGTACAGCACCGCCAGCACCTGCGGCCAGATCGGGCCCGCGCCCGGCTGCACCACGCCAATGCGGTAGCCCCACAGCATCGACACGATGCTCAGCGCGAATGCGAGCACCAGGGTGGTGCTGTCGAACAGGCGCCGCCGCGCGGTGCGCGGCTGGCGCGGGAACAGCCAGTACAGGCTGCCCAGCAGCAGGAACCAGGGCAGGAACAGCAGCAGCGACAACCAGGCCATCGCAGACTCCATGTCATCGCGCCGGAGGCGCGCGGACATCATGCCATGACCTTCGTTCACGGGTAGTGCCGGCCGCTGGCCGGCATCCGCCCTTCAACGGCGCCGACCAAGGTCGGCATCTACCGATCAGTCGGCTCGAAGTGCCGCCAGTGCGGCCAGCACTACATCCACTTCCGCGTCCAGCTTGAACAGCTCGCTCTGCAACTGGTCGCCCTGCTCGGCCTGCTTGATCACCGCGATCAGCTGGCCCGCATCGCGCGGCGAATCGAAGCCTTCGCTCTGGATCAGCAGCGTGCCGTCACCAGCGGTCAGCTTGAAGTAGAAGCGGCCATCCTTTTCGCGGTACTGCTTGAACAGCGGCGGTGCCACACGAGCTACGCCGGCGTCCTCGCTGGCGATGTCGCCCGCAGTGGACAGGTCACGCAGGCCCACCGCATGGCGCAGCTCGTCCAGCAGCGGTGCCGCCAGCTGCTCGCGCAGCTGCTGGCCACGGCGCTTGAGCAGCGCCTCGATCTTCTCCGGCTCGGCCATCAGCGCGTTGTAGCGCTCGCGCAGCGGCGAGAGCTCGCTGTCGATGCGCTCGAACAGCTGCTGCTTGGCATCGCCCCAGCTGATGCCGGCGGCGAACGCCTTGGCGAATTCCGCGGTCTGTTCCGGGGTGGCGAACGCCTGGTACATCTGGAACAGCGCCGAGCCCTCGGTGTCCTTCGGCTCGCCGGGTGCGCGCGAGTCGGTCAGGATCGAGAACACCAGCTTCTTCAGCTCCTCGCGCGGCACGAACAGCGGAATGGTGTTGTGGTAGCTCTTGCTCATCTTGCGGCCGTCGAGGCCCGCCAGCGTCGCCACCTGCTCGTCGATCACCACGTCCGGCAGCGGGAAATACTCCTTGCCGTACACATGGTTGAAGCGCTGGGCGAAATCGCGCGCCATCTCGATGTGCTGGATCTGGTCACGGCCCACCGGCACCTGGTTGGCCTTGAAGATCAGGATGTCGGCGGCCATCAGCACCGGGTACATGAACAGGCCGGCGCTGACGCCTGCATCCTCGTCCACACCTTCCTCGCGGTTCTTGTCCACCGCCGCCTTGTAGGCGTGGGCACGATTGAGGATGCCCTTGCTGGCGATGGCGGTCAGGAACCACATCAGCTCGGTGGTCTCGCGGATGTCGCTCTGGCGGTAGAACCACACGTGTTCCGGGTCCAGGCCGCAGGCCAGCCAGCTGGCCGCGATCTCCAGGGTCGCGCGCTGGGTGCGCTGCGGGTCCTGCGACTTGATCAGGCTGTGCAGGTCGGCCAGGAAGAAGAAGCTCTCGATCCCCGGCGCGCGGCTGGCCGCGATGGCCGGACGGATGGCGCCAACGTAGTTGCCCAGGTGGGGCGTGCCGGAGGGGGTGATGCCGGTAAGGACTCGGGTCGTCATGACTGCGTGGGGAAACCTTCGATGAACGGGGCCAGTTTACCGTGCCAACGGTCAACCCCGTCAGGGCCAACGACGCGTTCATTCACCCAACCCCGCTGGAGACGCCCGATGAAACGCCTGCTGCCCCTGCTGCTGATCCTGCCCCTGGCCGGTTTCCGCCCGGCCCCGATGCCGCCGCCGGTGTACGAGGGCGGCCCCGTGCGCATGGCCCTGGTCGACCGCGACCGCGGCACCGAACTGCGCAGCTACCCCGCCGAGGGCCAGCGCTGGGTGGCCGGCGAGCGCGGCCACCGCTACGCCGTGCGGCTGTACAACGACAGCCCGCGCCGGGTGCTGGTGGTGCTGTCGGTGGACGGCGTCAACGCCATCTCCGGCGAAGATGCCGATCCTTCGCAGACCGGCTACGTGCTCAATCCCGGCCAGCGCGCCGACATCACCGGCTGGCGCAAGAGCCAGGACGAAGTGGCGCAGTTCGTGTTCAGCAGCCCCAGCGGCAGTTATGCCAGCCGCACCAGCCGCCCGGACAACATCGGCGTGGTGGGCGTAGCGGTGTTCGAGGAAGCGCGCCGCTGGCGTCCGGATCCGATCCTGCGCCGTGGCCTGCCGCTGCCAGCCCCGGCGGCGGAAGCGTCGGCCGATGCCAGCGCCAGCAGCAGCCGCATCGAGGGCTATGCCAGCAAGTCGCAGGCGCCAGCGCTGGGCACCGGCCACGGTGCACGCGAGCAGTCTTCGGTGCGCGATACCGACTTCGAACGCGCCAGCCGCAGCCCCGCACAGGTACTGCAGCTGCGTTACGACAGCGCCCGCAACCTGCGCGCACGCGGCATCCTGGTGGATTCGCCGTCGCGCCTGCCGCGCGAACCACAGGCCTTCCCCAACCGCTACGTGCCGGACCCGCCGGCGCGCTGATCGTCCCGCCCAGACAACACAACGCCCGCAACCTCTCGGTGCGGGCGTTGTGCTGTGGGGGAAACCGAAGTGCTTACTTGTAGTCCGGGTAGTCCTTGCTCACGGCGTCCTGGAACTCACGCACTTCCTTCTCCGCGCGGTCCTTGGCCCAGCCATAACGTTCCTGCAGGCGACCGGCCAGATACTCGGCATTGCCTTCGGCCACATCGAAGTCGTCGTTGGTCAGATCGCCCCACTTGGCCTGGGCCTTGCCCTTCAGCTGCGACCACTTGCCGGAAATGATGTCTTTGTTCATTGCTGGGAGTCCTTGGTTGCAACGGCGTTCTTACCGTGGCTCCAGCTTCGCGCAGCGGCTGTTGAATACCGGTCAACCGGCAATGAAATAGATGCTCACCTGCTTGAATGGTTCACTCCGCTTCGACAGCACGCAGCGAAAAGCACGCGCAAAAAAAGGCCGGGGAAATCCCCGGCCTTTTCTCTTTCCGTTCCGTGCAGGGCTCAACGGCCCTTCGCGGTGTCCTCGACCTTCTCGCCCGCCTTCTGCACGTCCTTGCCGGCACCGGCAATGGTGTTGCAGCCGGCCAGCAGGGCCACCGAGAACATCGACAACAGCATCAGGGCAACTACGCGCTTCATGGGCTTCTCCTTGGGTTTGCCGCTACACCGCTTCATTCGCGGATGGGATTGTTTCGCTCGGCGGGAGAAGGCCAACGCCCACCACCGCCGCGTGAAGTGCAATCTGGCGGCAGTGGCGTGGAGCGGGCGTGAACGGATCACAGATCCGTTCAGGCGGCGCCGTCAGTCACGCATCAGGGTGGACTTGCCGAACAGGCTTTCGACCAGGTCCACGGCCAGTTCGGCGGTGGCATTCTGCTTGTCCAGCAAGGGGTTGAGCTCGACGATGTCCAACGACCCCATGCGTCCGGTGTCGGCAATCATTTCCATCACCAGCTGCGCCTCGCGGTAGTTCACCCCACCCGGCACTGTGGTGCCCACGCCCGGCGCGATGCTCGGGTCGAGGAAGTCGACATCGAAGCTGACGTGCAGGTGGGTGTTCTCGTCGATCCCGGCCAGTGCGGCTTCCACCGCGCGCTTCATGCCGTTCTCGTCGATGTAGCGCATGTCATAGACATCGACCTTGTGGGTCTTGATCAGGCGCTTCTCTTCCGGATCCACCGAGCGGATGCCGATCTGGTGCATCTGCGCCGGGGTGATCGCCGGTGCGCTGCCACCAAGACGGGTCAGCGCATCCGGGCCGAGGCCGCACAGGCAGGCCACCGGCATGCCGTGGATGTTGCCCGACGGGGTCACGTCGCTGGTGTTGAAATCCGAATGGGCATCCAGCCACAGCACGCGCAGGGTCTTGCCCTGTTCGCGGCACCAGCGCGCCACCGCAGTGATCGAACCAATGCCCAGGCAGTGGTCGCCGCCGAGCATGATCGGCATGCGGCCAGCCTGCAGTTCGGCATAGCTGGCTTCCATCAGCGCATGGTTCCACGCCACCACTTCATCCAGGTGGCGGTAGCCTTCCACCGGCTCGGTCCACGGGTTGCGCGGGCCATCCAGGTTGCCCAGGTCACGCACGTCCGCGCCGCGCGCCTCCAGCGCCTCCGGCAGGCCCGCCACGCGCAGCGCTTCCGGGCCAAGCCGGGCACCACGATGGCCCGCACCCACGTCGGTGGGAACGCCAATCAGGGATACGGAGATGGGATGGGCCATGGGTGCCTCCTGCGGTGGGGAAAAAGAAGCACAGTCTAGCCAGAGCTGTGTGACACCACTCGCGGCGGTGCAGCAGGACATTGGCATGGCATGATGCCGCGCGGACCCAGCCGCCCCTCATGGAAGATTGCGATGTCGCCCTTCATCAATACCGCCTGGCCGCGCTTTTTCATCGTGGCACTGCCCATCGCCCTTTTTGCGGTTCTGTTGAACAGCACGGTCGATGCGACGCCGAACGGTTGGTTGATCCAGATGGCGCTCCTGCTGGTGCCGTTCTCGACCCTGGTATTCCTCGGGTTGGGTTGGCAGCGTCTGCGCAAGGCACACGCTGAATATCCAATCCTGAAGAGCGAACTGCACCGTATGCTGGCGGCGTTGATCGGCAACGTGAAAGTGGCCGCGCTGTGGTTCGGCCTGACCTTGGTCGGAACGTTCGCCCTGATGCTGGCGTGGGTATTGCTGCGGAAGACGTGTGGCTGACGCGCGGCGGGTCGCGCTCAGAGAATCGCCGACGACCACGCTTCGGTGCGGAACGGGCGCTTCTTCAGCACGTCGATCCGCCATTGCCCTGCCACGCGCTTGAGCACGAACAGGCGTTCGTAACGTAGCGCGCGGGATTTCTGTGCATGGTCACGTACCAGCACTTCGGCCTTGGAGGCCGTCGGCTGACCGACGGCGGCCAGCAGATCCTCCGGCACGTGCACCGGCGGATTGCCCACCGACATGCCCGTGGAATACACCCGCTTCCGGTCGGTACACCAGGCCGCAAGGATGTTCGCGCGCTCCTGTTGGAATGCTGCACTACCGAGCAGGTCTCCACCGGCCTTGGCATCACGGTAACCACGTGTTTCCCACGCATGGCAGGCCAGCATATAGCCACGCACCACGGCTGCCGGTTCCCCTTCTGCGGCCGGTTCAGGCCACACAAGCGGCGGCGCCTCCTCCAACACCGGTGGCATCTGTGCGCCCGCTGCCTGCAGGCACTGCACCACAGCCGCATGCCCGCGCGCTTCGGCCAGCGACAGCGCATTGCGTCCTTCGAAATCCACGCGTGCAACATCAGCACCGCCAGCCAGCAACAGCTCGACCATCGGCAGATGACCGCCCTGCGCCGCCACCATCAGCGGTGTGCGATGCAGTTCCGGCGAGGCCACGTCCAGCGAGGCGCCGCGCGCGATCAGCAGGCGTCCGATGTCTGCGTCGTTGCGCTCGGTCGCCCATCCCAGTGCGGTAAAGCCCACCGCCGTGCAGGCATGCTCGATGTTGGCACCGCGGTCCAGCAGCCGCGCCACCGCGTCAGCCTTTCCGGCGATCACCGCCGACAACAACGGCGTGCGTCCGGTGCCTTTGTGCCGCCACTCGATGTCCGCGCCGGCATCCAGCAGTGCGTCGATGCGGTCGAGATCCTGTTGTTCGGCCGCCTTGGCCAGGAGGTGGGACATGGGGGGCTTCCGTGGGGTTGGCACAGGCCCGGCAGCTTAGTGCCATCGCAACGCCGGGGCCACTTTGTGCCGATGTGAAGCACCGATGCCGTTGGCCGCTTATGATGATCGGGTGGGTGAACTGTGCGGTCAGTTAAGTTGGCTTTACGCGTTGTTTCGCCCTGCGCGCAGGTGGCTGCGCTGCGATGGGCTATATGCCCGCACGTTCCAGCGCTGCGCGATATGTCGCTTTTGCCATGCAACTGCGCAGAACAAGCCAAACGCGATAATTCATTTTTCCTCTCGGATCGCCCGATGCCATCGAAACAAACGACTGGCAGGCGGTGATTCTGCGTGCGCATGATGAATCGCCACCTGAAAAGGTGGTCGGGACTTCCAAGCCCGAGTTGTCAACGATGTATACGCTTGCCAGCCGGCGTCGTCCTTCCAGGTGCGGCGCCGGCTGGCAATCCGTTAGCCGATCGACGGCGGGCGGTGCGTGGGGGCCTCGTGCCCGCCGATTCGTTGACCCGGTCTTGGAAGCCACGCATCGCCCGCCACCCTATCGTGGCGGCACCTCTGTTCCTGACGAGGATGCCCGCATGTCCAACGCCCATCACCCCTACCTGACCGCAACCCTGGGCGAGGCCGCCCTGCGCCTGCCGCCGGAACTGGCGCAGCCGTTGGAAGCGGCCTTCGCCGCTGCGAACGAGGCACCCGCGCCAATCAACCTGCCCAGCTGCCTGCAACGCATCCAGGCGGGTGACGCCGCCGATGGACAGCCGTGGCCGGGACCGGCAGGCACACCTGGCGACGCCGTGGCTGCTGCGCGCAGGGATCGCGCTGCGGTTGGCCTGGTGTCGCTGCTGGAGCTGTATCACGCCGCTGAGCGCGTGCGTGTAGACGGGGAAGAGAAAGACGATATCGGCGATGGCACGCGCGAAGGGCTGATACTAGCCTGTCGGGGGCTGGCGGAGTATGTCGCGTTGCAGGTGGGTGGGGCTCAATAATGCGGAACATTGAGATCCCAATTGCACAGGTTCACAACGTCACTGCCCCAGCTATCGAATCGAGCATACCCGCTGCTGGAATGAGCACACCTTATCCAAACCTGAAACCTGTTCTCGTTGAGCTGCGGCTGGACGAAGTGGATTCGCGTGGCGGTGCTGTTGCCGAGATGATCGCGTCCACCGCACGCCCCATGGCGCGTTCCATGAGTCCTGAACTCATGTGGTATAGCTTCGTCTTGAATGACAGAGCCATCACCCGAATCCGTCCCGGCACGCGGATACACTGCACGATCTCATTCATCAATTACGAAGGTGCGAAGGAGGCGTTCCCCTGTGGCACATTGGCCGCCTTCGGAGACGGATCGTCGACAAGAGGCTTGATCCGCATCATCCGGTTTGATTGAACCTGTTCGCGCCAGACTTTCTGAGATCGCCGAGCGTGAGCGAAATGCCCTGATGCTTTACACAGCGCTGGCGTGCAATCGCACACCCAAGGCCCGGGTCACCTTCAGGATGGTCGCGAAATCCGGGCTGCGCTCGCCCGACAGTGCGCGATACAGACTCTCACGCGACAAGCCCGCCGCACGCGCAACCTTGCTCATGCCCTGAGCGCGAGCGATATCGCCGAGCGCCTTGGCGATAAATGCAGAATCACCGTCGCTTTCTTCGATGCAGGCGTCGAGATAAGCCGCCATCTCCTCCGGCGTCCGAAGATGCTCGGCCACATCAAATGATTTGAGTTCAACTTTTCTCTTGATGGCCATGATGGGACAGCTCCGGTACTTCAGTATTGAGTCATTTCGCCTACAGCCAGTTCGATGCTCACAGGGCACGCGCAATCTCCCTGGCCTTCTCGATATCGCGCTGCTGTGAACCCTTGTCGCCTCCAACCAGGAGAATCACCAACTGCCTGCCGCGCTGGGTGTAGTACACGCGGTAACCCGGTCCTGCATCGATACGCAATTCAGAAACGCCATCCGCCAGATAGCGGTGATCTCCGGGATGGCCTTCAGCGAGCCGACCGATACGGGCCAGGATGCGAGCGCGTGCGGTTACGTCCTTGAGAGCGTCAATCCATGTCGCGAACTGACGGGTACGCTGGATCTTCATGGAAGACTGTAGCCTACTGGCTACAGTCTTTCAACTATCGGAAATGCACACATGGAACTGTGCTCGGTCTCCCATCTGGCACTCCCTCCCTCGCAGCCGACGCCCCGTCTTTTCAAACTGGAAAGTGGAACCGGGTGCGTTTTCAGTAGCTCATTGTTCACGCGGGCCCGATCCGCACTCACAAAATGCTGTGCTAGATTCAAGAGTGTGACATTGGCGCGCGAGATGCTTTCATGAATGCATGGGTCGAGAAATGCGCTTCTTCATCAAAACGCGGACTTCAGCGCCGCCTCTGGATCGCAGCGCGTCGTCGCCTCGCGATCGCTATTCCGGCGCTTGTGCTGGCAGCATGTTCGAGCGCCGCGCCGCCGAAACCATCAGATCATCTGAATCAAAAACAGTCCGTCGAATCAGGGAGTGAAATTGGTATGGAGCGATTCAAGAACGACATCGAGCGATTGTCTCGTGTGCGTTTTGATGATGTCGACGCATTGAACGAACAGCTTCACGCGCATCTTGGAGAGCCGACTCGGCAGGGCCTGAGGGACGAACGAACCGCAGAACGTGGAATGTTGGGTGGCCTTGAAGTTCGGAACATCACGCTGAGAAGTGCTGTCGACAATCCCGCGCAGGCGAAGCTTGCTTTTGATGTCACGCCCCCGAGCGTTGCGCTCGAAGAGATCATCTGGGAGGGAACGGCCCAGTATCCACCCCGGCCTGATGCCCCTGGCTCCCGCCCCTACTGGACCGCGCCAGTGAACGGCGCTGAGGTTGTACTCACTCTCGCCCCAGACAATGTGACATTGACCCACGTATTGATCAGTCAGCGTTGACCCCGTGGGCAGGAGCCCCAGCATGGAACGTACTGAAGACTCTGTACTGCCACAGCCGCAGGAGGGTGCTCGCCCAGGCCCCGTACGTCGTCCGGCATCCCCGCTGGCTGACCCTTCGTTGGCGCCACTTCTGGCGAAATCCCCAACACTTCGGGCGGGCCTCGCACAGGCTGAGCGCGACGATCTGGATATTGTCTGGGGGCAAGCCGGTATGGGCACCTATCTTGTTCCCGGTGAGAAGATCGTTATTGACGAGAATGCGGTTGGGCAGGGCTCCAGAATCGCGCGCTCTCTTTCCCACGAGGTAGGGCACCATCTCTTCACCGAACGTCCCGATCCAACGTCCAAGCAATCCTATGTAAACACCCTGCTACGAGGAGAAGCGGCTGCGACGCTCAGTAATGTCCAGGTCCAGCGTGAACTCATCGCGGCTGGTGGACCCGACATTGGCGTGTCGGGTACGGGCAATCGGCCACAACAGTATGGAGCCATTGCCGTAGAACTCCAGGCCGGGCGGATCAATCGGAACCAGGCACTTGGACAGATCGCTGAGGTGTTCAAAACGGAGGCTCCCTCTGTTGGTCCTCATGCGACATACGAGCTTTACTATGGCGCGCACTATGATCAGCACATAGCACCTACGCAACGTCGACGCAGGCCGGAGCCAGAATTTGACGCCGAGAGCGCTGCGGCTACGGAAAGAATCGCCGCGGTCGCCGACGACTCACCCTCAATGCAACGAGCAGCTTCCTCAGTAGCTGAACTCGGCGATGCTGACCGTTCTCTCTATAGGCAGATAAGAGCAGGTGTGGAACGCCTGGACGCCGAGAGCGGGAAGCACTGGGATGAGTCGAGCCAGCGCATGTCTGCGAGTTTGTTGGTGCTCGCGAAGGAGCAAGGGCTTTCAAGAGTTGACCACGTTGTATTGAACAACCCGACAGAGTCCCTTGCACGTGGCGAGAAGGTATTCATCGTCGAGGGAGCGATGGACGATCCTGCCCAACGCCGTGGAACCATGAATACGATGGATGCGCTTCGCACATCTGAAGCAGAATCACTTCATCGCGCTGAGGCGTTGGCAGTAAATCTTGAACAGCCATCAGCTCAGCAGGTTCATGCGCAGGATGGGCCATCGTTCTCAAGGTAAGACTGCCGAGGCGCTGGGTGTGCCGCCTTTCGAACCACCCGGCAAGCGCCTGTAGCATTGCAAAGTGACGCCGACACATGGGGGGACCGCTTATCCGAATCGAACGGATGACCTGGTTGCCGTGGAACAACTGACGCTGTTGGCTGGAGCGAGGGCATCAGCCCCGTTTTCGTATGGGGACAAGATGCACACAATCGCAATCTTCCTGGTCAGCGTCTGCACCATTGTTCTTTCAGGCTGCGCGACTACCGCACTTCCGAAAGGGGTTGCCTCAGCTGGATATACTGAAGTTGTTTCCGTCCCTCTAGGCCCTCTTCGCTACTTCTACACGGCTTCCATGCTTCCTGGTCAGGACGCCGTAGGCACGACTTATCTCGTCCGCTGCGCGAACACCGAGCGGACGATCAACCTACAGATCGCGGATGGGCTTGCGATTGACGCCGAAGAGGCTTGTGCACGTGTCGATGCGGCGGCTGCCTCATCCGAGTCATGGATACCGGCAGCATCGAATAGCTATCGGATCCTTCTTGTACAGGAAGACACTTCTGCGGTAGCGCGGGCAAGGTCGCTTGGCCGCTTTGCCACGGGCAGGACGCTCGCGCTTGTGTCACCGGTCTACGGCGATCAACACCGGACCTTCGCAAATCTCGTTGATCTGGTTGCGCACGAGAGCGTTCATGCATTGGGCCATGCTACAAAGCATCCCCGAGCGCTGGACGAAAGAAGCGCCTACTACGCGGGCCTATGCGCGCAACTTCAGATCAACGGCTTCATCACGGAAGAAGGTTTGCCGGGGGCCCCTCTCGCGTCCGGCGATCAGGCCGTACGCTACTCCTCGCAGGAAGCCTATCGCGTGCGGCTGGAAATCTATCCGTTGCTGGCGGGCGGAGGCATCCGGCTTGGAACTCCATCCGGCAAGTTGATGCTGCAACGTTGTCAGCAGATCAGACGCGAGATGAATCGGCTTCGGTAGCCTCATTGGCCCCGTCCAGAACCTGAGCCCAAGGGTCGTTTCCCCGATCATCGCGAATGGGCCAGCGCCCCGCTCTGGCCTTTTTTATTGAAACCGCCATTTCCAACGCGTTTCGGCGCTTCTCATGTGGTGCCGCTTATCCGAATCGAACGGATGACCTACTGTTTACAAGACAGTTGCTCTACCAACTGAGCTAAAGCGGCATGGGTGGTGCACCGGCGGCAGAGCCTCGGTCCGGGGATTCTAGCGCAACCGTGTGCATTCCAGCGACCGGCTCTGTGCCGCCCCGCTGCGCTGCTGGGCCTGGGCCGGCTGCGTGCCCGCCGCCAGCTGCCCTTCCAGCCACCACTGGCCGGCGTCACCGCTGGCGACCAGGCGCGGCTGGAAGCCTGCGGCCTGCACCGCCGCCATGCGGCGCTCGGCGCCTTCACGGTTGCGGTACTGGCCCAGCGCCACGGCGTTGATGTCCTCGCCCTGGCTGATGATGTAGTAGTCGCTCAGGCCGGCGGCGACGATACGCTTCACCGTGGCTTGGGCTTCTTCGCGGCTGGCGGCGGCCGGCAGCATCACCCGGAAACGTGCGCTGCCGCTGGCAGCAGGCTGTTCGCGCAGGCGCACCTGACTGATGACGTTGCCGGCCTTGCCTTGCGCACTGGTCGCAGCAGCGCGGTCGGCGAACGGGCCCAGCGCGATGCAGCGCGGCGGCTCGGCAGCCACGGGCGGGGTTACGGGTTTTTCCGGCGCCGGGGCCGGTGCAGGCGGCGTTACCGGCTTGGCAGCGGCAGCAACCGGCGTAGCCTCAGCCACCTGTGGCTTGGCAATTTCCGGCTTGGTCGGCGTGGCCGGTGCAGGCGTCGCAGCCACAGCCGTCTTCGCGGCCGGTTCGCGTTCTACCAGCGGCGCGGTCGGGGCGGCGGCAGTGGCCTCGGCGGCCGCAGCGGCATCCACGCCACCGGGCACCCACCGCAGCTCGGCTACGCCAGCCGGTTGCGGCGGCGGCGCGGGCGGTTGCGGTGCATCGCGCAGCAGCCACCAGCAGGCGACGCCAAGATTGAGGATGGCCAGTACGACGATCAGGGCACGGGTCAGCATGCGCGGATACTAGCCTGCGGGCTGGTGCACCGCCCAGCGGGCGAGGCCATCCAGCACCAGCGAGGGGTGGTAGTCGGCGCCGGGCAGCAACGGCATCAGCGCCGGTGCGCCGCCACCGTGCACCAGCAGCGACGGTGCCACGCCCAGCAGCGCATGCGCCTGCTGCGCGCTGCGTTCGATCAGCGCCACCGCCGCGCCGTCGCAGCCGGAGGCCAGCGCGTCAGCGGTGTCGTTGGCGAACTCGCTGTAGTCACCTCCGGTGGCCGGCAGCTGCACGGCACGCGCGTGCAGCGCTTCGCGCATGGTGGTGGGCGATGCGGAAATGCGCCCGCCGTGATGCTGGCCATTGGCGTCGAGCAGATCAATCGTCAGTGCGGTGCCCACGCCGACCACCAGCACCGGGCGCTGCGCCTTGGCGGCGGCCAGCAGGGCCAGGAAGCGGTCGACGCCGAACTTTTCCGGTTTGGCATAGGCAATGCGCACGCCGGCACATTCGGCGCTGGTGCGCACCACATGCACGTGTTCGAAGCGGCGCTGCAGCTGGTCCAGCATGGCGCTGGTCAGCGACGGTGCGGCCACGCTGGCCACGAACGCGGTGGTGCCGCTGGGCAGGCTGTGCGGCGGCTGTCCGGCCATGCCTTCGGCGCCGTGCGCCCAGGCCTGTACGTCGCCGGCGCGGTCACCCTGCAACGGCGCGAACTTGAAGCGCGAGTTGCCGAGGTCGAACAACCAATCGCTCATGCCGCCCTCACGCTGACTTCGCCCGCGTGCAGCAGACGTTCCTGGCCATCAATGCGCACGCGCAATGCGCCGTCATCGGCCAGGCCAAGTGCGGTGCCGTGCTGCCACTGCCCGTCCAGTTCCACGCGCACTTCGCGGCCGGCCAGCATGTCGAACGCGGCGTAGCGCGGCAGGAACGGAGCGAGGCCTTCGCGATCGAATTCTTCCAGCGCCGGCAGCAGGCGCGTCAGCACGGCAGCAACGACCACGTTGCGGTCCACCGGCTTGCCGGCCAGCGTGTCCAGATCCACCCACGGCTGGGTGATCTGCTCGGCGAACGACGGTGGCATATGCGTGTTGATGCCGATGCCGATCACCGCGCGCGCCGGGCCGGCGTACTCGCCACCGCCTTCTGCGAGCAGGCCGACCAGCTTGCGCTTGCCATCGACGATCAGGTCATTCGGCCACTTCAGCTGCGCCTGGGTGTAGCCCAGGTCGTGCAGCGCTTCGGCCACGGCGATACCGGCCACCAGGCTCAGCCCGGCCAGGCGGCCGAGGCCACCGGAGTACAGGCGCAGCACCGACAGGTAGATGTGCGCGGCCAGCGGCGAGGCCCAGGCACGGCCGCGACGGCCACGGCCGCCGGTCTGGCGTTCGGCCAGCAGAACGCTCACCCCGCGCTGGGGCGCGCTGCAACGCAGCAATTCGGCGTTGGTCGAGTCCACCGTCCAGGCCACCTGCAGGTCGTGCAGCAGCGGCATAACCTCTGCAGGCAGGCCTGCGCGGATCGCATCCGGGTCCAGCAGGTCGACCGGGCGGGTCAGGCCATAGCCTTCGCCAGCGCGGCCCTCGACGTCCACACCGGCGGCCCTAAGTCCTTGAATACGCTTCCAAATGGCCGCCCGGGTCTGGCCCAGCTCACGGGCCAGGGCGTCGCCGGACAGGCGACCGGCAGCGAGTTTGGCCAGCAATTGGCGATCGTCCACGGCAGCTTCCACGAAGTCAGGAAGGAATTATGCGGGAAAGCCGCCAGCGACGCCCGCCACGCTGGGTTTCGCGGGGGCTTCCAACGGGGCGCCGGGTTCGGGCTAGAATCGGGAACTCACCCTCCCTTAACGTGGATGTCGTCAATGCGCCGTTATGCCCATTGCCTGATCCTGCTGATGATGCCCTTCGCGGCGTCTGCGACAGCAGCGCTGGACGACAGCCGCGGCGCCTGCGTGTCGTCCAACGGTGATGCCGCCTCGCAGCGCGCACCGACCTCCAGCGCATCGGCCGCCAGCACCAAGGCGGCACCGGTACGCCCGGCGGCCAGCACCACCACCGGTGGCGGTGGCAGCGACGACGACATGCTGCCGCGCATCCGCGCGCCGAAGTGGCACAGCTACCTGCCGGGAATGTTCCGCTGATCAAGTCGTTGCTGCAGTGGCTGCGGCCTGCGCCGCGGCCGATCGACGATGCACTTTGGGATGACGCCTGCCGCCGCGCAGCCTGGCTGCACGGACTGGACGACGAACGCCGCGCACGCGTGCGTGTGCTGACCACGCGCTTCCTGCATGAGAAGACCATTACCCCGATTGGTGACCTGCAATTGCAGGCCGGCGATGGTGTGCTGCTGGCCGCGCTGTGCTGCCTGCCGCTGCTGGAATTCGGCGAGGTAGGACTGGAAGGCTGGTCGCAGCTGATCGTCTACCCGGATGCGTTCCGCGTGCACCGCAGCCACATGGATGCGGCCGGGGTACTACACGAGTGGGATGACGAACTGATTGGCGAATCGTGGGACAGCGGTCCGTTGATCCTGTCCTGGGCCGATGTGCAGGCCGACCTGGCGGCGCCGCACGAGGGCTACTGCGTGGCGGTGCACGAGATGGTGCACAAGCTGGATGCACTGGATGGTGCGATGGACGGCACGCCGCCGCTGCCGCGCGCATGGCAGCGCGAGTGGGCGGCCACGTTCCAGCAGGCTTACGATGCCTTCTGCGTGCGGGTGGATGCCGGCGAAGAGACGCTGATCGATCCGTATGCGGCCGAGGCACCGGAAGAATTCTTCGCGGTGACCAGCGAGTACCACTTCTCCGCGCCGGATCTGCTGCAGCAGGCGTTGCCGGAGGTGGCCGCGCAGCTGCGGCGGTTCTATGGCGAGCCGCCGGCGATCGAAACACGGTAGTGCCGGCCGCTGGCCGGCACCTTGGCAATGCCACCGAAGATCATGAGGTTGCCGGCCAGCGGCCGGCACTACCGGAACACCCGCGCTGTTGCGCCAGGCGATGCCCGGCGGACGGGAACGCGCAACTGCGGCGGTTCTATGGCGAGCCGCCGACGATCGAAACACGGTAGTGCCGGCCGCTGACCGGCACCTTGGCAATGCCACCGAAGATCATGGGGTTGCCGGCCAGCGGCCGGCACTACCGGAACACCACGCGCTGTTGCGCCAGGCGATGCCCGGCGGACGGGAACGCGCAGCTGCGGCGGTTCTATGGCGAGCCGCCGACGATCGAAATACGGTAGTGCCTGCCGCTGGCCGGCACCTTGGCAATGCCACCGAAGATCATGAGGTTGCCGGCCAGCGGCCGGCACTACCGGAAAGCCACGCGCTGTTGCGCCAGGCGATGCCCGGCGGACGGGAACGCGCGGATTACGGCCCCGGCGGCAGGCGCACTTCGAAACGGGCGCCGCCCAGTTCCTCGGAGCGGCCCACAGCCAGTTCACCGCGATAATCCTTGATCAGGTCCTGCACGATCGACAGGCCAATGCCGTGGCCCTGCACGCGCTCGTCGCCACGCACGCCACGCTGCAGCACCTTGCCGATGTCATCCGGGGCGATGCCCGGGCCATCGTCGTCCACCGCCAGCAGCAGGCCGGCGCGGCGCGCGTTCGGTGCCGGCAGCGGCTGCGCGGTCAGCAGCACGCGGCGGTTGGCCCACTTGAAGGCATTCTCCAGCAGGTTGCCCAGCAGTTCCTGCAGGTCACCCGGTTCGCCGTGGAAGCGTGCGGCCGGGTCGATATCGAATTCGCACAGCACGCCCTTCGAGGCATAGACCTTTTCCAGGCCACGCACGATTTCCTCGGCGTTGGATTCAATCGGCAGCGGCGCGGAGAACAGCTTGTGGCCCGACGACGCAGCACGTGCCAGCTGGTAGGAGACCAGGTTGTTCATGCGCTGCAGCTGCACGTCCAGCTCCTCGCGCAGCGCGCCATCGCCCGCGCCACTGTCCATCTGCGTGCGCAGCACCGCAATGGGCGTCTTCAGGCTGTGTGCCAGATCGGCCAAGGTATTGCGCTGACGTTCCAGGTTCTCGCGCTCGCTTTCAATGAAGGCGTTGATGCTGTCGGTCAGGGGTTCCAGCTCGCGCGGGTGGCGCTCGCTCATGCGCGCGGTCTCGCCACGCTGCACCTTGGTCAGCTCGGTGATCACGCGACGCAGGGGCCGCAGGCTCCACTGCAGGATGACGGTCTGCAGCAGCAGCAGGATCAGGCCGATGCCACCCAGGTAGAACCACACCCGGCCACGGAACACCCGCAGCTGCGCACCCAGCGCGCGCGAGTCTTCCATCACGTAGATGGTGTACGGGAATTCGGTGGCGGGATCGGCGTCGGCGTCCCACACCAGGCCCAGGCCATAGCGGTACACCGAGCCCTGGCTGCCGTCGATCTGGATCATCGGCAGCGGGCCTTCGAACACTTCCTGGCGCGGCGCCAGCAGGCCACCGCCGACGGTGGGCAGCATCGGGCCTTCGGCAGACATCGAATTGCCCTTGCCGTGCGGCATCACCACCTGCAGGTACAGGCCGCTGCCCGGCACATCGAAGCGCGAATCCGGTGGCTGCTCGCGGATGTACAGCGAGCGGTCGCGGGTGAAGTCGATGCCGGCCGCATAGGCGGTGGCGTAGTTCTTCAGGCGCTCACGCAGGTTCGCCTTCGCCGTATCGGCGAAGGCGGCGTCGAGCGCGTAACCGGCCAGCGCCAGGAACGCGACCAGGCCCACGGACGCGGCGAGCATCTGGCGCGCCTGCAGTGAGCGCGGCCGCCAGCGTCGGAAGAACCACAGACGGCCGGACATCATGGTATCGCCAGGGTGAGCCGGCTCAGCCCTCGTTGCGGGGGATCGCGAAACGGTAGCCGCGACCGCGCACGGTCTCGATCGGCTTCAGCTCGCCATCCGGATCCAGCTTCTTGCGCAGGCGGCCGATGAACACTTCCAGCACGTTCGAGTCGCGGTCGAAGTCCTGCTGGTAGATGTGCTCGGTGAGATCGGCCTTCGAGACCAGTTCACCGGCATGCATCATCAGGTACTCCAGCACCTTGTACTCGTAGCTGGTCAGGTCGACATTGCTGCCAGCCACGCTGACGGTCTGGGCAGCCAGGTCCAGGGCAACCGGGCCGCATTCCAGGGTCGGCTTGCTCCAGCCAGCGGCGCGGCGCAGCAGCGCGTTGACGCGGGCCAGCAGTTCTTCGACGTGGAACGGCTTGACCAGGTAATCGTCGGCGCCCTGCTTCAGGCCCTCGACCTTGTCCTGCCAGCTCGAACGCGCGGTCAGGATCAGCACCGGGAACTTCTTGCCTTCGTCACGCAGGGCCTTGATCAGCTCCATGCCCGACATCTTGGGCAGGCCGAGGTCGATGATGCCGACATCGAACGGGACTTCGCGCCCCATGTAGAGGCCTTCCTCGCCGTCCTGCGCAGCATCGACGGCAAAGCCTTCGCGCTTGAGCCGGGCTGCCAGGGTCTCACGCAGCGGGGCTTCGTCTTCGACCAGAAGGATACGCATGAACTCTCCCTAGTGTCCTGGGTATGGCCCGGAGGCCTGTGGGGTACGGGTTGATAGCGACGACTATCCCTGTTCAGGGGTTATCGCCGCGTAGTGATGACATATCCGACCGCGGCGTGCGCGGCTGTGAACGCGACGGCGCGGGGTCGTCCATGTAGCGGACCCGGCCCCGATCGTCCATGTACTTCACCCGGTTGATATCACGACCATCGAACGGCACGCGCTCGGCGCCGAGGATGTGGCCGCCGGTGGTGCGCTGCACGCGGCGCACGGCATCGGACAGCGAACGCTCGTCGCCACGGTTGCCGCGCTCGCCCCGCTCCATCATCTCCGCCCGCCCCTGGTCGCCGCGCGGCGGCTGTTGCGCCAGCGCCGAAGACAGCGGCACAGCCGACAGCACCACGCAGGTGGCCAGGGCAATGCGGCGATGGAAGGGAGCGGAAGACATCGATGCGATCCTAGCCGAGCACGGCGATTCGTTCAAAAGTCGTAAATCCGGCGCCGGGTTCGAAACCCAGCGTTTTACAAATCTTTTGCAAATTCTTGGTTTACAGCAGTGAATCCGGTCTGAACTTTTCCGGCCCTACGCCCGATTCGTTCAGCTAAGTGAACATTCGGGACGAATCGCCGTCCCTTGTCAAGTCAGGAATGTGACTGCGGTCACGCTGCGGCGCGATCAGCTTCGCGGTCGGTGACCGCCAGGGCCTGTTCGATCAGGCTCCAGCCGGCGCCCGGACGGTGTGCGCCCTCGCTCAGCACCTGGCGGAATGCGCGCCCACCGGGCTGGCCGTGGAACAGGCCGAGCAGGTGGCGGGTGATGTGCTTCAGCGCCAGGCCTTCGCCCAGCTGCGCCTCGATGTAGGGGCGCATCGCGCGCAGCAGGTCGCCACGGGCCTGCAGCGGGGCGCCGGTGTGCAGCGCCTCCAGCTGATGCAGCAGGTAGGGGTCGTGGTAGGCCGCGCGGCCCAGCATCACGCCATCGACGTGCGCGGCCTGCGCCTGCACCGCCTCGATGCTGGCCAGGCCGCCGTTGATCACCACCGGCAGTGCCGGGCGCTCCTGCTTCAGGCGGTAGGCCCAGTCGTACTTCAGCGGCGGAACCTCGCGGTTCTCCTTCGGCGACAGGCCCTTCAGCCACGCGTTGCGCGCGTGCACCACCACCATCGCCGCACCGGCGGCGACCTGGCGGTCGACGAAGCTGGCAAACACGTCGTAGTCGTTGTCCTCGTCCACGCCCAGGCGGCACTTCACCGTCACCGGGATATCAACCGCATCGACCATGGCCGCAACGCATTCGGCCACCAGCGCCGGCTCGCGCATCAGGCAGGCGCCAAAACGCCCGGCCTGCACGCGGTCGGACGGGCAGCCGCAGTTGAGGTTGACCTCGTCATAGCCCCACTCGGCGGCGATGCGCGCGGCCTGCGCCAGCAGCACCGGATCACTGCCACCCAGCTGCAGCGCCAGCGGCTGCTCGCTGCGGTCGAAGCCGAGCAGGCGCTCGCGGTCGCCGTGGATGACCGCGTTGGCGTGCACCATTTCCGTGTACAGGCGCGCGCCCGGCGCCAGCACGCGGTGGAACACGCGGCAATGGCGATCCGTCCAGTCCATCATGGGGGCAACGGACAGGCGCAGGGAATCGGCGTAACGGGCGGTGGCGGACGTCATCGGGGCATTGATCGTGGAGACTGGCATTGCCAGTGAGATCAATAGTTTACACCGGGCGGCTGAATGCGCCCGGTCAGCCGCGCGGCGAGCGCCGGTTGGGCCCGGCTCCGGCTGGCGGCCGGGGCGGGCTGGGCGGTGGCGGCGGACGCTTCCTGCCCTCGGGGAGCTTGGGGTTCGCGTTCTCCATGGATACGACCAACTGGTCCAGTGGTGGGTTGGAACCCTTCCTCAACTTAGCCATCGTCTGTCTCCTGGAGAATCTCGACCCACTGCACATCCACTGCGTGAATCAGTATGCCATCGAGCTGCGGAAGCTCGACCACGGCGGGGCTGGCCACGGGATCCGCTGCTGGATCGGCACCTTCATCGGGTGGATCCGCATCCACCAGCCAGGCCGGCATCTGCATGTAGAACTGTCCCGCAGCGGGGCTGATCGGCCACTCCTTGGGGTAGCCGGTCAATCGACGGCCATCCTTCAATTGCAGCACCACGAAGGCAGGACGCGTACCCAGCACGCAGTACCACTCGCTCGGGTGGGATGTCCTCGTGGTGAAGCCTGCGCGGCGGAGAACCCTGTGGAGGGAATCCTTGTTCGCAGCGAGGGCCAATCCTGCCCCCAGCAGTGCGGCGAGGACAAAACCCCATAGCAGGCTGCTGGTCTCGGTCCAGGTCCCCAGCACAAAGCAGCGACCCGCCAGCAGGAGCATCAGTTCGGTGAACTTGACCAGCACCTGGACCGCGAAGGTGAACACCAACGCTTCCACGGTCCGTTCGAACTGCGGCGGCTTGGGATGGGATGTCAGCCCATAGAACACCCATGCAGACAGGAAGCCCGGCAGCAGAAAGGTCAGCAGCGTGGTGGCGTTGTTGAAGAGCGAATCCATTCCGGCAGAAGTACTCCGTCGTGAGGATCACAACGGAGCACGATCACAGCGATTCTTCCACCCTGGGTGGGGTTCACAGGCTGAAGATGCAGCAACACCAACGGCGGCCATGGCGTTGCAGTTGCCCCACGAGGGCCGATAGCGTCAATGCGCGCTGCCAGCAGCGCCTTTGCCACCCACCTGCTCAATGAGGGTCTGGCTGGCCGCATTGAGCCCCACCACCGTCACCTCCGCACCGTGCGCGGCCAGCTTTTCCTGCGCCCGCTCCAGCGCGGCCACGGCAGTCAGGTCCCACAGGTGGGCATCGCGCAGATCAATCTGCACCTTCGGCGCCACGTGCTGGTAATCGAACGCTGCACCCAGCTGCCCCGCCGAGGCGAAGAACACCTGCCCGCGCACGCGATAGACCTGCGTGTCATCGGCATCGTCGCGCTGCACGTCCAGCATGCGGCCAACCTTGCGCGCGAAGAACAGGGCCGACAGCAGCACACCGCTGAGCACGCCCTTGGCCAGATCGTGGGTAGCCACGGTGACCACCACCGTCAGCAGCATCACCGCAGAGGAACTGCGCGGATGCGTGCGCAGGTCGCGCAGCGAGCGCCAGCTGAAGGTGCCGATGCTGACCATGATCATCACCGCCACCAGCGCCGCCATCGGGATCTGCCGCACCAGTTCGCTGCCGTACACCACCAGTATCAGCAGGAACACGCCGGCCACCAGGCAGGACAGGCGGCCGCGCCCACCGGAGGTCACGTTGATCACCGACTGGCCGATCATCGCGCAGCCGGCCATGCCGCCGAGGAAGCCGGTGACCGTATTCGCCACGCCCTGGCCGACGCATTCGCGGTTGCGCTCGCTCGGCGTTTCGGTGATGTCCTCAACGATCTGCAGGGTCATCATCGATTCGAGCAGGCCGACCACGGCCAGCGTGGCCGACACCGGCAGCAGGATGCGCAGCGTCTCCCAGGTGAGCGGCACATCGGGCAGCAGGAAATGCGGCAGGCTGTCAGGCAACTGGCCCATGTCACCGACGCTGCGTACGTCCACGCCGAAGCCGATCACCACGGCGGTCAGCACCACAATGGCCACCAGCGGTGATGGCACGGCGCGGGTAATGCGTGGCAGCAGGTAGATGATCGCCAGCGCGGCGGCGCACAGCACATAGACCGTAGGCCCGCGACCGATCAGCTCGGGCATCTGTGCCAGGAAGATCAGGATCGCCAGCGCGTTGACGAAGCCGGTGATGACCGAGCGCGAGACGAAGCGCATCAACGAGCCGAGCTTGAACACGCCGGCCAGCACCTGCAGCAGGCCGGCCAGGATGCTGGCAGCGAACAGGTACTGCAGGCCGTGGTCCTTGACCAGGTCGACCATCACCAGCGCCATTGCACCGGTGGCGGCGGAGATCATGCCAGGGCGGCCGCCAGCGATGGCAGTGATGACGGCAATCGAGAACGCGGCATACAGGCCGACCTTGGGGTCGACGCCGGCGATGAGCGAGAACGCGATGGCCTCGGGAATCAGGGCCAGGGCGACGACGATGCCGGACAGCAGGTCGCCACGGATGTTGCCGAGCCATTGCTGGCGCAGGGGGTAGGACGTTTGCATGGGAAAGCTCCGCGCACAGGCGGGCGTGGCCGCATGGCGCTGCAGTGGAAAGACACGGGTTCCTGAGCCGGGCGGGCCGGCTGCCGATGTGCGGCAAGGGTCAGGGTGGCGTGATCACTGCAGGCGGGCGTCGGTACGTGGGAGGGGCGCAGTCTACGGGAAGCGGCCCCACGGGGGTAGCGCGGTTGGCCGGCGAAGGCAGCGAAAGGCAGCGGAGCCTGGCTCCGCTCTACAATTGAACCATGGCCGCCAACCGCCCGCAGTTCTTCGACCCCGCCACCGAACAGGGCGTGCTGCGCCTGTCGATCGCCGCCTCTCTGGTGCTGGCCGCGGCGGCGGTGGTGTTCGGCCTGCTGGCCAATTCCTCGCTGATCATCTTCGACGGCATCTACGGCCTGATCGACGTGGTGATGACCTGGCTGTCACTGCTGGTGGCGCGCCTGATCGCGCTGTCCACGCAGACCGATGCGCTGCAATCGCGGCTCAACCAGCGCTTCACCATGGGCTTCTGGCACCTGGAGCCGATCGTGCTGGGGGTGAGCGGCACACTGATGATCGGTGCGGCGCTGTATGCGCTGGTCAATGCGGTGGACGCGTTGATGTCCGGGGGCCGCCACATCGCCCTCGGCCCGGCCATTGCCTTCGCCGGGCTGTCGATCGTGGGCGAAGGCGCGCTGGCCTGGTTCATCCTGCGCGCCAACCGCCGCATCGGCTCGGAGTTCATCGCATTGGACGCGAAGAACTGGGTGATCGCGGCCAGCATGTCGGCCTGCTACCTGCTGGCTTTCCTCGGCGGCGTACTGGTGCAGGGCACGTCGCTGGCGTGGGTCGGGCCGTACATCGACCCGGCCATCCTCGCCTTCGTCTGCGTGCTGGTGATGATCGCCCCGCTCGGCACGGTGCGCCGGGCGCTGGCCGGCATCCTGCTGGTCACCCCGCCGGAACTGCAGGCCCATGTGGATGCAGTGGCACGCGGGATCGTGGCCAAGCACGGCTTCGTCGAGCACCGCAGCTACGTGGCCCAGGTGGGGCGTGGCGAGCAGATCGAGCTGTTCTTCGTGGTACCGGAAAACGACCCGCCGCGGCCCCTGGTGGAATGGGACCAGCTGCGCGACGAGATCGGCGATGCACTGGGCGAGGCCTCGCCGGACCGCTGGCTGACCATCATGTTCACCACCGACCGCGAATGGACGATCTAGGCTGGCAGGACGATCAATCAAATTTTTCGTACGCATTGCAACCCAACGTACGCGGAAACCGGGCAAAGTAGGCTCCATCGCAACACCCACCCACCGACCAGGAGCATCCCGATGTCCATCGAAAAGGTTCTGTACACCGCCCAGGCCACCTCCACCGGCGGCCGTGAAGGCCGTTCCGTCTCCTCCGACAACGTGCTGGATATCCAGCTGTCGACCCCGCGCGAGCTGGGCGGCGCCGGCGGCCCGGGCACCAACCCGGAACAGCTGTTCGCGGCCGGCTACTCGGCTTGCTTCCTGGGCGCGCTGAAGTTCGTGGCCGGCCAGGCCAAGGTCGCGCTGCCGGCCGACACCACGGTGACCGGCAAGGTCGGTATCGGCCAGATCCCGACCGGTTTCGGCATCGAAGCCGAGCTGACCATCAGCGCTCCTGGCGTGCCGCGCGAGCAGCTGGAAGAACTGGTGCAGAAGGCACACATCGTGTGCCCGTACTCGAATGCCACGCGTGGCAACATCGACGTGACGCTGGTCGTTGCCTGATGGAACCGGGGTCGGGTTCATTTCGCCTTGTGAACGGGATCCGACCCCGATTCAGGTAATCTGACGAAATATGATGGCGATTTGTTTGACATATCCACCAGTGGCGACTAAGCTTCGCCTGCGAAGCTTAGTCGCCACTGGTGGATCAGATCCGACTGAAGGACCCTGTGGCCCGCATTAGCCTCAGTCCTGCACTCCTGAACCAATTCAAGCGCTCAGTTTGACAATGGGTCACTGCGGCCTCAGGCTTCGCCTGCGAAGCCTGAGGCCGCAGTGACCAATGAAAAATGACCTGCGAGATCGAGCAGTAATAGACGCAACGGCGGAGCTGATTGACGTATTTCAGCTCACCCTGCTGACGGCCTCCCAGGAACTGCCGTCTACGCGCTGCATCAGCCACGCTTCGCTCGTACCGATCATCCAGCGGACGCAGAAGGCGCTCACCTCAGGTACGTTCCGCACCTACTCTGCGGTCAGGATCATCGCGGTGTTGGAGAGCGCTGAACTGCTGCGCCGGTTGCCACTGACGTCACCACGGGGCAGGCCCGTGAAAATCTACGTCCTGGGCTTCAATGAAACCTCGCAGCCCTCCGCTCTGGAGGTCATGCAGGCTTACCGTCCCGCCGGGACGCTTTGCTATTTTTCGGCCCTGGAACTGCACGGGTTGACGACCCAACCGACACCTCACTATCACCTGGCGGAATTCAGGCCAGGCATAGCGTCTTCTGCCGTCGAGCCGCCGGCAGAAAGCAGTGACAAACCGCAATCTCTCGGCGTTGAAGTGTTCACGCTTGAGGATGTGAAGTGCTTCCTGACCAGCCGCGACCCGAACAATCTCCAGGGCATACAACGCCGCCAGCTCCACTCGCAGTGCACGGTGCGGGTCACCACACTTGAGCAGACATTGCTCGATTGCCTGCATCGCCCCCGAAGCGCCGGCGGGCCGGCCGTTGTTTTCGAGGCCTGGGCATCCGGCTTGCCCCGATCAAATGCCGCAAAGCTTTGGGCGCTGCTCGACTCGATCCAAAACCCCAACCTGATGCGGCGCGCCGGTTACATGCTGGAGTACCACCAAACCACTTCTGCCTTGCTGGATCAGATCCGCAGCGCACTGAGGGGTTTTCCCACCGACCAACCTCCCGAATCACTGCTTCCAGGCATTCCATACAGCAATACCGCGAACGACTGGCACCTGCGAACACCTTGAGGAAAGTGCATGAATCGGAGTCAACAGGATGCATGGAAGCGCGAAGCCCTCGATATGTGTTTCCAGGCACTGGCCAGCTGCAACGAACTGTCCCGAAAAATCGTCTACAAAGGTGCCCGCATCCTTGCCCTGCGGCTTGGAGGGCAACAAAGAGCGTCTTATGACCTGGATGCCAACATCCTTCTATCGTTCGCGGTCAGAACGCCAGATAGAAACGAGCAGTCAGCAATCCTGCACGACTTGTTCAGCACTGCGATTTCCAACTTCGCTTCGGCACAGGATCCTGTACGTTTCGAACTGGACAGATTGGACATCACGCACAACCCACCCAACCATCCCATGGGCTGGAATGCCTTTGATGTGAAGGTGAGATTGAAAGACTTCAACAACGAAGGCGTTCGTGGGCTTCCGTTCGTTTCATTTGACGTTGCTGCGCCAGAGGCCCTGGGTGACATTGCCGTTGCCCCATTGGAGGTCGATGGGCACACCGTATTCGCCTACACGCTTGAGCGCATCGCTGGCGAAAAGCTCAGGGCATTTCTCAGCTCGCTTCCCGCCTATCGGACCAAAGTCCAGAAGCCAGGCGAAGTCGTCCGCGTCAAGGATATCTATGATGTTTCAAAGATACTGGCAGCGCATCCGCTCGAAGACACTGCGTTCTGGAATGCCGCGGGCGCCGAATTCAAACTTGCCTGCGCGTCCCGCTTCATCGACTGCAGCAACATGGCAACGTTCTCGGAAGCTCTCGCCGTTACCAAGGCCACTTACGAATCTGACCCGACCTTACCCAAGGACATCGACTTCAACACCGCGTGGACGAATCTGCAGGCGATTGTCGCCTATTGGGAATCCTGCCTCATCCTGCCTATTGCCAACCCATTCCCCATCCAGAAGACGTAAAAATGGGCGGATGCCGGTCGAAACCGAACATCCGCCCATCCCACCTTCGTTGTCCCGCACGGGGGCATGAGGTTGCCGGCCAGCGGCCGGCACTACCAGGTCACTTTTCGCTGGTGATCAGCTGCACGACGCTGGAGAAATCCAGCTTGCCGCGGCCAGCCTGGTGGTTCATCGAGTACAGGTTGCGGGCCACTTCGCCCAGCGGGATCGAGGCGCCGACACTCATCGCCGCTTCCACCGCCAGGCCCATGTCCTTCAGCATCAGATCGCTGCCGAAGCCGCCGCTGTAGCCGCGCGAGGCCGGGGCGTTTTCCAGCACGCCCGGCCACGGATTGCACACTTCGGTGGCCCAGCTGCGGCCGGTGCTGACCGCCATCATCTGCGACAGCACCTTCGGATCCAGCCCGTGCGCCACGCCGAGGGCGATGGCTTCGCCGGTGACCGCCATGATCACGCCCAGCGCCATGTTGTTGCACAGCTTGGCCACTTGGCCGGCACCGCTGGCGCCGACATGGAAGATGTTCTTGCCCATCGCCTGCAGCACCGGGCGGGCGCGCTCCAGCGCATCCTCCTCGCCACCGACGATGAAGGTCAGGGTGCCGGCCTGGGCACCGGCGGTACCGCCGGACACCGGTGCGTCGATCATCTGCAGGCCACGTGCGGCAGCGGCTTCAGAGACCTTGCGGGCGCTGGCCGGTGCGATCGTGCTGCAGTCGATGACCAGTGCGCCGGCCGGAATCGCGGCAAGAATGCCGTCATCGCCCAGGTACACGCCTTCGACGTGGCGGCTGGCCGGCAGCATCGAGATCACCACCTCCGCATCGGCCAGGGTTTCGCGCGCCGATGCGGCCGCGCTGGCGCCGGCATCGACGGCGGCCTGCACCGCGGCCGGGACCAGATCGAACACGCGCACGGTGTGGCCGTTCTTGACCAGATTGGCGGCCATCGGGCCACCCATGTTGCCCAACCCGATGAATGCAATGCGGCTCATGCAAGGCTCCTTTCAACAAGGGGAGTGCCCAGGTCGGCCAGCGGATGCGCGGCATCGGCCCAGGGGGAAGCGAAGAAGGTGTCGGCCCACGCGCCGGTGGCCTCGGCCAGAGTGGCCGGGTTCCACTGCGGATTGCGGTCCTTGTCGATCAGCAGCGCGCGGATGCCTTCAGCGAAATCACCGTGGGCGGCGCAATGCAGGGCGACGATGTACTCCAGGCGATAGATCGCGGCCAGGCCCTGGCCGGCACTGCGGCGCTGCAGTTCGTACGACAACCGTGCCGAGCCTGGTGCACCGGCGGCGAGGGTCTTCTGTGCCGCCTGCAGCCAGGCATCGTCGGTCTGCAGAGTGGAGATGCGGCCGATGATCGCGGAGAGGTCATCGCCTTCGCACAGCGCATCGACCTGCGCCGCATTGGCCAGCAGCGGACCGGTCGCGGCGTCACTGGCATGCGACTGCAGCAGATGGCTGAGCCGTTCGTGGTTGTGTGCGGCATCGCTGGACCACGCGACCTGCAGCAGCGCATCGAACACCGCGCTGCGGCGTTCTTCGGCCACGTGCACGTCGGCCAGGCCGGCGTAGATGGCGTCGCCCGGATTGAGCAGCGCACCGGTCAGCGCCAGGAACAGGCCGCCCTTGCCCGGTACGCGCGGCAGCAGCCAGCTACCACCCACATCCGGGAACAGACCGACGGTGATTTCCGGGAAGGCCAGCTTGGAGCGCTCGCTGACCACGCGGTGGCTGGCACCGGACATCAGGCCGATGCCACCGCCCATCACGATGCCGTGGCCCCAGCACAGGATCGGCTTGGCGTAGGTGTGGATGAGGTAATCGACGCGGTACTCAACGTCGAAGAACTCAGCGGCGTAGTCGTTCTCGCGGATGTCGCTGCGGCCGGCCTCGCGGAAGGCGACCATGCTCTTGTACAGGCTGTGCAGGTCACCGCCGGCGCAGAACGCCTTTTCGCCTGCGCCCTGCAGCACCACCATGGCGATGCCGTCGTCGTCGGCCCAGGCATTCAACTGCTTCAGCAGCAGGTGTGCCATCGGCAGCGAGAAACCGTTGAGCGTACGTGGCGCATTGAGCGTGGCGATGCCGATGCGCGTGCCATTGCCGGCTGCGCGCTCTTCGAACAGCACCGGTGCGTCGTCGGCAGCGGTGTCGGTGCTCATGCGTTCTTCCACTGCGCAGCGCGCTTTTCCAGGAAGGCGGTCACGCCCTCGACCTGGTCGGCGGTGTCGAACAGGTCGACGAAGGCTTCGCGTTCGGCCACCAGCGCCGAAGCGTGGGTACCGGTGCGGGTGGCCTGCACCAGGGTCTTGCAGGCGGCGATGCTGGTCGGGCTCTGCTTGCCGGCCTTCTTCGCCCATTCCAGCGCCAGCGCCTTGGCTTCGCCCTTGCCGACCTTTTCTTCGGCCAGGCCAATGCGCAGTGCGGTGTCGGCGTTGATGCGCTCGCCCAGCAGGATCATGCGCTTGGCCCAGCCCTCGCCGACCAGGCGCGGCAGGTTCTGGGTGCCACCGGCGCACGGCAGCAGGCCGACGGTGGCCTCCGGCAGCGCGACCTGGGCGTGGTCTTCGATGATGCGCAGGTCACAGGCCAGCGCGCATTCCAGGCCACCGCCCATGGCGTAGCCGTTGATCGCGGCGATCGACACGCCACGGAAACCGGACAGCGCTTCGAAGGCTTCACCGAAGCGGCGCGCGGCTTCACGTGCAGCGGCCTTGTCGCCGGAGGCGAACTGGTTGAGATCGGCACCGGCGGAGAAGAACTTCTCGCCGTCACCGGTGATCACCAGCGCGTAGATCTCGCGGTCTGCGTTGAGCGCGCCGACCAGATCACGCAGCGCCGACAGGCTGTGCACGGTCCAGGTATGCGCCGGCGGGTTGTTCAGGGTGACCACGGCGGTGTGGCCATCCACCTCCACCTTCAGCCCCACGTGCTCCTGGGTACGCCAATCCTTCATCGCAGTTCCTCTTCGGTGTTGAGCAGGTGACGGGCAACGATCACCCGCATGATCTCGTTGGTGCCTTCCAGGATCTGGTGCACGCGGCAGTCACGCAGCAGGCGCTCGATCGGGTATTCGCGGATGTAGCCGTAGCCACCATGGATCTGCAGTGCTTCGTTGCAGACGTTGAAACCGGCATCGGTGGCGAAGCGCTTGGCCATCGCGCACCACACGTTGGCATCGCTGGCACCGGCATCGAGCTTGCGTGCGGCGGTGTGCACCATCTGCCGTGCGGCCACCAGCTGGGTGACCATGTCGGCCAGCTTGAACTGCAGGGCCTGGAACTCGGCCAGCGCCTTGCCGAACTGGCGGCGCTCGCCCATGTAGCGGCGCGCGGCATCCAGCGCACCCTGCGCGGCACCCAGCGAGCAGGCGGCGATGTTGATGCGGCCGCCGTCCAGGCCCTTCATCGCCAGCTTGAAGCCGCCGCCTTCCTCTCCCAGAAGGTGGCTGACCGGCACGCGGACGTTTTCGAAGGTGATGCCGCGGGTGGGCTGGCTGTTCCAGCCCATCTTCTCTTCCTTGCGGCCGAAGCTGATGCCCGGCAGGTCCGACGGCACCGCAATGGCGCTGACACCGCCGGCACCGGCACCACCGGTGCGCGCCATCACCACCAGCAGCTCGGTGGCACCGGCGCCGGAAATGAAGGCCTTGGAGCCATTCAGCACATAGAAGTCGCCATCGCGCACGGCGGTGGTCTTCAGCGACGCCGCATCGGAACCCGCACCCGGTTCGGTCAGGCAGTACGAGGCCAGCTTGAGGCCCGAGGACAGATCGGTGCCCCACGCATCGCGCAGGGCCGGCTGGCCCCACCTGGACACCATCCACGAGGCCATGTTGTGGATGCTGATGTACGCCGCGGTCGACGGATCGACGTTGGCGAGCTCCTCGATGACGACGGCGGCGTCCAGTCGGCTCAGGCCGCTGCCGCCCACTTCCGGGTCCATGTACAGGCCGCAGAAGCCCAGTTCACCGGCCTTGGCGATCGCCTCGCGCGGAAAGATGCCCTCCGCATCCCATCGCGCGGCGTGCGGCGCCAGTTCGGCCTGTGCGAAGTCGCGCGCCGCCTCGCGGTACGCCTGCTGCGCTTCTTCCAGTTCCGTCGTCATCGAGTGGCTCATGGCTGCTCCTGCCGTTACTTCAGGCTGATCGTGGTGTTGACGCCGTGGCTCAGCGTCTCGTCATCGAACCAGCGCGCGGTGACCGTCTTGGTCTGGGTGTAGAACAGCACCACCTGCTTGCCGTACGGGCCCAGATCGCCCAGCTTGGAGGCGCGCGAACCGGTGAACGAGAACAGCGGCACCGGCACCGGGATCGGCACGTTGATGCCGACCTGGCCGACGTCGATGTCTTCCTGGAACTTGCGCGCGGCGGCGCCGGACTGGGTGAACAGTGCGGTGCCGTTGCCGTTCGGGTTGCTGTTGACCATCGCGATGGCTTCTTCCAGCGTCTCTGCTTCGAGGATGACCAGCACCGGCCCGAAGATTTCTTCCTGGTAGATGCGCATGTCGGTGGTGACACCGGCAAAGATGGTCGGGCCGACAAAGTTGCCCTTTTCGAAACCATCGACCTGCGGCTTGCGGCCATCGAGCACCAGCTTGGCGCCCTGCTCCACACCCGACGCGATCAGGCCTTCCACGCGCTCGCGGGCGCTGCAGGAAATGACCGGACCGACGTCGGTGCCGGCGACGGTGCCGCCGCTGACCTTCAGGGTCTTGGCCTTGGTGACCAGGTCCTGCACCCAGTTGCGTGCTTCACCGACCAGCACCAGGGTGGAGGCGGCCATGCAGCGCTGGCCCGCGGCACCGAAGGCGGCGCCGACCATCGCGTTGAGGGTCTGTTCCTTGTTGGCGTCCGGCAGCACCACGGCGTGGTTCTTGGCGCCCATCATGCACTGCACGCGCTTGCCGGCCAGCGAGGCACGGTTGTAGACGTGGGTGCCGACGCGGGTGGAACCGACGAACGACACGGCCTTGATGTCCGGGTGGTCGCAGATCGCGTTGACCACTTCCTCGCCACCGTGGACGACGTTCAGCACGCCCTTCGGAATGCCGGCTTCCAGCGCAAGCTCGACCAGGCGCATGGTCACCATCGGGTCCTGCTCGGACGGCTTGAGGATGAAGGTGTTGCCCGTTGCAATCGCCATCGGGAACATCCACAGCGGGATCATCGCCGGGAAGTTGAACGGGGTGATGCCGGCGCACACGCCCAGCGGCTGCATGATCGTGTAGGTGTCCACGCCATTGGCCACGTTGTTGGCCAGCTCGCCCAGCTGCAGGTTGCCGATGGCGGCGGCGTGCTCGACCACTTCCAGGCCGCGGAACACATCGCCTTCGGCGTCCGGCAGGGTCTTGCCCTGTTCGGCGGTGAGGATGTGGGCCAGCTCGCTCATGTTCTCGCGGATCAGCTGCTGGTACTTCAGGAAGATGCGCGCACGGGTGCCGATCGGGGTCTTGCGCCAGGTCTTGAAGGCTTCCTTGGCAGCGGCGACGGCGGCGTCCACTTCGCCGGTGGTGGCGAACGGCACCTTGGCCAGCACGTCCTGGGTGGCCGGATTGATCACGTCCTGCCAGTGGGAGGTGGCCGATTCAACGAACTGGCCATCGATCAGCATGCGGATACGGGGCGCTGCAACAGTCATGACGACAATCCCACAGGGTGCGAAAGATGCTTGGCATTATTCACAGCACCCACCTCGATTTCCGGGCTGAATCCGCTTAATCTGGCCAACACGCCAGACGATTCATGTTAATTCTGTGAATTATTCAGCCCCCCAGCGACAACTTGGCCTGCGCCTGCTGCGGCTGCGCGAGCAGCGCGGCTACAGCCAGGCGGATCTGGCACGGGCGCTGGGGCTGTCGGCCAGCTACCTGAACCAGATCGAGCGCAACAAGCGCCCACTGACCCCGGCTGTGCAGAAGAAGCTGGGCGAGGTATTGGGCGACGTTTCCGCACTGTTCGACGAGGATGAGCCCGCCGCCCTGCAGGAAGCGCTGGGCGAGACCCTGCGCGACCTGGGCCTGGCCGAGGTCAGCGCCACCGAACTGCGCGCGCTGGCCGGCAACCTGCCGCAGGTCAGCCGCGCGCTGCTGGACCTGCACCGCCGCCACCTGGCGCTGCGCGAGCATGCCGCCGCACTGGAATTCCAGCTGGGCGAGCCCGGTGCTGGCAGCACCCTGCCGGCCGGCGACCAGGTGCGTGAGTTCTTCAACCGCATGCACAACCACATTCCCGAGCTGGACGAGCTGGCCGAGCAGCTGTTCGCCGAATGGGGGCTCTCGCCCGGGCACGTGGCGCCGCGGCTGCGCCAGCTGCTGGCCGACCGCCACGGCGTGCTGGTGGAAGTGGCCGCCCTTCAGGCCGGGCGTGAGAAGCGGCAATACGATGCCGGTGCGCGGCGGCTGTGGCTGCCCGATTACCTGGAGCCCGGCCAGCAGGCGTTCCAGATGGCGGCCGAGCTGGCACTGCACGGCTACCTGCCGCAGATCGATGCGGTGGTGGCGCGTGCCGGCTTCACCGATGACGCGCGCATCGCGCAGGCACGGATCGGTCTTTCCAACTATTTCGCCGGCGCGCTGGTGATGCCGTACATGCGCTTCCTGCGTGCGGCGGAAACCAGCAGCTACGACATCGAACTGCTGGCGCATCAGTTCGGCGTCGGCTTCGAAGCGGTCTGCCACCGGCTGAGCACGCTGGCGCGACGCAGTGCGCCTGGCCTGCCGTTTTTCTTCATCCGCGTGGATCGCGCCGGCAACGTGTCCAAGCGTCATTCGGCCACCGATTTCCACTTCTCTCAGGTAGGTGGGTCGTGCCCGCTGTGGATCGTCTACGAGGCGTTCAACCAGCCCGGGCGGATCCTGACGCAGACCGCGCGCATGCCCGATGGGCGGCGCCACTTCTGGCTGGCGCGGCAGGTCAGCAGTGGCCCGGTGGGCCATGGCCAACCGCGCAAGACGTTCGCGGTGGCGCTGGGGTGCGATCTGCAACATGCCGAGCGGCTGGTGTATTCACTGGGACTGGATGTGCAGAGCCCGGGCAATTCGGTGTCGATCGGGCCGGGGTGCCGGGTGTGCCCGCGCGAGGACTGCATGCAGCGCGCGTTCGCGCAGTTGCCGGGGAGGTAGGGGAGTTTTGCAGGGCTGCGCCCTGCACCTGCTTCAATTCAAGGCAACAGCAAAAGCAACAGCGGGCCTTCCGTGGGATGGCGGGGTGGGTCCGGTTGCGGGGGACGCTGCAAGTCCCCCTCCGGGGCCCGGCCCAGCCGCTGGCGGCTGTGCGTTCGTGTAACGGCGCGCGATAAATCGCCCGCCGCTGGTGAGATAAACGATGGGCCACCAATGTTGCGCCCAGCGGAATGAAATTGCACGGGGCGGAACCGCCCCGTGCCCTGGCTTCCCTACCAGGTCGTGTAGATCAGCTCCCGCCGCTGAACAGCCTGGCGGCCGATGGTGTAGCGGATTGGCACTACCCGGTCCTTGAACTGACTGAAGACTTCCCGCATGGCCGGGTGGTCGTTGATCGTCAGGATGGCTGAGCCGCGCAGCCCTGCCATCTGACGGGCCAGCTCCTGGTACTGGTCCATGCCAAAGGGAGCGCCGTACCCCTCGGTCTCCCAGTACGGCGGATCGAGGAAGAACAGGCTGTCGGCGGCATCGTATTTGGCCACGCACTGCTGCCAGGACAGGTGCTCGACGGTGACCTTATGAAGCCGGAGGTGCGCAGCACTCAAATCCTCCTCAATCCGCAGCAGGTTGAGGCCCTTGCCGCCCCGGCCGAAACCGGGGGTCTGGCCAGTCGCCTTGCCACCCCATGCCAGTCGCTGCAGGTAATAGAAGCGTGCGGCACGTTGGATGTCGGTCAGGGTGTCCGGGTGCTGGAGCTGGCACCATCGGAACATCTCGCGGCTCGTCAGCGCCCATTTGAACTGGCGGACGAACTCTTCCAGGTGGTTGGCCACTACCCGATACAAGCGCACCAGCTCGCCGTGGCAGTCGTTTAGGACTTCAGCCCTGGCCGGCTCCCTGGCGAACAGCAGAGCAGCGCCACCAGCGAATGCCTCGACATAGGTGCGGTGGGGGTTCTCGGCCACCAGGGGCAGCAGGTGCGGCAGTAGGCGGGTCTTCCCGCCCGGCCAGGGAAACAGCGTTGTGGTCTTCATTCTCAGCCTCTGCGATGGATCTCGGCCAGACTGAGCCTCCCCGCGCGAGGGGGCTGGGCCTTGGCCAATTGCACGCGGGCTGTCGCGTGTGTTGCGGCGCCGGCCGATCAGTTCCCGCTGATCGGCCGGCGCCCAGTTCTTGCACTACTTGCCGGACTCAAGGACAGCCAGGCGCTGCTCGATGTTGGCCAGACGCAGCTCGACCGCCTCTCGCTCGCGGCGGTCGCGGCGAGCCATAGCTGCCAGAATCCAAGCATGCAGCTCGGAGGTGCGGAAGCTGTAACGGTCACCGGCTTCCCTTGCTGGCTCGACGAGGATTCGCTCAGCTGGCTTCCCCTCTAGCACGCAGATGCGGCGCGCCTCGACAGCTGGGGCCAGCAGGCCGCCTTGTCGCTCTGGCGTGAGCATCTCCCCCTGCCGTGCCGGCTCCAATTCTTCGCCAGTAGCTTCGTCGTACTTGGCCGGAATGATTGCGTAAGTAGCTGGTACCACCTCATAGACCGCATCCTGCGCGGGGATTTCAAGCCACTCCCCTTCCTGCGCTGGAATCTCATGCCATACCTCCTCCGTGGCTGACCAAGAGTCGTAGCAGAATGCGCTGTAAGCGAACGGGTCCAGATCGTGCTGCTCCATCACTGCAGCAGCGGCTTGAACGGCCGGACCGGCATGCCAGCGAGCATCGTCACCCTCCTCGGAAACGCGCTCCAACCACTTCCACTTCATCGCCAGCTCGTTGATCTCCAGGAATGCCGCTTCCTCAGCATCCGTCATGGTCTCCAGCGGGGTTTTCAACCGAGCGTCGGATGCGCTGATCGCCGTGTTCTGCGCGAAGAACTGGTTGAACGGAAGCGCTGCTGTACCAACAGTCTGCGTATTGGCTGTGAATGGCGTGAGGGACGTGCCAGTACGAGCCCCCGAATCAGTGAACTGGAACAGAGTCGACACCTGAGCACCGAAATTCGGGGATCTCAGGTTGACGTTCAGCCGAGTGCCATCCGTGTTGACCATGAACCCGTAGGTCGCCGACAAGGACTCGAGCCAAAACCCGGCGCCGGCTGCGAGGCTTCGGATAGCGTTGTTCGAAGTGTAGGTCTTTGCGCCGGCGATGTTCTCATCACCGACGTTGTGGACAACGTTGGGCTCAAGAGCGAGTAGCTTCGCCGTTGCGTAGACGATCCCGGCCGGCTCTGCAGTCACAAGATTCCCAGCTCCACCAAGCGGAGGCGCGAGGTAAGCGACTCCCACCTCACCACGCTTGGCAAGCGTGAAGCCGCGAGTGTACGCAGGAAGCCGGATCCATAGATCTACACCTGTGAATGAGCCTGGAGAGCCAGCCAGCGTCAAACCAACCTGAATCGGGATAGATGGTGCACCGTCCTGCAGACGCAGGTGGCTGACCATGTCGTCAACAATGCTCTGAGTGAGCGCAGAGATTGCAGAGCTGTAGCCCTTGACCGAAGCGGTGACAAGATCACGGGCGAATTTCGTCGTGTTGATGTTGCCGCTTCCAGCGTCGAACATCAGCATGCTGCCTGCAGCAGGTTGCCAGGGAAGGGTTGCCAGGCGGATCCACTGCACAACGGTGTTGTTGATCCCCAGCGGTTCGGCGGGTATGGCACCGGCCCATTGCGTGCCAGTAGCAGACCTCTGTACGAACTGCCCAGCCGTGCCGCCCGAGGGAAGCCCCTGCTCGCTGGTTGCCAAGCCCGCCCGAATCGCACTGACCAGCACCTTCACGTTGCTGCCCCCTTGGACAGCAGGAATCGCCTCATTACCGGTGAGCGCAGCGGCGTTGGGGAGGCCAGAGATCTTTACGTCGACCATTTTCGTTACTCCAGAATCAGGGGGTCGCCCGCTTCGGTGACCAGGCGATCGCCTGCCTCGGTCACCAGCTGCGCGCGGTACAGGAAGGTGTGCTGCTGGATCTGCCAGCTGCGGTAGCCATCACGGATGGCTTCGACTTCGACACGGATCTGCTTTCCACCGCTGCCGGCGGGCGGCGTGTAGGTGTCGGTCGTGCCGCTGATGGCGGCCTGCGTCCGCACCAATGCCCCGGCGAGGTACCAGCGAACGGTGTAGGTGGTGCCAGGCTCCGGCCCAATGTTGCCCTGCGTGGTGTCGACCAGCTGGTCGGCCTGCAGGATGCGATCGCGGTGTGCCCACTGCACCGTCAGTTCGGTGCCGAAGGTCCACAGCTCCGGCGGGTAGGCCTCACCCTGCACGCGCAAGCGGCCGGGCGGATAGGGCCGGATCTGGCGACGCTGCAGCGTCAGTCCGATCGTCGTAGCCAGATCCGGATTCAGCTCACCCTGGCTGGTGCGGGTGATCAGCTTCGCCTGGGGCGATTCGTTGGCCAGGTACTCGCGCCCGTCGAAGCCGACGTATTCGTCGGTGAACCACACCCGCGTGCCCACGGCATGCGGCATCGGCACCGTGTCCACGCATCCACGGGCCACGGTCAGCGTCGCGGCCACCGGGTCGATCGAGACCACGCGGACCAGCTCGTCATCGATCAGCGCCTCGGTGCCGACCTCGATCATGTCCAGGCTGACGCCGGCGGACAGCGCGATCGCCGTTGTGGTGGCCGTCATTGCGGTGATCAGCAGGCCAGTGGGGGCGAAGTCGGCCGCGCCCGCCTCGGCGAACGGCGCGCTTCCCAGCCGGGTCTGCAGCGTGTAGCCGAACGCCACCGAGGTCGGCCGCACACCGATCGAAGTCAGGTAGCCCACGTCAGGCGACACAGCAGCCAGCTCCGACGCCCCAAGCGTCGTGGCCAGGTCGCGGTAGCTGGCCTCCTGCAGGCGCTGCACGGTGACCGGCTTGGGCTTGGTGTCCGGCTCCACCCAGGCATTCTCAGAAGGCTGGATGTAGCTGGCAGCGGCCATGCCGGCGACGTCCTGGACGACGGTCAGCACCACGGCTGTCTCGGTCTGTGTGCCGTCGTCGACGTCCAAGATGCGCACTGGCATGCGGGCAACGCCGCGCCGTGGCCACGACAGGGCACGCACCTGCCCGCGCTTGAAGGGGCCGGCGTCCTGACGCACCCGGATCTTCACCCTGCAGGGCAAACTGCTCACTGCAGCTACTTCGCGCGCTGCAACCCGCCCCGCGAGTGCTGCGTTCCACAGGCCGGGATAGTTCTTGCGACTGCTGACGACCCGGCCCTGCGCCTGAACGCTGGCCAGGTTCTGGTAGGTGACAGCTGCGTCCTTGTTGGTGGCGATATCCCGGTAGACGATCGTGATCTCATTGACGCTGCCTTCCAGCATCGGCTGTTGCCACTCCAGCAGCTCGATGATGTTCGCCGGGCCGATCTCCTCCAGGGTGGCTGGGTCATAGTCCGGCCGCACCAGCACCAGCTCGGTCAGCCCCGTCACCGGATCCTCGATGCGCATGCCACCAATGTGGTCGCACACCATGTCCATGAACTCGCCTGCAGGAACTGATCGGGACCACTTCAGGCACAGGCCGAACCCTTCGTTCTTCAACGTCTGTGCCGCCTTGCGGAAGCTTTCGTCGTTGATCACGTCGATCGGGTGGCCCATGCCCTCTGTGCGCACCTGATAGATGATGTGCGCCGGGTTCATCCCTTCATCGATCTGCACCAGGTCGCCCTGCCAAAGCCCCTTCTTCCAGCCTTGGCGCCAGCGCGAGACCTTCTTCGTCCAATTCTTGATGTACGGGTTCATGGCCGACACCTGGCCATTGAAAACCGTCGTGAACAGGCCACGGGCGGCTGGCCACGGGCCGGGCACCAGCGACTGCAGATAGGTGCTTGGCATCTGGGCGGGCTCGCCCATGCGCACCTCCAGCGTGCCGACGATGCCGCCTTCGCCCTTGTCGCCGCCGAAGATCTCCGGCGCCAGGATGGTGATCGAGCGAGACGCCGTAATCGGGCCGGTGGCAGGCACCGTCCTGGGGATGTTCATCCCGAGCACCTTGGTCCATGCCGTTTGCGCGCTACCGTCCCAGACCTTGCGGTCGCCTACGCGGATCTCCCGCAGTGCGTCCACCGGGCCGAGGCATTCGCCCATATAGAGGGCCATGTAGTAGCGATAGCCTACGGTCTGTTTCTTGCCACTACCCACGGCCAGCCTCCTCGCGGGCGATCGCCGCCAGGCGCCGTGCGAAGGCGTCGTCCAGCGCTTCGAACTGCTCTACCGGCAGGCCTTCATCCAGGAAGCGACGCAGATCCAGACCGTGACGATCCATCCAGCTGCGGATGCCGGCGGCGCACAGCACGCCGCTGTGTTCGCCCAGCTTGGCCGCGCGGGCGTGCTCGACGGTAACCAGGACAGGACGATCCATCACTTCTTGCCACCCTTGACCTTGATCGGTGTGGTGCGCAGATCGCCGTAGAACAGCACGTTGGGATCATCGATCCAGTTCGTACCGAAGACCATGCTGCACTCGCGACCGTCCTCGGCGGTGGGGACATTGAAGTCCTCCAGGGCGGCCGGCTTCGGAACCGTAGGCTTCGGGCGCATCACGTAACTGACGATCAGCGCCACGATCATTACGACGATTTGAACCCACATAGGAGGCTCCTTTAGAAGATGGGATCGGGTCCGAAGGGGTTCTTCGGCGGTATGGTGTGCTGGCCGCCGTAGTTCGGTGCGTTGTTGAACTTCTCGTGGCAGATCTGCAGGGCGTGGCCACAGCCGGGGTAGGCGGATACCAGTGCGCCCGCTGCGAGCGGCGCTGCGGTAAGCAAGGTGAGGGTCGGCCCAACATGGCCCACCACGAAGCGGTACTCGACGGCCGTGCCCTGGACCCACTTGATGAATCCACCGACGAACCAACCGTCCGGCTTCGCCGCGAAGGCAGTGGACGTGATCGTCTGAGCGGATGCGGCTGACAACACGCCATCGACCCGGAACAGCTCCGGATTCAGACCGCAGTCGGCGTCGAACAGCGCGAACGGACACTGCGCCTGCCAGCACCGGCGGAGGCCGTTCGTCGCAGCGGCGCCGGCATTGCTCTGACAGGTCAGGAGCAGATCATTCTGCCGCTCGCTGAAGTCGCTCAGCACCCCGTTCCAGGTGCCGCGGATCGCGCCGTCGCTCTTCCGGATCCGCCGCCAGCGAACGACGATGCGATCGGTCGGCGGAAATGGCCGCAGGACTGACGCCAAAGAGATGGACAGCGGTACGGTCACCTCCAGATTGGACCTGGCCTCCTGTGCCGACTGGCCAAGGCGACCGCGTTTGATCGCCTCGGGGCTGAACGGCTGCGCATCGTAGATCTCGACCCGATCGCTGGACGTGTAGCGCCAACGCTGGGAACCGCGCCCAAATTCATACAGCTCGACATGGCGGGAGAACAGGCTCACGGTTCGCTCTCCTCAGCGCCAATGCCGGCGAAGGACACGCGGCAACGCGCGACGCCCTCACCATCGGTTTCATGGGACAGCTCCACGGTGTCGGAACTGAGGCGGGCCAGCACCATCCAGCTGATCAAGCGGATGGCACTCGGCTGCAGGGCGATGCCGTGCGGCGCGTCCAGCTGCAGGAACTCCCGCTGTGGATCCAGCTCTGTGGCCTCTATCAGCTGCCGGTACAGCACCTGGCCACTGAACAGCTCGATGCGCAGGTGGCGCCGGCCGGACTGAGCACGCCCGAAGCGGGCTACGCCCGCCCAGGCGACCACGATGCCGCTGGAGGTGGTCAGGGCTGGCTCGACCAACTCCAGATCGTCGGCCCAAGACGGCACCCACAGCGCAGCCGCGCGACCCTGCAGCCAGTACAGCAGGCTGCGCAGATTGGCCTGCTCGGTGCGTCCCCAGGTTTGCCAGGCGTGTGACTGCAGTGGCCATGCCTTGCCGGTGATGTCATCGACGGCAACAGGGCCGATATCGCCATCGATCACCACCAGCTGCCGGCCGAACTCGGCCGTCTGCGCCTGGTCGAGGTCGGGACGCTGCTCCAGCACAGGTCGACCGCGATAGACAGCCGCCGGCGCAGCTGCCGGCCAGTCGCAGGTCTCCACCGCAGCCAGGCGCACGGTCGACCGCATGACCTGGTCGGTCACGCGTTCCAAGCTGGGGGTCTCGGCAATACGAGCCGTCCGGCAAGGCAGCACACGGGTGCCAGGTGCCCAGGCATTGGCCGTGGGGCGCGCCAGCTGCAGGCCATCGGCGTTGATATCCGACACCTCGACCAGCTCGTAGGTGGTGACGTCCTTCCAGAGCATGGCCAGGCCGCCGGGGCGGTAGTCGCGCTGCGTGGCGGCCTGTACCGGGATGGACTGCACGCCCAGCGCCAGGCGCGCACTCAGCCACGACACGTCGTTCCAGACCGGCAGCGCCCAGGTACGCGCCGACCAGTCGAACAGCGCGTGTTCAAGCACCTGCCGCTCGCGCCGGTCGGCCAGCACGCTGAACTCCCAAGAGCGCCTCGGCGAACCACGCAATGGGAATCGGGCTTCGCCGCCGCCGATCGACTGCTGCACGTCGGTCGCCCAGGCCAGCGTTTCGGTGACAGGCCGCTCCCAATCCGGCGGCAGCATCCACGCCGACATGCGATTGCCGGTAATCGTGACGGTGCGGCGCCCCAGGGCCACGAAGTCGTAGGACAGCGACGCCGCGATCACCGGCGGGCCTTCGGTCGTGACCGACAGCTGCCAACGTCGCAGCTGGAGCGGCGCAAACGGCAGCGGCGGTGCGCCGGGACCCACCATCTGAACGCCCTCGCCGTTCTCAAGGGTTGCCGAGGTCAGGGTCTGCTGCTGGAGGTAGGAGTTCCAAACCTGGACGTAGCGCACCTGGTTGGTGACCAGATTGCCCAAGTCAATGCGCAGTGGCAGGACGTGGATCCGGTAGTACCAGTCGTCAAACGAGGTGCGCTGTGCCGGGCCAGCTGAGCGCTGCTCGGGCTCGACGATGGTGGCCTCACGGGTGCTCCCCAGGCGGAACACGGAACTGGCCAGCCTGGCGGTGAACGGTACCGGGATGCGGGTACGCGGGACTGCCAGATTGGCACTACGCCAGTACGGCCCGGTGCTGCTCTGGTTGGCGAGAATGATGGCCATCAGGACTTCTTCACGGCCCAGCCATAGTTGCCGCTGGCCGGAGGCGCGTTGGTCGCGCTGCTCATGGCCAGCTTGCGCAGCCAAGGAAATACCATCCACGTGTCTTCGCCGATGGTGATCTCCTGCTCGGGCTCGAGCTTTTCCAGGTAGCAGGCACGCAAGCCAGGCACCCTACCGATGGGCGACAGATAGGCACTGCTGCCTGGGCGGCGAATGCTCAGCTCGATGGGCTGCAGGATGCTGCGGCCGGAGAAGGTGTTCTCGTCGGCCCCTGCAAGGGCGTACCCCAGCCACAGACTGTCGTAGTTGGAAGACGTCGTGGTTTGATAGATCGAGCCGACACCACTTCCAGCCTGCCCTTCGGTCTCGAGCGCACCGCCGTAGTAGTTGCACAGCCGGTGGTAGCTGTTGACACGTCCATCCTCCACCGAATCGGCGCGCACGTGTCCACAGCCGGTCTCGCTGGTATTGTGACCAAATAGGACGACGTTGCTGCCGGACGTTGTGACCATGCCGCTGTAGCTGCCGGTCTTGTTCCAGTAGGTGCCATCGGCATAGGTCCCACCAGCGTAGCTGCCCGCCTTCTCAAGCACACCGAAGGCATGATGACGGTATTCGCCCGCCACGGCCTGGGCGAGGGCGACGTGGATGGCCGTGCCGTTGGCGAACAGTTTCAGCCGCGGGAAGGGTCCAGTGAGCACCCAGGAAAACGCATTGCGCGGCGAGGCCAGCGGCTGGGCGGTGACCGCTGCGTCGCCGTTGTACCCGATGGAAATCCGTGAGCCCAAGGATGTCTGGTCACCATTGAACAGGTGAACGTAGTCGGAGACCCCGGGAATGCGAACCGTTGCGGTGCGATTGGTTCCGACAAGGTTGTTGCGCTCGACGGTCCACCCGTTGGCCTGGGCAAACTGAACCACCAGGTCGATGACTGTCTGGACGTTGGGAACGTTATTGAACTCGGCGTAGGCCATCTTTCACTCCAGGGCGAAGGCGGCGAACTCGCCATCACCAGTGCGGAACACATTGGGAACCAGCAGGTGATCGACACTGCCGACCGTTGCAATCTGTTCGGCGGTGGCGCCAAAGGACGGCGTGTAGAAGACGCCATCGAAGCTGCCGTAGAACTGGCCGCCTTCGGGCATCTCATCAACCCGATTGCCGCGATCGACACTTCCCGAGCTCCAGCCGATGCCGATCAGTTGCCCGCGCTGCAACCAACGCTGCCCATCCAGGCAGCCACGCACGTTCTGGTTGCGCAAGCTGCGGCACCACGGTGAAGCGATCCGTCCCGTGACAATGGCCGAGGTCCCATAGGCATTACGTATCGGCAACCACGATTGCATCGGCGTGAATAGATAGGATTGGCTCAGGCTCGTGTTGGAACGCCCGTCGGCACTGGGATTCCAGAAGTTCGAATGGGAGTAGTCATCCAGCGATGCCTGGGCGTTCCTTCCGAGGTAGGACGCGCCAATGAACAGCGGGTAGCTCCAATCCCCGGGCAGATGCTCGGGAAGGATGAAGCCGGCATACATGGCGTCATAGCGGCCATTGATGCGGGTGATGACCTTGAAGCAACGCCCGCTGGCGATGAACCAGTACTTGATCGGGGAGTTCACCCCCAGGATCGAGATGTAGTTTGAATTGGCGCCGGGCGGATCGATGCTGGGCGCTGCCGGGTTATAGGCAATGTGCCCGCGCAAGGTCAGGTTGTAGTAGTTGCTTGCCGGCACGACCTGGGCCAGCAAAGACACATAGATTTCATCCTCGCCAGCCAACCCTCGACCCTTGAGCGACACGAAATCGCCGGCCGCGATCGGGCCGCTGGCCACGCCGCCCACCACCTGCCACTGCTGGTTCGCTGCCACCAGGGCCGCGTTGGTGGTCAGGAAATCCCGAAGGCGGGCCATGAGGTCGGTGATATTGGCTGCGGTGTCGGTTGCCCAGGCCATGTTCAGAGTCCCAATACTTGGCGGATCGCCGCAGAGTTGCGGTTGATCTTGTTGATGACGGTGGTGTCGCTGCCCGGATCGTCCAGGTACTGGTCGAGCAGGTCCGGCGACACCTGGTTGATCACTCGCAAGCCCAACTGCGCGGCAGTGCTCGGCGGCGCCGAAGCTGCGCTGGTGAACACGGGGGACCGTTGCAGCATGGGCATCGATGCCACATGCCCTCCGTCGGCATAGCCGCGCCAACGATCGATTGCCGCCATACCGACCTGGTTGAAGGCCGACAGGAATGCCAGCGCACCGGGCTGGCGCACCACCTCCTGTCGGTGGACGAACTCACCGGCGTGAACAAAGCCCGCCAGTTGGTACTTGCCACCCGGTCCGGTGAAGCCGCCGCTGGAGTAGCCGGCCGCGCTGGAAACGGCCATTGCCGCAGCAGCAGCCTGCATCTGACGGGCCGCCTGGGAAATCGCCTGCGCGCCGACAATGAGTCCCACGCTGGACGAACCAAGGGTGGTGGCCGAGGTCTCCAGTTTGGAGGCACCCACACTGACGATCGCGCCCGCGGCCGCAGTAGCTGCCGCAGCCTTGGCCATGTCCTGCGCGCCGTCACCACCGCCATTCCCTTTGTCGCCGGCGAAGAGCCCCATCAACTTCATGGTCGCGGCCTGCGCCAACTGCGCGGCCGCGAATTCGGCAATGCCTTGGGCGATGCTGAGGAAGAAGTTCCGCACCGACTCGGATAGCGAATCGGTTTGCATGATCAGCGAGGTGAACAGGTTCGAGAACGATCCTTCAAGCGTGTTACGGATGGACTGTTGGAGCAGGTTTGTGGTCGCCTCCATCTCCTGCAGCTTGAGTTTGATCTGCTCTACGTTTGCCACGGCAGCAGGATCACCCAGCGCCTGAGCTGCGGCCTCCATTTGGGGAACCAGCTCACGGAGGGCACCTGACTGCTGACGGTAGAGATCGACCACGCGCTGCTGCGCGCCCGCCTGAGTGATCAGGCCAGCCTGCAGCTCCAGCTGAATCCGCTGCTGCTCCAGTGCAATCCCGCCAATTACCCTGTCGTAGGCCTCCTGCAGATTCTTGAGGTCAGTACTGGCCTTGCTCAGATCCATCAGTTTGGAAATGTCGGCGGCATCCGCTGCTCGGCCCGCAGCCTCCAGCTCTTCCTTCAGCTTCGTCAGCTCGCGCGTGGTCTTGGCCAGCTCTGCGTCGGGACCACGTCCTTGCAAGGCTGCAATGCGATCACGGATGTCCAGCATCTTGCGGTCGGCTTCGACCCGGAGGTTGGCCAGATCCAGCTTCTTGGCTTCGTCCAGCAGGTCCTGCTTGGTCTTCGCCGAAGCGTTCTGGAAATTCCCCTCGGCAATGGCCGCCTGGATGCGGGACGTTTCGGTCGCCTTCTTGCGGGTCTCATCCAGCGTTCCGACCAGATCGATCTGCTGCTTGAGCCGCTCCAGCTCCCGCTGTGCGGCGGCCTCATCTTTCTGGCTCTCGGTCTTGGGCGTCTTTCGAGTGCGCTCTTTGAACTTCTCCTGCAGCTGGGCGACCCGCTTGTCATAGGCGCCGCCGCTGACGCTGCCATCGTCGCCGAAGCTGACACCCTTGAGGAGGTCGCTTCCTGGATTGGCCTTGCGCAACTCGCGGAACTGCTTGGCAACCTCTTCGGTTGCCTTCTTCAGCTTCTCGGCCTTGCTGGCACCCTCTTCGAGACCTGAAGCGATCGCCTTGGCGGCTTCGACGCCGGCATCTTGGACCCGCTGGGCCTGGCCGGTGCTCTCGGCGGCATTGACGTCACGATCGTAGGCGGCCCGCGCCTTGCGGAGCCGGTCGATCTGCTTGATCTGCTGGTCGTAGTAGTAGCCGATGGCTGGGGCATTACCGTTCTTCAACGCCTGCTGCAGTTGCTCGGTCGTACCACGCATCGCCGCAGTTTCTGCCCGGAGCATCGCTTCGGAGTCGGTGCGACCGATGTCCTTCAGTCCTTGCCAGACGCGCTTAAGCGTACGAGCAACGGCATCCCACGCCTGCTCCAGATATCCGGCCCGCGACTCCATTTCTCTGACACGCTGGTCGCTGACATTGGCGATGGCCTCCAGCGCTGTCTTGGCGGCGTCGGTCGCCTTGCCCTGGTCCTCCAGTGCCCGAACCTGTTCGTACACCGCTGCGGTGAGGAAGTGGTACTGCTCGTTGAGCTTGGCCAGCGTGGCCGAAGGCGCCTTGGAGACCTCGACCACCTTGGCGGTGGTGCCCTCAATCGACTCGCCCGTCAATTTGGCCAGGTTGACTGCGACGCTGATCGCTGTAGACAGGGTGTTGGCGGTCAGCTTCCCGCTGGCCGCAAGTTGCTGCGCAGCTGCCGTTGCATCGGAGTATTCGCCAGTGACCGCACCGACAGCATTCGCCTGGGCATAGAGCTGACCACTGGACACGCCAAGTGAATGGCCTGTCGAGATCACAGCGGCGTCGAAGGCTCGCAGCTGCTTGTAGCCCTGCAGCGCGGCAAAGCCAACAACACCCAGTCCGGCGGCCACACCGCCCAGGACGACCACCGCGGGATTGAGCGCACTGGTGAGCGCGCGCGCGGCGGGGACCACACCGCCGAAGGAATCCTTCAGCTGGCCACCCTGCTGGATGGCCACCATCCAGATCGGCATGCCGCTGACGATGCTGGTGGTGATATCGGTGATCTGCGCCGGCAGTTGGCGCATGGCCATCTGGTACTGGCCGGCCGAGATCGCCCCGGCGCCCAGGCTGCGGCTGGTCGCTTCGGCAACCTTGACGGCGTTGCGTTGGACATTGATGCCCGCGAGGGCACGGTTGTACTGCTCGCGGCTGATGCGGCCGGCATCCACCGCCACCTTGAGCTCCTGCTCGTCCCGCTCCAGCTTCTGCAGCTTTACCGATGCACTGTCATAGCGCCCCAGGGCGCCCTCAACAGCACGCTGGCGCTGTTGCTCCGACCGAGCCAGGCCTGCTTCCTGCTTATCCAGCGCCTTGAGCGCGCTGTTGTAGTCCTCGGTGGTAATCAGGCCGCGCGCCATCACCCGATCAAGCATCGCCTCGGTGTCGGCCAGATCGGACATGCTCGCCGCGCCGCGCTCCAGACGTGCATCGAGCTCGGAGATGAGGCGGATCTCATCGGCCACTGTTTTCTGCACCGCCGCGCCGGACGTTCGGACGCGATCTGCGGCGGTGGCCACATCCGCCGACATGGCCTTGGCTGATTCTCCTGCCGTGGCCATGCCCGCCGCGCCGGCGGCCGCCTTCCGGCCAGCATCCTCCATTTGGCTGCCCGAGGCGGCACTGCTGCGGGCGGCCCGATCCAAGGCATCAGCGGCCTTCTTCGCCTCTTTCGTGACGTCGCCCAGGCCGACGCCGGCATCCTGGCCGGCGCCCTTGACCGAGGCGAGCCCCTTCTGGACCACTGGCAGCGCCTGGCGCACCTGCTCGATGTCCAGGGCGATACGCATCGCCAGTTCGAGGTTGCGCGAGGAAGCCATTGTTATTTCAGATCCTTCAGCAAGGTGGTCATCGAATTACCGCCGGCATACGCAGCGTTGACGTCGGTAATGCGTTCCCGCCGTGCCCGCCGCTGCTGAGCCTGGACGTGCTCCCAGGCGAGGGATATCTGGCGCTTGGTCATGCGACCGATATCGCCAAAGCTGTGGCCGTAACCAGCGTTGATCAGGTCGGTGAAGACGCGTCCGTAGCCGACGGGACTGCCTTTTGACTGACGGCGTTTCGGAGCAGGCGGCGGAGAAAAAAACTGCTATTGGCCTGCCACCACAACAGCAGCATCTGTTCACCGTCGGATTCGTTGAGCGTCTCCAGCCACGCTTCCTGCTCCCGCACCTCGGCTGCGTGATCCTTGGCATCAGCCGGCGGCGCTGCGATCGAACATGCCAGTAGATGCCGGATCAGGTCCGGGTGGGACATAAGTGCATCCATCACCTGCAGCATGGAAGGCGGATCGGTGCCTTCGAACATCGGCTGCAGATCCCCAACCAGTGGTGCGGCGGTCTGCAGGATGCGAGCGGCCTCAAAGAAGCCGTATTCGCGCACTGTGATGGTCTTTCCGCCGAGCTGCCCCTGCTGCTGGCCGGCCAGCACGTCCAGCTCACCGGCTACGGCCCCCGGATCCTTAGAGCCGGATCCGGAGGGCTGTTGACCGACATTGCCGATCACCTTGGCCATCAGGCTGCATCCACCAGCAGGGCACGGGCGTACAGGCCGAAGCGCGGATCTGCCTGGCGGACCGGGTCGATCTTGGCCTCGCCGGTGAGCGCAATCTCACCGAAGGTGTCGTTGATCAGCGACAGCGTCTCCGAGGCCGGGAAGGTGACGCGGTGCACCTCGCCGCGGAAGCGCATCGTGGTGCCGTCAACGCTGTTGACGCCGTCGAAGAGCACGTAGTACTCGGACTTGGTGCTTTCGAAGACCTTCACCAGGCTGTGCGCAGCGTACTCGTACGTCTTGGCCACCACCGCCGTCTTAGCGGTGAGGAAGGTGATGATGCCGGTGGTCAGGTTGACGGTGTAGTCGGTGTCCAGCACCAGCGGTGCGGCCGGGGTGCCCCCTTCCAGTGCCAGCGCGCTGATCGCCGCATACTCCAATGCGACCACGTCACCCGGCTTGACCGTACCAATGGCCTCGTTTGCCGCTGAGCCGGCAGCCAGCTCCATGCGGGTGCCGTCCGTGGCCAGCGCCAGGTGATCGGTGTTGAGCTGGCCCAGGGTCAGATTGACGCCGAGGTTGCGCTCGGTGGTCATGGTAGCGCCGACGCCGCGCACACCCGACCAGCTTTCCTTCTTGGTTTCACGGGAGCTGGACATGGTCAGCTCCAGGACGCTGGCATCGTACGCCCAGCGCGCCGGCGCGCGGCTGCCGTCGGCATTGCGCAGGCCCAGGTACACGCGCCCCTGCAGGGAGAAATATTCGGTCTCGGACATGGCTTACTTCGCCTCCTGGGCGCTGGCAGTGGTCGGCTGGCCACTGGCCTTGCGCGACGTGTTGGGGAAAAAATCAGCCTCGGGGGCGTCGATGAAGCCGCGTTCGACTGCCCAAGGCACCAGGTCGGCGGGAACCTCGACTGTTTCGCCGACGGCAATGGGCTTGCGCGACAGCGTCAGGCCCGGCTTCTTGATCGTGTATTTCTGGGTGGTCATCGGGGGATCTCAGGTTGAAGAAGGGCCTGGGTCTTCCATACGTCGACCCACAGGGCGGTAGCGGCGTCGTAGTCCTCGAGGTTGCCCTCGATGAGCTGGCAGGCACGGCCACCGGCAATGGGCGGCGTCCAGCCCAGCAGTGGTTGGCGAACCTTGCCCAGCAGGATCCGGAGCTCATCGATCACCTGGGCGCCGCGCTGTTCGCGGTAATTGCGGCACACGGTCACCACCGCGAAGTTCACTTCGACCAACTGCGCCAGGCGCGTCTGCTGCCCGGGAAACGAAGCGCCGGTCTTGGTCTCCAGCGGCATCTCGCGGGCCAGCAGCACGTAGCAGCACGGTGCAGGGAAGTCGCGCAGCGCCTGGACTGCGGCATAGTCGGCGCTGCCCTGCACCTGACGCAGTTCCTTGTCGCTGACGCCCTGGCGGATGCGATCGCGCACCAAGCCAATGTCGAAGGGCTGCGTGCTCACCGGCCGTAGTCCTGCAGGGTGCCGTGGCTGAACTCCCGCGGCGGTGCGCAGACCTCGGGGGCGCCGCCACTGGGCGCAGGCAGCGGGTCATCGGCACCGAGGCTGAACTTGCCATCGCGCACCAGCTCCAGAAAGCGCAGTGCTTCCTTGTAGTCGCGCACCACCGGATCGGTCCGCTCCTCGGTGTTGACCCGGTCCTTATGCAGCAGGTAGCGCGCAATCCATCGCGCCCAGGTGGACACGATGCCCGGTACCGGCGCCGGCAGTGGCACCGGATAGGGTTTGGGTTTGCGCATGACCAGGTAGCCGTTGATCACGCCGTCGGCGTCGTCCAAGGCGCGCTGCACGTGCGCGGCCGCCTCATCGGCGACCGCCACGTCGGCCGGGTCGAAGGCACTGCGATCGCTGCCGAGCAGCGTGGCATCCATCAGCGCATCGTCCACGACCGGATAGCGCTCCGGTGTGGCCACCTGCGCCAGTTCCTGGGCGAGCTTGGCCGCCGACAGCAGTGCGAGCGTGCAGTAGGACATGACGGCCAGTTACTCCAGCTCTTCCGGAGTGGCCGGTTCGTCACCGAGGACGCCAGCATCCTGGTAGTCCTCGGCCTCGTCCCAGGTCATCTCGATCCATGCCGGCGGCTTGATGACCACGCCGTTGTGCTTGAACGGACTGAGTACTTCGAAGCACCAGGTGCTCGGCGCATCATCGTCACCAGCTGTGGCGGTAGCAGGCGCAGCAGCATCGAGAGACGCAGCATCAGGCGCAGACGCTTCCGCTCCGTTGCCGTCGTCCTGATCAGCCGCTGCCTGATCGCCCTGTGGCTGGTCCACTGCGGCTCCATTGGCTGCGGAGACGGCCGACGAGGCGGACTCTGGTTCGCCGCGGCCTTCCTCCGGCACCGAACCGTCCTTTGCCGGCGACGCATCGGCCGCCTTCTCTTCCGCGACCTCCGGCGCATCGGCCGGCTTGTCGTCCTGGACGGTCTTGGGTGCGCTGGGCAGTGCGGTGCGGGGCTTGGCCACGACGGGATCTCCGAATAGGTGTGGTGCCGTGCTCTCCGGCTGTCACGCATGGTTCTCCGTGCTCCGCACAGCCAGGCCCGCGTTCGCCTGGTGCTGCCGCTCGCTGGGTTGTACGGATGAGCGGCAGCCAATCCGGCGACGTCCTGTCGCCGGCTGCGTATTACAGGCCGGCGCCCTGAATCAGGTAGCCGGCAGCCATACCGGCCAGAACCGGGGTGGCGTCGTTGCTGACGCCGTAGATCCAGCTCTTGGCATTCGCATCCCAGTACGGAAGCTCGACCAGCGGCATGCCTTCGATGCGATAGCCATAGCCATAGCTGGGCTCCTCCACGTTGGCGTTCACGTCCGCACCAGGGCTGACGTAAGCCAAGACAGCCGAAGTACCCCAGACGTCACCGAAGGCACCGTTGTCGTCGGCCACCACACCACCACCGACCACGATGTTGTCGATCTCGAAGATCTGCTTGAGCAGGTCCAGGGTGACCTTGCGCACGCCTGTGTTAGCCGAGCGATCGATCAGCTTCGGATGCTGCTTGAGCTGCTTGAACGACTTGGCAGACAGCAGCATGGTGTTGGGATACAAGCCGATGCTGTCACGCACCGCTTCCTTGCCGGTTTCGACATCCTGCGCCGGGTTTGAGGCGGCGTTGGACCACACGTTGTTGCCAGCCAGTGTCACCTTGTGATCGTTGTCGTAGTTGCTGGCGGAGGTGGCGATCTTGGCGCTGTCCACCTCGTACTCCAGCAGCAGCGAGCGCAGCGCGGTGTTGACAGCTCGCGTGCCCAAGTTGATGCCAGGCACCTGGCTGGCGTCCTTCATGTGCTCGCGTGGCACAAGGGCTTCCAGTGCACTCGGGATGATCGAGTAGGGCTTGCCCTGGTAGCCAAAGCGGATCCGCTTGGTGTTCGAGCCAGGGGCACGCTTGGAGTTGTAGATCTTGAAGGATTCCTTGCCGAACTCGATCACCTGGCCGCCATAGGCGGCGACATCGGCGAAGGGGAACAGCGCGGTGGCCACGAGCTGCGCCTGGCGATAGCCACGGGCGTGCTCGGAAAGGATCGGGTCAACGACGCGAACCTGGCCGGGGGTCATCTGTGCGGACATGTAAATCTCCTGCGGCGCTTGCCGGTCAGTTCGGGATGAGGATCACTTCGAGCACGTCGCCGTCGGCGGCGGCCTTGGCGCCAGGTGCCGCGCGGGCGACGACCTTGCCCGCGTCAGCCGTGACGGCTTTGCCGTCGACGCCGACCTCAAGGGCAGCGCCCGCAGCAATGGCGGCACCTGCGGTCACCTGGGTCGTGCCCAAGACGTCAACCGGAGCCAGTTGTCCGATCGCCGCATCGGAGCGCGTGACGCCGTAGGCGTTGCCGCCGGCAGCTGCTACGCCGCCCGCCGGGGAGACGAAACGGTTGTTGGTAAGGGCTGCCGTGGCCAGCACGGACAGCGTAAGCAGAGCGATGTTCTGGGACATGGTGGGCTCCTGGATAGATGAGTCAGCCGCCGACCGCGGCGACTGCAGCTGCCCAAGACGTGCCAGGGTGCTGCTGCTGATAGGCCTTGGCCTTGTTGAAGAGATCCGCGCGGCCTGCATCCACATGCACTCCCGCAGGCGCTGCGAAGTTCGCGGCTGCGTTCGGCGCGTCGCCAGCGGACTTCTCGCTGAAGTCCACCGCCTTGGGCAGGCTGGTCAGCAGCTCGCGCAGCACCGACTCCGCCGGTTTGGTCACCGTCGTTTCGCCCTCGGCAAAGTTGAGCGGTTCCTTGCCATTGGGCTGGGCCAGCAGCAGCTCCACCACCGCCGGCTGCTGACGGGGCAGCAGCTTGCCTTCCTTCACCAGGCCTTCGGCGAACGCCACTGCATCTTCGCGTCGCGCGGCCTGCTCACGGGCGGCGAGGGCCTTCTCGCGAGCGTCCAGGGTGGAAGCCTGCTGGTCGAGCTGCTGCTGGCGCTGTGCGTGCTCGGCGTTGTTCTGCTGGGACATGGGGTCGATCTCCGATTTGACCTGTTCACGAGTGGGAGGCGTTGCCTGGACGGGCGCAGGCGCACCGAGGGCGCTGCGCGGGAACTGGGTGAGCAATGGCGATGCGAAGAGGGCCGACGCGCGCGAGTTGTCGTCATCGCGTGTGCTGCTCTCGATGCCGCGGATCTGCCAGTCCGGAATGACCTGGTCGGCTGTCTCCAGACCCTGGGTATCGATCAGCCAGTCGCGGAAGCGGCGGAACAGATCCGTCAGCGTCCAGCCCAGCGGGGCCAGCGACATGGCAAAGCACGCAGCGTCATCGCCTTCGGCGAAGGAGGCCGACTTGAGCCCCTTTACTGCCGGCGGCTGCGCACCCAGGAAGCCGATGTGGCGCAGGTAGTACTTGCCCGGCGTCGGGTTCCCCGGCGAATCGGGCATGAAGATGGAGGCGCTGATCTTCTTGAAGCGGCCGTTGTTGACCAGCTCCGCGAAGGCAGGATCTACCTCGTGCGGTTCGGCCATCAGGAGGCCGTCCTTGGCCTGAAGCACTTTGCTCCAGCCATAGGCCGGGTCGTCGGTTTTGGGATGGCCCACCACAATGGGCGCTTCGTGCAGCGCCGGATCGTAGCTGTCGGCGATCTGCTGCACATCCGCCTCGCTGAAGGTCAGCGTGCGGCCGTCTTCGGCAACGTGCGTGCCGGCTTTGAAGATCTGCAGGGTGGCGGCGGGCTGGTTCATGCCGCCAGTTTTCCCGCGCCAGAGGTCGCTGTCTTTGAAACTGGTTTCCAACTTTCGAGGGCGGCAGCGGACTGGCTCATGCCCTCCTTTTTCCCGCAGTACCGTCTCACGTCTTGGGACGGTGCATTGCAGAGAATTTCAACCGCAGATGCACGATGCGCGTGCGGTGATCGTCCTGCGTGGAAACAAGTGCCAGTATCGGCCGCACAGGTGTGTCAGACACCAAGCCGGTGTGGGTGACGCCCGAGTGTGGCGGCGCGCCTGTAGCGGCGCGCAGAGCGCCGCTTATGCGTGAGCTACTCGAAGGCGCCGCTCACGTGATCCTGGGCGATATCCAGCAGCTCCTTCTCATCTTCGCGACTTACACCCAGCCACGGGCGAGCGGCGATGGTGTTCGTGTACGCAGGCATTGTGACCGAGCGCTTGAAGCGCGCGTTCCTACGACTGGCTTTGACGAACCGGCTGCCGCCCTTACCCGTCTTCAGGTGGATATTGGCCGGACGCGCGGCGTGTTGGATGGTGCCGCCGAATTGGTGGATGGCGCCATAGGGTGCATTGGTACCGACCAGGACGGCGTCGTTCCCATCCGTTTGCCATGAGGCCATATCACCGAGCATGTGGAAATCGAACTTCAGAATCGGCACGCCGGGGCGCTTCTTCTGTTTCCAGCGTTTGTAGCTTGGCTCCAGTGCACGCCATCGCTGTCCGGTCGGATCACGCTCCTTCTTGGCTCGCTCGCGTGTCGACCTCAGCAGGTACTCGCCCCAGTCTCTCAGGATCAGTTGCCGTGCTTCGCCCTCCAGCTGGCGCAGCGCATCAGCCAGCGCAGGTGTTGCCGAATCCAGGGTGACTTCGAGCTGCGCCATCAGAGTGCTCCCTCCAGCAGCTGCAGCGTGCCATCGGCGACGCTGCGCTTGAGATCAGAAGGCATCAGCATCTGCAGCTGGGGCTGGATGGTGCTGACGCCCGTTTCCGAGATGGCCACGTCGACCACCATGAAGGCCGGGCGCCCCACCGCAAGGACATACCGCAGGTGGCCTGCGGCCACGTCCAATAGGATGGCCACCGCATCGAGCAGGCGGATAGGCAGCTCGGCTGCGGCGATGGCGACCGCGCCAGGCCGAGTGATGGGGAGCTGCTCAGCCAACACTGCAAAGGCCGCCGTCGCTGGTCGAACGGCAGCGCGCTGCAGCTGCGACACCAGACCGGGAGACAGTGCGCCGGCCAGGTAGCGAGCAGCGTGCGCGGCATCAGCGTCAATGCTGGCCAGCCAGCTGGCGTAGCCGGCCTGCAGGGCGTCCCTGGCACGCGGCCGCGCCAAGGCCCGGGCGGCACTGGCGGCAGCGGGCGCCGCTGGCAGCCGCGCGCCCGTCTCCAGTGCACTCTGCAGAGCGGAGGTCAGTTGGCCTGTCAGCGAGGGCGGTGTGACCGGACCACCACGCCCGCCGGGCCAGTGGTCCGCCGTTGCTCCAGGCGCGTAGCCGAAGCCAGGATCGACGCCTGCCGGCGTCAGCACCGTGCGCGGTCCACCGGGACTGCGCTGCCCGACCGTCACCGACTGCATCACAACCTCAGGGGCCGTGTCGGGGCCGTCCTTGCCCAAGCGGCGCAGATCGCGTTCGTTGAGCGCATCGACGTAGCACTGGCAGCCCCAGCCGTTGGCCGGATAGTGATAGCGCCACCAGGGATCATCATGGCGCAGCACCATGCCATTCCAGGACACGTGCAGTGGCCGGGGGTGTTCGACGGCATCGTTGTGGTTGTAGCGCCAGAACGGCCGTACCTTGATCAGCTGCTGCAGCTGGGCCCAGCGCCCGGCGTTGTAGCTCTGACGCAGGTTGGTTTCGTAGATCACCCGCGAGCGCCAGTTCCGGCCGCCGTTGTAATCCCAGCCATGCGTGGCCACGATGCGGTCGAAGTCTTCGCGGAACTGCTCCAGCGTGCGGCCTTCGGCGATGACACGGTCGATGGACTGCCGGAAGTCGGCCAGCAGTGCGTCACGGTTGGCACCGGCCACCATGAAGCTGGTGTCGTGCTGGGCGTCCCACACGTCCAGGTAGCTCTCGGTGAGCACGTTCTTCTTGCGACGGAAGAACTCGATTTGCTCCTGGAACGGCAGTTGAGCGTAGGCAACCCCAGCCATTGATCAGCCTCCTGCGCCCTGGACGTCGCTGCGGCCGGCCAGCGTCGCTGCCGTCATCGCATCGGCCATCACCGAGGCGTAGTCGTCCAGGGTCATGTTCGGATGTAGCTCGAACAGCCGGTCGCGCAGTTCCTCCAGCGAATCGACCTCATCGACCAGCTGGCGGATCTGCTCCACCCAACCAGCACCGAGGGGCGACAGTCGCCGATCAAGCTGCTGGCCCAGGCCGATGGCAGGATCAGGTGCCTTCGGGGTGCTGTCGGCAAAGGCCGCCGGATAGTGCCGGCGCAGCAGGCTACCCACCGTACCGCCGGCATCAGCGAACTGCGGCCCATCGATCGCTGTCGGTACCGCAGGTGGCTCCGGCAGCGCCTGGACAGGCTCGTAGTTGTCCCCATAGGTCTGGTCCATGTAGACCTGCTTGGGCTTGTAGCCCAGGTCGAGGATCTTCTTGTCGCGACTGGCAGTGGCGTCCAGATCCTCCGGCTCTTCCGTGACGCGGTAGACCCGTGGGATGGCTGCGCCGGGGAAGTTCCATTCGGTGAGCCAGCGCGCCGGCCCCTTGTTGAAGGACTCACACACCAGGTCTGCATCGGAGGTGATGATGTCGCGGCGCACTTCCCGCTGCAGCTGGTCGTTGCCCAGCTTGCCGGGTGTGCCCTGGGTGCTGGCGGTCTGGCCCAGCACCACCTTCTGGATGGTGGCATCCATATAGTCCTGCAGGGCCTTGTAGTCGGCCGTGCCACTGCGCCCGGCCTCCAGCAGCGCCAGCTCCATGCCCTTGGGCATGATGATGCCGCTGTCGGTCTGGATCGCGCGGGTGGCCTGCAGCAGCTTGGACTTCTCCGGATCGGTCGCCTCACTGTCGTACTTGCCCACTGCGGTGGGCATGCCGAACTTCTCCAGGAAGATCAGCCAGAACTTGAGCCCGTTGCGCTTGAACAGCACCGGCCAGTACAGCCAGTGCGCCAGCCCCAGGCCGTAGGGCTCATCGTCGTGATCGGCACCGGAGCAGAAGTTCCAGAAGTACGGCGCGAGTGCCGGGACGCCCTCCGTCATCTGGGTCTGGGTGAGCAGGCGCAGGTCGCCTTCCTTGCCGTAGCGGAAGCGTCGGCGATTGCGGACCTTGATCGCCTCCAGGCCGATGCGGGTGCCGTCGACCTTGTACAGGATCTCGGCCACGCCGTAGCCGTAGAACACGCCAAACAGCATCTTGCGGGTGACGTTGTCCCACCCGATCCCGTGCAGCTGCTCCTGCAGATACTCTGCCGCCTGGCGGTCGATGCGCTTCTCGCCACCGGGCTCCACCTGCCATTCGCAGGCCACCACCGAGTCCTGGCGCGATCCGAAGGTGGTTTTCACCTCCGGATCGGACAGCACCTGCTCGTAGATCTGCAGGTCATAGCCGCCCCGATTGCGCAGCACGCTATCAAAGGGCAGCAGCAGCGGCCCGGTGTAGCCACGGGTGATGTCGATGCCATCGGCGGTGGTGGCAATCTCGCGGCCGATCTCTGGGCGGGCGATGGTCATGCGAATCCTCCAAAATCATTGCCGCCGCTGACCGTGCCGAAGGCATCATCGGTCACGACGGTGGCCACGCCGTCGGCTCGGCCGTCGCCGATGTAGGCGCGAGCGCCGGCCGCCTGGAACTCGATGGGTACCGAGGTGACGTGGTTGAGCGCGGCAAACTGCATCAGGGCGCCTGCGATCGCGCCGTCGCCGTGGCGCACCAGTTCCGGATCCTGCAGGTCCTTGCGCTCCAGGCGCGGCACCATCGGAATGCCATCAACGTACTCCACGGCCCGATGGTCATCCTCCAGCGATGCGTCCCTGGGCACGGTGATGAATCCGTCCTCGAACAACGCGATGTACTTGGGCATCCATTCGCTGTACCAGGGGCGCGACAGGGTGACCTCGTGGATTGGGCCACCGCTGTAGCGGCCCGTCTCGGCATCGAGCTCGGCACGGCCGTAACGGTCGCCTGTGTACTCCATCAGAGTCTGGCCCGGCCCGGTGGCGTCGCCAGCGAACGACCAGCGGCCGCGGAAGCCCTCATTCAGCGCGTCCAGAAACGCCCACAGGATCTGCTCCTGCTGGCGGGTGGGCGCGTTGGCCATCTCGATCAGGAACGGCACATCCCGGCGCAGATCCTGACTGACCTTGGCCGGCTTGATGACCGAGAAGTGGCGGTGGCGCGCAAAGTCCATGCCGACCGCCCAGCGCCCAGTGAACCCGGCCACCGCAGCACGCAGCACCGGCAGCAGCGTGGTGGCGATCCAGACCGAGCACCAGATCTCGCGTTCCTTCTCCGAGCGCTTGGGGAAGTCGTCATCGAAGACCAAGCGCAGCACAGGGCGGACCTCGGACATGGCCCGATCGATCCAGACTGAGGGGATGGCCGAGCCATCTCCGTCGCGCGGGATGACATCCAGCTCCTCGCGCATGGCGGCCTTGCGCGGGCCATAGGCCGAGCGGATGGCGGTGTACCACTCCTTCTTGCCCTCGGCGGTGGCCACCTTGCCACGCATGGCGCAGACCCGCTCGTACAGGCCGTTGGACACGGCATCATCGAAGCTGATGCGGATCACCCCGGCCTTCTTGCCGTAGCGACCGGCCTGGACGTCCTGCACCAGCTGGTTGAACGGATTCTTCTTGCCGCGGTGTGTGGACCACACGCGGATCCGGCCACCCCAGATCAGCAGCGCGGTGGCTGATTCGAGCACCTTGGCCACGTCCTTGTGCAGCGCCGCTTCGTCCAGGTCGACCACGCCCTGCAGGCCGTGGATGTTCTCCGGGCGCGAGGACAGTGCCGTGATACGGAAACCACTGGCGAAGCGAACCCGGAAGGCCTGGATCTGCCGGCTGGTGCCGTCAGGCTGCTGGTCCTGGAAGATGTGCTGCTCGATACGCGAGGCTTGGCCTTGGGCAATGATCGGCGCGAACTTGGCCACATAGCCAATGAACTCCAGACCCTTTTCCTTGGTGTCGGCCATGTACCACACGTTGTCGCCGCCGGCGTCCTTGGCAGAAGCGGCGGTGATGGTGTCGCTCAGCGCCTGGGCGAAGGTGATGCCAGTGCGGCGCCCCTTCTCGCAGACCGCGATATCCAGCCCTTCCTGCATCCGGATCCATTCGGACTGATGAGCCATCAGCACACCGGCCTTGCTCGGATCGAAGTTGGTCGAGATCGAGCGCACGCTCTCAGGCAGCTCATCCCAGTCCAGGACGCGCTCGGTATCCGGCAGGGGACCCAGTGCACTCACTTAGCCGACTCCATGCAGCACCTTGTTGCGCCAGAACTCCACGCCCTCGGCGTCCAGGCCCTTGGCTCGCGCAGCCTCCTCGACCCGGCTGGCCGCGTCGACGAGCGCCTTCTGACGGATCTCGCCGGCCCACTTCTCGCGCACGATGGAAGAGCGGGTCAGCTCGGCAATGGCCTTGGCCGCCTTGCTGTACAGAGCAATACGGTCGGCGGGGGAGATGCTTTCATCGTCCTGGTCGGCGGCCTCCTGGAACTGCAGCAGCGCCTCGAACAGATCGGTCTGCAGCAGGCCCAACAGCGCGCTGCCGCGCTCGGCGGCATTGTCGGGCGCCTGCTCAGCAACCAGCTTCATGGCTTCGGTGCTGGCACTGATCGAAGCCAAGCGGCGCTTGAGCCGCTTGGCGCGTTCGTTGACGGTGGTCTTGCTGATCTCGTAGCCCTGTTCGCCCAGCCATTCGGACAGCGAGATGCTGCCACCGAAGGCGTTGGCAACCAGGCGCCGATCCAGCTCGTCACGCACATCGGCCGGCAACAAGTCGATCTTGCTCACGGGAGGCATGGGGTCACCAGTACTTCGGCGGGCGGGCGATCCCCGGACCGCAGTCGATGCTGTACTCGACGATGTCCACACCGTGGCGGGTCAGCTCCGCCGACCACGGCCCCGACGGGGATTTGGTGATGTCGATCAGGCGACGGGTGTCCAGGTAGTCCAGTTCCCGGCGAACCTCCAGCGCGGTGGCATCCGGGTACATGTCCTGGGCCGCGCCGGCCAGGACGGCTTCACCGATCGGATAGGGGCGTGAGCGATCCAGCACCAGCAACATCAGCCAGCGCAGCTGCTCCCTGCGCAGCTTGCCCAAATCCGGGCCTTGATTTCCGTGACTCACGGCGTGTTCCCCTTGCTTTGCATGTTCGTGATCTTCGAAGCCACTGCATCAAGCTTTGCCTCGATAACGCTCTGTCCGCGGGCATAGTCCTCGCGGCGGACGTAATCCTTCGCAACTTCCAGGCGGAAGTCGGTGAGGTGACTCTCAACCTCGCGCCAGCGCTTGCTGTCGTTGATCAGAATCGCCAGCTGCTGATCAGTGCGTTGTTGCAGCTGGTTGACCAGCCAGCGGCCGCCGGCGATCAGGCCGCCAAGCAGCGTGATGCCGATGCCTGCGAACCACACCAGGTAGAGCGGTTGCACTTCAACGATCATGGGTTGGTCTCGACGGGTAGGCGCTGTCCGGTGAGGACGCCGATGACGCGCTGGCAGGAGCGGACGTGGTCTTCAGCTTCGGTGACGATTTGAAGAGCAGTGCCTGCAACCTCTGGACGTAGTTGGGCGCTCGCATCACGTTCGACGGCGCCAGAGACGGCTTGGGACAGGCGGGCGGTGTGACAGGTGGCGAGGTCGTCGCGCAGCTGGAGATTGCCAGCGCGCAGGTCAGCCACAACAGCAGCAGGGATGGACGCGGACGCCTCCCGATCATCTTCATGTTGGTCTCCGATCTGGGCCATTTCCCTGGCCTGGGTATGCTCGGTGTCGCGAGCATTGCGCTCGCTTTCCAGTTGCGATTGAAGCGTGGTCACGCGCTGCTGCGCCCCTGGCATCACGGGCTTGGGCGTCCAGCGCATTGCCGCGATAGAGAAGTGCTGCGGCAATGGCGACCAGCAGGAGCACCAGCAGCAGGGCGACCGTTGCGGTCAGGGTGCGGACCATCAGTACCGGCCCTCGCACATCGCGCGCTCAGCGGTGCGGCGGCGCTCCAATCCCTTATAGGACTTGCCGCCGGCATTGGCCCAGTTGCTCAGCTGGGCACATGCGAGGTCCCAGCGGCCTTGATTGGCGTAGACACGGATCCGCGGCTGCTGACCGTTGCGCAGCGTGCACAGGCCGTCCTTGACGCCAGCACCACCCGGACCGACGTTGAAGGCGAACGACGTCAGCGCGGCCGCCTGGTAGTCCGTCATCGGCACCTTGATGCAACTCTGCACGGTGTTCCAGGCGACGCCGAGGTCCGACTGGAGCAGACGCTCGCATTCGGCGCGGGCGTAGGTGCGCTGTTCTACCTTGGCCGTATGGCCGTAGCAGACCGTCAGCTTCCCGACGACATCACGATAGGGCTGGGCCGAGTAGCCCTCGAAGGGCTGCACCAACCCGAGCAGCAACGCCAGCATGGTTGCCAGCATTCCGCCCGCGATGGGCAGTGCCTTGTTACCGGGTTGCTCTGCTGCCATGCGCCATCTCCAGGGAAAGATGGCCGACGGGCAGACGAGGATGCCCGCCGGCCAGGTGCGCCATGCGCACACCAAACCGATGGGCAGAGTTTCAGTCTTTGACTGATCGTCGTCTTTGAAACTGGTTTCGAGGAATCTCACGCGCGCGCGTGGGACTGTGCAGATCCCTTCGCGACGTGCGTAGCTGCAGAAGACTATTCGCCCTTGGGCTTATGCGCTTCCCACCAACTGTTGACAGAGGCAGCGGGCGGTGTTTCCGGTTTGGAAGGTTGATAACCAGGATTTACAGCGGAAGGTGCGATCGCCGCAGGACCCGGGGCTTCTACCCTGGGAATTTCAACGTCTCCACATCGCTTGGCGGCAAAAGCCCCCTGAAGCTGAGCTCGCCTTTCCACTGACGTCCTCTTTGCTTCATTCCGTTCGATCACATTTCCGATCCCAAAGTCACCCAAAAAGCTGGCAATGGACATGCCGCTGAACTTTGCTTGCTGCTCGACCTGCCTATCAAAGGCATCCACCTTGGATAGTTCAATTCGGATCTGCTCACAAGAATAGTTCAGCGTCTCGTAGCTCGTTACCGGCTGCAGACGCCCATAACGCTTGGTGGCACACCCACTCAAGGCCGCTGCCATCAGCACGCTGGCGATGACGAACTCTACTCGCTTCATTACTCCCCCTTGCTTGAGACCTGTCATTAGCGCGCTCTTCGTAGCACTTAATGCCTATGTGATTGGTCGCTTTCGTATCCCCCGGGCCACGCCGTCCTCAACGTCTTGAGTCAGCAGAGCCATCAACAGACGTGACGCCGCCGCTCGACCGGCATCGGAAAGTGCCCAAAACGTGTCAATCACTTCGTTGAACTGCGCAATCTGCTCCTCCTCCATTCCAGGCCTAGCAACGCTCCTTTGCCCGGTCAGCACGTAAAGGGGATCCAAACCGTTCTCGGACCAGCCAGCAAGCTGGGCTGCCGTTGGCGATGTTGCTCCCTTTTCCCAATCGATGACGGTGCGCTTCGACGCCCCAACTACTTCCCCAAAGGCGGTCTGACTCAGACCGAGGCGAATTCGCTCCTCACGGAGCCGAAAGCCAAGAGTGCGAATTAATTCACCCATAAGTGTTGACATGTGCAGATTTCTGCACCAGTCTTATCCCGTCCGGTTTAAACAACACCGCAAGGATACGACATGGCTCAGCACCTGCCGCCCGGCCGCGACTTGATGAACAAGGTTCGCGCCGGCATGACCCTCCAGAACACCACTGTCAGCGCTTGGTGCCGCAAGAACGGCATCAATCCCAGCGCGGCCCGCCAAGCCATCTACGGCACTTGGGCTGGGCCGAAGGGCAAGGCTCTGCGCGCCACTCTGCTCAGGGCAGCAGGCGTGAAGGACGTCGCATGAACGCCCCCGGCCGCCCCCTGGACGAGGTGCCCACCCGCGAACTGGAGCTACTGCTCGCCTCAGCCCGCGACCAGTACGCCACCGCCGTGAACAACTGGCAGCGCGCCGTCGAGTCAGACGCGCCTCTGGCCAACACCCTGCCGCTGGCCGGCGCCGTCGACGCAGCCGACCGCCGCGCCGTCCGGATACTGAAGGAACTGGCGCGCCGCCAGCAGGACGCTGCGGCATGAGTGAGCAAAGCATCTTCGCCCGCCTACTGTTCGCCCTGGCCGGGCACAGCCGCACCGGCCTGCGCCTGAAACCGATCGCCGACGGCATCGGCGAATCCCCCAGCACCACGCTGCGCAACCTGCAGCGCCTGGCCGAAGACGGCCTGGTCGAACGCTCTCCCTTCGACCAGGACAACTGGCGCCTATCCCCCCGAATCGTCCAGATCGCCTTGGCTCATCAAGCAGAGGTGGCCCGTGAAGAGCGCCAGCTGGACGACTTCAAGAACCGCTACAGCCGTAGCCCCAACTGATGACGAGGACCGAAATGGCAGAGAAGCAACCCAACAAGCGCGGCGCCAAGCCGCTCGCCCAGGCCGAGCCAGTTGTCCAGGATCTGGACGCGGAAAAGCTGGCCGAGCGCAGCCAGGAGCTGGTTACCCTCGGTGAGCACCAGAGCGAGGTGGTGGATCAGTTCGGTGACGGCCTGCCGTGGCACCCGGACCACTACGAGAACGCCATCCGCAGCGAGCTTCGCCGCGGCTGCGAAGCCTTCCTTCGCGCCGGCCGCTACTTGATCGTGGCGCGCGAATGCGCCGCGCATGGCGAATGGGACGGCATGCTGGAACGTCTGGGCATTGAAGGATCTCAAGCACGCCGGATGATGGAGGCGTCCAAGCGCGTAGCCGCGCTGCCAAATCGTGCGACGTCGCACGATTTGATTGCAGCCGCCAAGTCCGGAAGCAAGATCATCGAACTGCTCTCTCTTCCCGAGGAGCAGTTCGCGGAACTGGCAGAGAAGGGTGCGACGGATGGCCTCTCGCTGGACGATGTCGAATCCATGACGGTACGCGAACTCCGGGCAGCCATCCGCGAAGCCCGTGCCGATGCCGACGCAAAGGATCAGCGCATCAACAAGTTGAGCGACGATCTCAACAAGGCGGAGGAGAAGACAGCAAAAGCGCAGCGGAAGTGGAAGAAGGCCACCCCCGACGAGCAGTCCCAGGAACTGCTGACCCAGCTGGAGCTGGCCGCCTCCCAGGTGCGCCTTGCCATCGCCAGCGGCAGTGAAGAAGCCGGCTTCAGCGGCGCGGTGATCACGCTGATGCAGCACGCCGAGCAACACGACCTCAACGTTGATGAGCAGGTGGCCGGGATCATCGCCAGCCTGATCAACGACCTGCGCCTTGTCCGCGACCACCAGGAGGTGGGCGTCACGGTGATCCATGACCGTCGCCTGGCCGACTGGAAGCGGGAGGGCTGACATGGCCCTCAGCGCCAGCTTGATCGAGCAGGCCGCTGCTGACCTGCTCTGCGCCGGGCACGGCCAGAAGCGCGCCATTGCCGAGCGATACGCCGCCGAATGGGGCTGCAGCGTACAGACGTTGTATCGGCAGGTCTCGAAGCTGACCTGTTCGCTGAAGCCTCGCAAGCGCCGCAGCGATCGGGGCAACTCCGACTGGACCCAGCAGGAACTGGAAATGATTTCCGCTGTATTGCTGGAGTCGCGTCGCGGCACTGGCAAGCGCCTGGCCAGCATCGGCGAGGCCATCGACATGCTACGCGCCAATGGCATGGTGCGCGGCGAGACTGTGGATGCCGGTACCGGCGAGATCCGACTGCTGAGCGAGAGCTCCGCAGCCAAAGCCTTGCGCACCAACCGCTTGCACCCTGATCAGCTGTCGGCACCTGCACCGAAGGTTCAGCTGGCCAGCGAACATCCCAACCAGGTGTGGCAGGCCGATCCCAGCCTGTGCGTGCTGTATTACCTCAAGCGCCAGGACGGCCTGCATGCGATGCCGGCAAGCGAGTTCTACAAGAACAAGCCCAAGAACCTGGCGCGCGTCGAGAACGAGCGCGTCTGGCGCTACGTGTTCACCGACCACACCAGCGGCGCCTTCTACGTGGAATACGTGCTGGGCGCCGAGAGCGGCGAGAACCTGTGCCGCACCTTCATCAACGCCATGCAGTACCGCGGTGCGGCTGATCCGTTCTGTGGCGCACCGACGATGGTGATGGTGGACCCGGGCAGCGCCAATACGGGTGCGATGTTCAAGAACCTGTGCGCGGCCCTGGGTATTCGCATCTGGATCAATCAGCCGGGCCAGCCGTGGGCAAAGGGCCAAGTCGAAAAGACCAACGACCTGATCGAACGCAAGTTCGAGCACCGCCTTCGCTTCGACAACGTGCAGAGCTTGGAGCAGCTCAACGCATCGGCGTGGCGTTGGATGCGCAACTTCAATGCCACCGCTCAACACACCCGGCACAAGTCCTCGCGCTACCAGGCGTGGATGACGATCAAGCCCGATCAGCTGCGCCTGGTACCGGCGACCGAGGACTGCATGAAGCTGGCCACCCGCGCTCCGGAACTGCGCAAGGTCAACCCGCTGCTGCGGATCAGCTTCCTGGGCAAGACCTACGACGTGTCGGGCGTGCCGGGCGTGATCGTGGGCCAGAAGCTCACGGTCGCCCGTAATGCCTTCGGTAGCGAGTTCGGTGCGCAGGCGCTGTTCACAGACGATGCTGGCCGCGACACCTGGTACACGATGGAGCCGCTGGAAGCAGACGCATACGGGTTCACCGGTGCGGTGGCGGTCGGCACATACCACGCGCACGCCGACACCCCGGCGGACACAAACCGCAAGCGGGTCGAGCGCCTGGCGATGGATGCCGAGACCGACGAGCAAGCCAAGGCGCAGCGCAAGGCCAAGGCAATGCCGTTCGGTGGCCGTATCGACCCCTACAAGTCGGTGCAGCAGGCGCCGGAGATCCAGCACCTGCCGCGCCGGGGTCATCGCGTCGACGTCGCGGTCCCCGATGTGGTCGAGGCCCCTCGCTTCACGGTCGATTCGGTCACGCCCATCCGCGCGGAATTGCCGCCACTGAACCATGTGGAAGCGGCCATGCGCTTGAAGCCGCTACTGGAGGCCGCCGGTTCGGCTTGGTCGCCGGACCACTACGCACGCACCGCCCAGCGCTGGCCGGAAGGCCTGCCGGTGGATCAGGTCGAGTCCTGGGCGCACGCCCTGGCAACGCCTGAGCGCGGTGGTCTCCGGCTGGTGGAAGGAGGTGCCGCGTGATGGCTTCGCTCGACAGCATCAAGAAAGACGCACGCCTCATCCAGGAACGCGACGGATTCGGCTACTGCCAGGCGCTGGAGATCGCTGCGCGAAAGGCTGGCTTCAACACCTATGCAGCTGCGAAGGCTGCCTTGCAGGGGCGGAGGGCTCGCCCATGACGTTGCGTCTGAAGCGCCTGCTCACCGAGGCCGGCATCAAGCAGGGAGACCTGGCCAGTGCTGCAGGTCTGAGCCGTCCGGCCCTCAATGCCTTGATCAACCACGGCCAGTTGCCCACCAGCTGCGATCCGGCAGTGGTGCGCGCTGCCATCAGTTCCTGCCTGACCCAGCACGGCGTAACCGACGCCCACTGGCATGAAAAGGAGGGGCCGACGTGCGGGGTCACGCCAGCCCCGGTTTCCCCACCGCAAGACACCGATAACGACAACGACATTCACGACGAGGAAGATCCCATGCTACTGCGTTTTCAGGCTTTGACTCCACAGGCCAAGCGTCACTTCGGCCTCACCAGCAATCCCTTCGCCGATCCGGCTAGTGCCGAAGAGGTGTTCCTGTCGCCGGATATCCGCTATGTCCGCGAGAGCATGTACCAGGTGGCCCGCCACGGCGGCTTTGCTGCGGTGATCGGCGAAAGTGGTGCTGGCAAGAGCACGCTGCGCGAAGACCTGGTTGATCGCATCCAGCGTGAAGAGCAGGCCGTCATTGTTATCCAGCCCTACGTGCTGGCCAGCGAAGGCAGTGATGCCGTGGGCAAGACCCTGCGCAGCCACCATATCGCCGAGGCGATCATGGCCGCTGTCGCCCCGCTGGCCAAGCCGAAGAGCAGCCCCGAGGCCCGCTTCCGCCAGCTGCACGAATCGCTGCGTGACAGCGCCCGCGCCGGTCACAGCCACGTCCTGGTGATTGAAGAGGCCCACAGCCTGCCGCTGCCGACCCTGAAGCACCTCAAGCGCTTCCGCGAGCTGAAGGACGGCCTGCGCCCGCTGCTGTCGGTGATCCTCATCGGGCAACCCGAGCTGGGCGTGAAGCTCTCTGAGCACAACCCGGAGGTACGCGAAGTAGTACAGCGCATCGAGATCATCACGCTGCCGCCGCTGGACAACGAGCTGGGTGCCTACCTGGCGCACCGCTTCAAGCGCGCCCAGGTGCCGCTGGACAAGGTGGTGGAACAGAGTGCCATCGACGCGCTGCGCGCCAAGCTGGTTCCTTCGCGCGGCGCTGGCTCGTTGCTGTACCCGCTGGCGGTTCAGAACGCCCTGACCGCTGCGATGAACCGCGCCGCTGACCTGGGCGTGCCAACCGTCACCGCTGACGTCGTGCGGGGGGTGTGAGATGGCGATCCGAACCGAAGGCTGGCCGGCGGTAGAAGGCATGGTGGTTGAGCCAATGACGGCGCAGTGGCCGCTTGCAACGCGTGTTGTGGCGGTTCCCTTTGAAATGCAGGACCGTCCGGCGCCGGTGAATGTGGACATCCTGCAGGTGGTGATCGTGCCGCGCGCCAACTGGGAGCGCATCACCGCGCATGTTCCGGCCGATGTGCTGCAGCGTGAGGGGGTGGCTCATGGCTGATACGCCCCACAGCAATAACGGACTACAGCATCTGCGCTGGTTCGCCGAAAGCCTGATGCGCGATGCCGAGCTTCCGGATCGTCAGGTGACGGTGATGCACCGAGACCTCTTCCGCCGTGCCGGAATCCAATGGCGCGACGGACAGGATCTGGTGGAACTCTTGGCATCACTGGACCTGCAGCAGCTGAGCGGCCTGATCAGCCAGCTGCGCGACGGCGATGACGACGAGGAGGAATGATGGCCGTTCCGACCCTCCAGCGCTGCCTCGGCCAGGTGCGTAACCGCCAGCGCCACAGTGCCCAGCACCCCCAGCGGAAGAAGTCCATCGGGACGCTGGTGCAGGACTGCCACACGTTCCCGACAGCGTCGCGTGTGGGAGAAGTCCAGGTGCACGACCCTGAAACCAGGCGCGAGTACTCGGTCGAGGTCTGGATCCACAGCGGCGTGGTGGTGATCGCGCACAGCACCAGCAAGCGCTGGCTGCTGGAACTGGACGAGATTCTCGACCTGGCCATCGCCGCCGGCATTGATCGGGGGGCCATCTGACATGCAGCTGGCCCTGCTACCGCAAGAGCTGTCCCCACAGACGGTGCTTTTGCAGCTGCAGGGCCGTCGCGGCGCCGTCAACGGCATCACTGCCCGCGACCTGGTGCAGCAGATCACTTCACGTACCAGCACCGCCGACGAGCGCCGCCTGCGCCAGATCATCGAGCAGCTGCGGCGCGAGGGGCACCCGATCTGCGCCCACCCGGCTCACGGCTACCACCTGGCCGCCAGTGCGGCCGAACTGGACCGCGCCTGCACCTTCCTGGTCGGGCGCGCCATGACCTCCCTGGAGCAGGTCAGCGCGATGAAGCGCGTTGCGCTCCCGGATCTGTACGGACAACTCGGGCTGGACAAGCCCGCTACCGACGAGGAATCCAACCATGAACCATGAACGCAATTCCGACGTGCTGTATGCCGCCGCCAACACGGCACGCGAGCTGGAGAACAGCGGCATCGAGATCCTGGGCCTGCACAGCAATGGCCGTCGCGCGGTGCTGATTCTGGACCGCCCTCCCACGATGGTGGGTGGCCACCTCAAGCGCCGCCAGCCCAACGGCAGCGGCGGGCAGGACCGCGTGATGGCCGCTGAGTACCAGGGCGTGCAGCTGGAGTGGACCCAGCGTCCTCCGATGCTGCGGGAGGTGGCTCATGGCTGAGCGCGGCCAGTTCCTGGTGGTCCCTGCTGAGTGGGTGGGTGGCGACACCTTCACCGACTCGGACAAGGCGATCGAAGACGCCCAGGCCCGCAGCAAGGTCGACGGCAAGCACCGCGCGGTGGTTTGCGTGGTCGCTCGCACTACGCCCAGCCCTGCACCGGTCATCGTGCTGACGCGTACGGAAGCCGGCATCACGCAGCCGCAGGTTGTTCAGCCATGAGCGCCGTCCCCAGCGTCGCAATGCAGCACGCTATCGCCCTGTCACTGGGCGCCAGCGTGGTCCGTTCTGCGGATCTGATCGATCGGGTGATGGAGCACGGCTTCCATTACCGCGGCTATGTGTCCAACGCGGTCGCCAAGGCGGTGCGGTGCGGAATGATCCTGCGCGTCGGCGAAGGGCTGGCCCGCAACTACCGCCTCAACCCCGACTGGAAGATCGACCAAGCGGCGTTGGCTGCCGCGCAGGCGCAGCGTGTGCGTGGTACCCGGCCGGGTATGACAGGGGCGCAGAAGGCTCGATCTGCTGCTGGGGGCTACGAAGGTCCCGCCTTCGACAAAGGCCCGCTGACGCCCTCCATCGGCACCGTGTGCCAGTCCCAGGAGGATCTGGAAGGTGAGTTACCGCCTTACCTCGGTGGTCGCCTGGTCGATTCGTTGCACAACCACTTCGATCGCATCTTCGGCGGGGTGGAGTGATGGCTCGCACCGGCCGCCGGCGCTACGACCACCTGTGCGCGATGCGCTTTGCGCTGTGGGCTCGTATGCAGAACCCGCGCCAGCTCACCCCGCAGCGCATTTCCGGCCTGCTCGGGATCTCGCTGGATGCCGCCCGCCGCTGGCGAGCCGACTGGTTCACCGCCAACAGCCCTATCCATGTCGAAGGCGTCCCCGACGTCCTTCGGCCCACTCAACCGTTTGTCCCCCCCGCCGCCCAAGGAGGCGCCCAATGACCCCATCCATTCCCGAAGGCTACCGCGAGGACCGCAATGGTCGGCTGGTGCCAGAGGCACAGATCAAGCCGATCGATCTGGCCCGCGACCAGCTGGTTCAGGAGAAGATCCAGCGCGCCCTGCAGCTGCGCGAAGAACTGCGCACCTTCAAGGCGGACACGTTCGCTGACATTGCGGCCTTCGTGCAGCTCAGTGGCGAGCAGTACGGCGCCAAGATCGGCGGCGACAAGGGCAACGTGAGCCTGTACACCTACGACGGCCGCTACAAGATCCTGCGCGCCTGCCAGGACAGCATCCAGTTCGATGAGCGGCTGCAGGCGGCCAAGGCCCTCATCGATGAGTGCCTGAACGACTGGACCGAAGGCTCCCGTGCCGAGCTGCGTACCCTGGTCAACAGCGCCTTCAAGGTGGGGCAGGACGGCAGCATCAAGACAGGCGAGGTGCTCTCGCTGCATCGCCTCAAGTTCGATGACCCCCGCTGGCAGCAGGCGATGAAGGCCATCAGCGATGCGGTGACGGTGGTGGGCAGCAAGACCTATGTGCGGTTCTACGAGCGCGACGCACGTGGCCAGTATCAGCCCATTTCTCTCGACGTGGCGGGGGTCTGACATGCCGAAGATCCGAGACACCTGCACCTTCCGCTTCGACGGTGTTCGCGGTGCCCTGAATGCCAACACCCTGGCGCTGGCGGTGGAGATCGCCGACCAGGCTGCACGGGCCGACGTGGAGATCCACGCGCCGGCCGTGGAGCTGGATGGGCTGCGCTTCTTCGACGCCACTTGCGGCAACATCCAGGGCGAAGACGCGACCGCTGCTCGCTATGCCATTCGCCAGGCGGTGCGGTACATCGAAGCGCGCGGGGACGCACTCCCTTGGCGCCTGAAGCGTCATATCTCCCAGCCGGGCCTGCTGCACTTCGAAGAGCGTACGGACGTTGAGGTGGCCACCTCCGGGCCGCGCCACGCGTGCGTCAACTGCGACATGCCCACCGGCTTGGCGGAATCGCCGATGTGCGGTCCGTGCGCCCAGCAGGCGGTAGGTGCGATGGCGTCTACCACGGCTGACGCGATCCGGCGCATGGACGGGCTCGACTTCGTGTGTGGCCTGCGCGACCCGCAGACGAAGCGGAACGTGGCCACGGCCATTGCTCGCCAGGTTGGGCATGGCATGGCCGAGAAGTGCGAAGCCCAAGCCGAAGCGGCCCTCAACGCCATTCTCGAGCTGCTGCTCCACCCGCCGGTGCTGGTCTTGCAGCGCAGTGGCCCAATCAACCTCCTGGGGGTGCACTCGTGATCGCGTACTGCTGGGCCAATGGCCAGATTGGGTTCGGCAACAACGTGCCGGAAGGTGCGATCTTCATCGCCGAAGGGAGCAACGGGCAGCTGCGCAAGGTGATCAGCGTCGTAGCCAGGCACGGAAAGGGACTGATGCAGGGGATGCTGGTTGTCCCGGGTGTGCCAGAGGCGCAGACGCAGCGGGCAAAGGGTGACGCGCTTGGGGATTGGCTTGCGTGGTGTTCCCAGCATCCGCGTCGGCTGCGCTGGGGCGCACTGCGTGCCAGCAACCGCAACACCGACTCAAAGGAGAACCGCCATGTTCATGCGTAACCTGGTGCTGTTCCGCTTTCCAACCAGCACCGACTTCTCCGAAGTCGAATCCGTGCTGCCGTATGGCGTTCTGAAGCCGGTTGGACCGCTCGAAATGAACTCGCGCGGCTTCATTTCCCCCTTCGGCCGCGAGGAGCAGGAGCGCCTGTCGTGCCGACAGGGCGACTTCCTCTGGCTGACGGTGGGTGGCGAGGACAAGATTCTGCCCAGCGCGGTGGTCAACCGTGCGCTGGAGAGTCGTCTTCAGGTCATGGAACAGGAACAGGGGCGTCGACCGGGTGGCCGTGAGCGCAAGCGCATGAAGGACGACATCTTGCACGAGCTGCTGCCCAAGGCCTTCGTCAAGAACACTCGCCACGACGCGATCCTGGACCTGACCCACGGCTATGTGGCCGTGGATACCTCCAGCCGCAAGGTGGGCGAGGCCTTCGTGTCCGATATCCGTGGCCTGTTGGGCGGCTTCCCGGCGGTTCCGCTGAATGCCCAGGTTGCACCGCGCTCGATCCTGACTGGCTGGATCGCAGGTGAGTCCCTGCCGGATGGCTTGTCCCTTGGAGAGTCCGCCGAGCTGCGTGATCCGGTCGAGGGTGGCGCCAAGGTGCGCTGCAGCGACCAGGAACTTCGCAGTGACGAGATCGACAAGCACCTGGATGCCGGCAAGCAGGTCACCAAGCTGGCCCTGGTGCTGGAGGACGCGCTGTCCTTCGAGCTGGGCGATGACCTGGTGTTGCGCAAGCTGAAGTTCCTGGACGGCGCGCTCTCCCAGCTGGAGCAGGCCGACGATGACGGCCGCCGCGCCGAGTTCGATGCCCGCTTTGCCCTGCAGAGCGGCGAGATCCGCCGCCTGTTCCTGGTGCTGGAACAGGCCTTCCACCTTTCAACGAACCCGTGAGGCCCGGCATGACCATCAAGCGCTACAACATCGAACGTAATTGGGGCGAAGGCCAGGTACAGCTTGAGATCGACCACAACATCCTGACGCCGGAGCTGGCGGCGGAAATCAACGAGTTCTGGACAGGGGCCGATGAGCGGCTTGACGCCGCCGACGACAACCCCGTGCTGGCCGTCATCAAGATCGCCGGTGCCGAGTTCATGGGTTGGGTGCTCGATGCGAACTCAAGCTACTCGACCGAAAGCATGCAGCGTGAGTTTGACCAGCTGGAAGGGTGGCCATCGCCACACGGTATCCGCCTGGTTGGCTGGGATGACCGTCCTGACCTCGATTCCTCCCTGATGCAGGTCGAGGAAATTGAGGTGCCACATGGATGAGACCGTGTACGACGCCGCATGGCGGGCCTACAAAGCCGCGCCTCGCGCCGTGGCCAACGGCCCGTCACGCTCAGCCGTTCGAGCGGCGGTGGATGCGGTGCTTGGCTACCTGATGCCGCCTGGTTCGACGCCAGCGTTCTTCGCCGACCGCGAACTGCGGCGGGCAGTGGCGGCGGACCTCATGGAGATGGGCAGTGAGAGCCAGCGCGGCGGCTGGCCGGCCATGCGGGCAACCTACACCGTCCCGCTTTTCCAGGTCCCGCCAGGCCCTTTGCAGACCGACGTCCTGAAGCGGCTTCACTGTGTGCCGCCGATGTGGTTGAGCGAACAGGTTGGAGGTCCGTTTGATGACCTGACTCCCGGTCAGGCATGGCGCGACGGGTTCAACGAATGCCGTAGGCGTTCGCTACTGCTGATCGAGCAGGAACTGACCGAAGCTGGCCGCGAGGAAGGGGCTGTTGATGCGCCGTGATCCGCTGACAAAGAAGTCCCAGGTGGCCACCGTCCTGAAGGACGGTGGCCGTATCGTGCCTGGCGTGCGCGAAGGGCTGCTGCAGTTGCTGGACCATGCGGGCCAGGAAGTGCCGGCATGGCAGACCGCCCTCCGGGCCGCTCAGGGCGCAAGGAGCAAGGCATGACGCGCGTTCGCAAGGCCGGCGACGGCCGTAACCGGGTGCTGGCCGCGATCCACGCCGGCGCCAAGAAGCTCAGCCTCTCCGACGACGTCTACCGTGACCTGGTCGAGCGTGTATCCAGAGAGCACGGCGTTGCCCAGCGCAGCGCCGGCAAGTGCGATCGCCGGCAGCTCGATGCGATCGCCAACGAGCTGCGTCGCCTGGGTGGAATTCCCGCCAAGGCGGCGTACGCAGCCAAACGTTGGGCAGGCCGCCCCAAGGGCGACCTATCCCCCCAGCTGTCCAAGATCGAAGCCCTGCTGGCTGATTCGGGGCGTGAGTGGGAATATGCCCATTCGGTGGCCCGCCACATGTTCAAGGTAGGACGCCTGGAATGGTGCAACCCGGATCAGTTGTTCAAAGTGATTGCCGCTCTTCAGATCGATGCCAATCGCCGCGCCCGGCGGGAGGCCCCTTCGGCATGAAGTCGATGGAGGCCCGCCGCAACGAGCTCTTGGCCAATGCCGCTTCGGCGGCGGCTACGGCTGCGCGTGCGCTCGGCCTCGGCGACGACTTCGCAGAGCAGATCGGCGCGGCGGTGGCGGACACCTTGGCCGAAGACTGGGGCGGCCAGACCATCTACTTTCCCCAGGACGCCTCATTCAAGCTCAGCCCACGCGAGCGTGAGATACTGAACGCCCACCGCAATGGGGCTACAGTTCCGGGCTTGGCGAAGCGATACAGAATGTCTGAGCAAGGGATCCGCAAGCTGCTCGCCAGGGCGAACTTCCGGGATCGTAACCTCAATCAGATGAGTCTGTTCCGTACAGCACCCTGATTGCACCAGGCGCAATGGCTTTCCATCTTGATCCGCCATTGCCAGCTTTCTTCCGGGGTCTTCCGGCTAGATATCTCGCAGCCCCCCCTGATATATCTCACCCCTGAACACGTTCGGGCGCTTGCGAAGCAATGCTTCGCAAGCAAAGCGCCCTCACCCATGTAAGCTCGGTCGCCGCTTGCTCGTGTGCGCAGTCCTGCGCACACGGCAAGACCGGGGTTGGGCGTCCTGCCCAACCCGCCCGAGGCATGCCTCGGGCCCATGCGGCTCACGCCCCCGCAACCGGACCCACCCCGCCTTCGACAGGTCTCCGCGAGCTGTCGAAACGGCATCCTTTGCTGCTGTGGGTAGGTGTCGACCTTGGTCGACACGGTGGATCCACGTCGTGCGTGGATGCTCTTCGATGAATGTTCGAAATATTCGATTTCGATGGGGTTCCATCCACGCATGGCGTGGATCTACTACCGGGTCAGTAGATCGGCGTGACCTTCATCTGCGGCAGCGGACGCGGTGCGCCGTCAGTAAGGTCCGGGCCGAGGTCTTCCCAGGTACGTCCCTGCTCGACCATCAAGCCCCACAGCTGCTGCGAGGCCAGCCGCTTGTCTTCCGAGCCCAGCTTGTACGACGGTGGCGTCGGCTGGCCACCGGCAACCATCGCGTACGCCGCACGGTAGGCCAGTACCTGCTGTGCCGGGTCATCGGTACGCGCCACTTCCAGCGTGTAGCGCTGGTAGGCCGAGGCCAGGTTGCGCCAGCGGATCCAATAGTGGTTCTCGAACGAAAACGAACAGAAGCGCGCACCGGCCAGGCTGCCCTTGTCGGCGATGCGGGTCAGCACGTCCTGCGGCATGTCCAGGTTCATGCCGCCCTCGTCGCCCTGCAGGCTGACGTGCACGATGCGGTCGCGGTAGCCCGGTGCACGCGCCTGCAGCAGGTCGCGCCAGTTCTGCATGGTCGCCACCACCGCGAACAGGAAACGGCCCAGCTCCGCAGCGGCCAGCGGAGTGGCGATCGACTGATAGGTACGCTGCCAGCCATGACGGTTTTCGGTGGGCAGGAACACGGCGTGTTCCAGCGCCTGACGGCCACTGCTGCCGTGGCTCACGTCTTCGGCGTGCTGCGGGTAGACCAGATTGATGGCGAAGGTTGGCCAGCGCGGCAACGCGGCATCGAACAGGTGGATCGGGAAGTTGCTGCTGATGCCACCATCGGAGAACCAGCAGATGCGGAACGCGGTGATCACCGGTCCGCAGGTCTGCCCGGCACTGGTCAGCCCTTCCATGCTGTCGGCCACGTTGTGCTCCTGGTCGGCCGCAGGTGCGGTCGGTTCGCAGCGACGCTCGCGGCGCGAGGGCTCATGCAACGGCACCGCGCTGATCAGCAGCGGGAAGCTCAGGCTCATGCGCGTGGCCACCAGCACCGGCAGCTTCGGGCCCTGCGGCAGGTGGTAGTACCGGCGCCCTTCCACCTCCAGTGGCGGGCCGGCCTGCGTCACCAGCCACTGCACCACGCTGACCGGGAACAGCTGCTCGAACTCATCGCGCAGGAACCAGAACTGCGCACCGCCCAGCGGCAGTGTGCGTGGCTCATTGTGCGACACGCAGGTGGTGATCATCTGCAGGCTGATCGCATGCGGGCTGTCCGGCTCGCCGGCATAGCGCGGCGCATCGTGCAGATCGGCGAACGTGAGCGGTGCATCCAGCGGCTTGCCGGACAGCTGCTGCAGGCACTCGTGCAACCATTCGGTCAATGCCGGCGTGCGTGCGTCGCGGCCGAGGCCGCTGCACAGGCCCAGCAGGTTACGGCGCGCCACCCGCGCTACCCGCAGCGCGGCACCGGCCACGCCGGCACCGTACGCGCACAGCAGTGATGGCAGCAGCGTGGCGGCCACGCCGCTCCAACCGCCGCCCCACCAGCCCAGGCCGAGCAGCAGCGCCAGCGACACCAGCACCTCCAGTGGCGCAATCTCGAACACCGCGATGGCCAGGCACAGCAGCTTGTGCGGCAGGCGGGCATTGCCGGTCAGCACCACCAGCAGGCGATACGCCGCGCGCGCGCCACGCGCCGGCTGGAACAGGCTGTAGATGAAGCCGCGCCGCGACAGCTGCGCCGACACCGCCGACAGCCCGCCATAGCCTGCATCGCCGGGCAGGTGTTCACCCGCCTGCTGGCGGCGATCACCGCACGCCGCCGCGGCCGCCACCGCCGCGGCGATGGCGCCGGCCGAGGTGCCGCCGATGCTCTTGAAGCGATATTCGCGGGCCAGCGCCAGTACCGCATTGGGGTACACGATGCCGCTGGTGATGCCGCCTTTCATGACCAGATCGCAGTACTTCGCCGCCACGAGCCACCTCCCGTCTGTCGGTGCCCAGTATGGCAAGAGGCGCTCTCACAGCCTGAGAAGCGAGCCACAGCCCTGCGCTTTCATTGGCCCTTGACCATTGCCCTCGACGCGTCCACCGTGGGCACGCCGTAGGTATCCCTGCCGTAGTTGTCATCGCGGCAGGGATTTAAACGGGAATCCGGTGAAGGCGCCTCGCGCGCCCATTCCGGAGCTGCCCCGCAGCGGTGAATGGAAACGAATCCTGCCAACAGCACTGGGCTCACGCCTGGGAAGCGGCAGGTAGTAGGTGGGCTGCGGCCCGTGTCCATCAGCCCGAATACCGGCCCCGGCCGGGGGACACGACCGTCCCCTGACTCGACCTGGAATCTCCGCGGGGAGGTTGCCGGGGCCGTCGTTGTCCTGCGCCTGCAGGCGGTGCGGCCGCGTGCGTCCTGTTCACGGTTTCCGGCCAGACTGTTCACCCACGCGCTGATGCATGGGCCACCGCCGTTGCCGGCGGTCCATGCGGTACCTGACGATGACCGAGCTCCAACGCCCCACCCTGTCCCTGCCCGAAAACGGCCAGCGCCTGCTGCTGCACTCGTGCTGCGCCCCCTGCTCCGGCGAAGTGATGGAGGCGATCACCGCCTCCGGGATCGACTACGCGATCTTCTTCTACAACCCCAACATCCACCCGGTGAAGGAATACGAGCTGCGCAAGCAGGAGAACATCCGCTTCGCCGAACAGCACGACATCCCGTTCATCGACTGCGACTACGACACCGACAACTGGTTCAGCCGTGCACGCGGCATGGAAAACGAGCCCGAGCGCGGCATCCGCTGCACGATGTGCTTCGACATGCGCTTCGAGCGCACTGCGCTGTACGCGCACGAGCACGGCTACGACACCATCAGTTCGTCGCTGGGCATCTCGCGCTGGAAGAACATGGCGCAGATCAACGACTGCGGCATCCGTGCCGCGTCGCGCTATGAAGGCCTGCAGTACTGGGACTACAACTGGCGCAAGGGCGGCGGTGCCAGCCGCATGATCGAGATCAGCAAGCGCGAGCAGTTCTACCAGCAGGAATACTGCGGCTGCGTGTACTCGCTGCGCGATGCCAACCGTCACCGCCGCGAGAATGGCCGCGAACGGATCAAGATCGGCCTGCTGTACTACGGGCAGGACGCTGAGACGCCGCAGGGCGATTGACGTGTGGGCATGGGGCGACCACGCTGGTCGCCCCTTCTGCTGTACCGGAACTGCCATGACCGCCCTGCCCGCCGATGTCGCCCTGCTGGTGATCGACCTGCAGCCGGACTTCATGCCCGGTGGCGCGCTGGCCTGCGACCAGGGCGATGCGCTGGTGGCACCGATCGCCGATCTGCTGGCACAGCGCCGCTACCGCACCGTGGTGGCAACACAGGACTGGCACCCGGCCGACCATGCCTCGTTCGCCAGCCAGCACCCCGGCCAACGCCCCTTCGAGACCATCCTGCTGCACGCGCAGCCGCAGACCCTGTGGCCGGACCACTGCGTGCAGGGCAGCGCCGGTGCCGCGCTGCATCCGGGCGTGGACTGGACCGTGGCCGACCTGATTCTGCGCAAGGGCACGCGCCAACAGGTGGATTCATACAGCGCCTTCCGCGAGAACCACGGCCCCGAGGGCGAGCGCCCGGCCACCGGCCTGGCCGGCTGGCTGCACGAACGCCGCATCCGCGAAGTGCACGTATGCGGCCTGGCCCGTGACTACTGCGTGCTGTGGAGCGCGCAGGACGCGGTGAAGTCCGGCTTCCGGGTGAAATTCCTGTGGGAGCTGACCAAGCCGGTGACCGACGCCAACGACGCGATGGTGCGTGAAGCGCTGGGCAAGGCGGGGATTTCGATCGCCTGAGGCGTGACCGCCGGGCATGGCCCGGCGCTACCGCGCACGTCGCTTATGCCGCTTGCGCGCTCCTGCCCACGACAACACAATCGATTCATCCAGCCCCCTAACTACGCCCCCCTACAGATCGCGGGACGGCCGAACCGGGGGCTTTTCATTGGATGAAATCAGGATTCGGTAGTGCCGGCCGCTGGCCGGCAACCTCGGGATCTCTGCAGTTGCCGGCCAGCGGCCGGCACTACCGGATAGCACCCGTGGTAGCGCCGGGCCATGCCCGGCGGACGCGGGATGGGCGATTACCGGAACACCACCGTTCGGTGCCCGTTGAGCAGGATGCGGTGCTCCACATGGCGGCGCACGGCGCGCGCCAGCACCAGCGATTCGGTATCGCTGCCCAGCCGCACCAGCTCGCGCGGCGCCATGGCGTGGTCCACGCGGGCCACGTCCTGTTCGATGATCGGGCCTTCGTCCAGATCCTCGGTGACGTAGTGCGCGGTGGCGCCGATGATCTTGACCCCGCGCGCGTGTGCCTGGTGGTACGGCTGCGCGCCCTTGAAGCTGGGCAGGAAGCTGTGGTGGATGTTGATCGCACGGCCGGCCAGCGCGCGGCACAGCGTGGGTGACAGGATCTGCATGTAGCGCGCCAGCACCACCAGATCGATGCGTTCGCGCTCGACCAGGTCGATGATCTGCTGTTCCTGCACCGCGCGCGTATCAGCGGTCACCGGCAGGTGGTGGAACGGCACCTGGTAGGACGCCGCCAGCGGCGCGAAGTCGGCGTGGTTGGACGCTACTGCGGCAATGTCCACCTTCAGCTGGCCGCTGTGGGCACGGAACAGCAGGTCGTTGAGGCAGTGCCCCTGCTTGCTGACCAGCACCAGCAGGCGTGCGCGGCGGCGGCCATCATGCAGCTGCCAGTCCATGCCGAAGCCGGCGGCGAGCGTGGCCATGGCGGCGTGCACGGTCTCCAGCGGCAGGCCAGCATCGCGATCGAAATGCACGCGCAGGAAGAAGCGGCCGCTCTCCTCGTCGCCGAACTGCTGGGCGTCGAGAATGTTGCAGCCGTGGTCGAACAGCAGGCCGGAAACGCGGTAGACGATGCCGGTACGGTCGGGACAGGACAGGGTGAGGATGGAATCGGGGCGCATCGCCCGAGTGTAGGGCAGCAGCCTGTCCTCGGGATCGATGGTCACCGATGCAACCGACCTGCTTGGTTCAGTCCCAAGCGATACTTGGGTTTCTCCATGGCAAGCTGGTCGGTCATGAACCTGTTGCAACTGATCCGCAGCTTCACCCGCACCGCAGAGACCGGCAGCATTGCCGCCGCGGCCCGCATCCTTGGCATCAGCGCCACCGCAGTCGGCCAGAACATCAACCGGCTGGAGGCGCATCTGGGCGTACGGTTGCTGAACCGAAGTACGCGGCAGCTGGCGCTCAGCGAGGCCGGCGCGCTGTACCTGGCGCAGGTGCGCCACATCGAAGCCGACCTGGCGCGTGCACAGGCGATGGTCACCTCTGGTGACATCGAACCGGCCGGGCCACTGCGCATCGCCAGCAGCAGCGCCTTTGGTCGCCATGTGCTTGCCCCCTTGCTGCCGTCGCTGCAGCAGCGCTACCCGCAACTGCAGCTGGAGCTGCGCCTGACCGATCGCGCCGTGCAACACGGCCCGGAAGCGGTGGATGCCAGCATCCGCATCGGTGCACAGCTGGAGGACGGTGTCGTCGCACGGCAGCTGGCGCGCGTGCCGTTCGTGTTCTGCGCCTCGCCGGCCTACCTGAAGGCACACGGCACCCCGCAGCAACCCTCCGAGCTGAGCGGCCATCGCGGGCTGCTGCACCGCTTCCCCACCGATGGCCGGCCGCTGCGATGGGGCCTGTTGAAGGATGGCCAGCGCGTGGACGCCGCACTGCCGCCGAGCATGGTCTGCGATGACATCGATGCGCTGGCGACGCTGGCCGCAGCCGGTGCCGGCATCACCCGGCTGGCCGCATTCGTGGCCGAGCCGTACCTGCGCGATGGCCGCCTGCAGGCGGTGTTCGGCGCCGACACTGCATGGCGCCCCGAACCGATGGAAGTCTATTTCTGCGTCAGCGACCGCCGCGATTTCACTGCCAAGATCCGCGCACTGTTCGAGCACCTGCAGGCCGGCATGGCGCCGGCCTGGCGGGTGTAAAAGATGAGTTCCAGTCACTTCTCGGGCGCGCTCTGAAAAGAGCGGAGCATCTTCTCGCTCAGAAGCTCTCTTTCAGGCTCATCAGGTGATCACTGGCGTCTGCCCATCCTGTCAGGGTGCGCAGGCGTAGCCCATTCCTGAAAACATGAAACACTGGAGTTTCATACACATCCAGCTCTTTCCAGCCTTCTGGCCCCGCTTGAAGCAACATGGGATGAGATGGGTTGCGTTTGTTCCACTCGCTGACACCAAACTGGGGCCACGCAGGGGACCGGCGAACAACAAATCTTATATGGGACCGGATCCATTCCCATTCGGGCTCGCTCAAGATGACGTGCATGGCCCGACGGGAAGGAGCGCAAGCCGGACTGACGTAGGCGATCACTTCCAGTCCATCCTTGTACGCCCAACGTCGCCACTCGAGCTGTCCACTCGCCAGATGGTGGAGTGTTCCCTGCTTGTCAGGTGCATTCCGCTCTATCTCGGGAAGCTCATCTACGCGTAGCGCCTCCATTTCACGCAGCTCATTGGCCTCGGCAAACCGTCGAACCTGAACAAGAAGCGAGTGCATGTTCCTATGTATTGTCTCTGTAGCAGCACCTCTCCGCCTCAACTCCTCATGAATACATCGGACCTTGCCAAGCCATTCCTCATCTCCAACGTACCTTGAGATGTAGAAGCTGGCGCGGAACGCGGCCTCAAGATCCAGATCGCTCAGACTGCCGCAACTGTTCCCAGATGGTCTGGAAGACTCCCATGACGAGTAGGCATCCGCCAACGTCTCGATGCGGCCTGATGCGCCAGCGACCAACATCTCCCGATCCATCTCTCGCAGTTGGGCATCTATTAAAGTTGCTGCCCAGGTACTTGTGGGCAGCAACAAAAGCCAAAGCAACATGCGACCAATCATGCGGTCAGCAACTCGACATACAGATACTGCTCATGGAGCTCGAACAGGTCGCGCGATCTGAACAGGCATAGCCCGGATAGTCTTCAAAAACTGGGTTCGGATTGACAGATTGCACGACCACGTCATCCGCTTTCGAAGCGCGCTGCAACCCCGGAATGTACGTGATTGCGCGCTGCGCGCCGAACAGAGCCAGCAGCCGGTAAGCTTCACTCGCGCTCAATTCAGCGACAATGGGATCGTAGTTGAAGCTGGCCAGTCCCCGATCTCCAAACACGAGCGAATCAACGAACTGCTTGCGCGCAAGCGGCGAAAGCAGCATCAGTGGGGATTCGGGAGAGAGCTCGATCAGGTGAAGATCAAGCCGCCCCAGCGAATTCACAGGGGCATGCATGAGCGAGACATTCTCTGCAGAGAAGGCATCGGTCCCTCTACCGCCTGCGGCGGCAGGCATGGATGTGGACAGACAAATCGCCGAGATCAGAACGACGAGCATCGTGGAATTCATCGCGTTTCTCCATTGGCTGCACACTCATGTGTGCAGCTCAACGATGCGACGCCGACACACATCGCAATGAGAGATCATTCACATAAGCGGATATCCATGGCCATTTCTGGTTCGTCGTGACATTTCATGCCGCAACCTGCAATCGCACAGGTCACCGGCCATCGAGAACGACGCCGTGCACTCGCAGATTACGTCAGCGCGTCTTGAACACGCCGCGCGCATCGCGCGGCTCGCAGCGCAGGTACTGCGGCGCCGGTTCCACGCTGTCGCGCAATGCGGCGGCAGCATGCCACGGCCAGCGCGGGTCGTAGAGGATGCCGCGCGCCAGGGCTACCGCATCGGCGTGGCGATGGCGCAGGATCGATTCGGCCTGCTCCGGTTCGGTGATCATGCCCACGGCGATGACCGGCATGCGCACCTTGGCCTTGATCGCCGCCGCGAACGGCACCTGATAGCCCGGGCCGACGGTGATCTTCTGGCGCTCGTCCAGGCCACCGCTGGAGACATGCAGGAAGTTGCAGCCGCGCGCGTCCATCACCTGCGCCAGCGCTTCGCTCTGCACCAGATCCCAGCCGCCATCGACCCAGTCGCTGGCGGAGATGCGCACGCCCACCGCGACCTTGTCGGACACTGCCGCACGCACCGCATCGAACACCTCCACCAGCAGGCGCAGGCGGTTCGGCAGCGAGCCGCCGTAGCCATCGGTGCGGCGGTTGCTCAGCGGCGACAGGAACTGGTGCAGCAGGTAACCGTGCGCGGCATGCAATTCGATCAGCTCGAAGCCCAGGCGCTCGGCGCGCACCGCACTGGCGGCGAAGGCGGCGATGACCTCGGCGATGCCGGCCTCGTCCAGTTCCTGCGGTGCCGGATCGGCGGCATGGAACGGCAGCGGCGACGGCGCCACGGTGGCCCAGCCACGCGCATCGTCGGCCGGCAACTGGCCACCACCGTCCCACGGACGCCTCACCGAGGCCTTGCGGCCGGCATGGCCCAGCTGGACGCCCAGCGGCATCGGCGACCAGCGGCGGACGCTGGCCAGCACCTGCGCCAGTGCGGCCTCGGTGCCGTCATCCCACAGGCCCAGGTCGGCCCAGCTGATGCGGCCGCGCGGTTCGACCGCGGTGGCTTCCAGGATCAGCAGGCCGGCACCGGACTGCGCCAGGTTGCCCAGGTGCATGGCATGCCAGTCGCTGGCGCGGCCGTCTTCGGCGGAGTACTGGCACATCGGCGCGATGACGATGCGGTTGGACAGGGTCAGGGGGCCGAACGAGATCGGCGAAAACAGCTGGCTCAAGACGGTGATGAACGACGTAGGGGGTGCGTATTGCACCGCCGCACGGCCTGCGAATCAACCGTCTGGATGGATCGCTGTTTCGCGGTGGGCGTGCAGCCGAGCGTGTGCTCGGCTCAGGACGAAGCCCACGCGGCCAGCGCCTCGGCGCAGTCCCGTTCATCCTTGAACTGCAGCAGGTCGTCGGCGCGGGTGCGGCCACGGTTCAACGCCGCCACCGGCAGCCCTGCCCTGGCCGCCGCCTGCACGAAGCGGAAGCCGGAATAGACCATCAGCGATGAACCCACCACCAGCACGGCGTCGGCCTGCTGCAGGTGCTCCTGCACCGCCTGCACGCGCTCCCGCGGCACGTTTTCGCCGAAGAACACCACATCCGGCTTCAACAGGCCGCCGCAATACGGGCACTCGGGCACCACGAACGCGGAGAAATCGGTCTCCAGATCGGCATCACCATCGGGCGCGATGCCTGCCTCCAGCCCGTCCCAGCCGGGATTGGCGTCCAGCAGGCGCTGCTGGAAATCCTCGCGGCCGCTGCGACGCTCGCAACCCATGCAGCGCACCAGATCCAAGCGGCCATGCAGGTCGATCACGTTGTGGCTGCCGGCGCGCTGGTGCAGGCCGTCCACGTTCTGGGTCAGCAGCACCTGCAGCGTGCCGCGGCGTTCCAGCGCGGCCAAGGCCTGGTGGGTGCCGTTGGGCCGAGCCAGGCCGAAGCGCGGCCAGCCGAGCAGGCTGCGCGCCCAGTAGCGCTGGCGGGTGGCCGCCTCGCCCATGAAGGCCTGGTAGGTCACCGGCGGCGTGCGTTTCCACTGGCCGTCGGCATCCCGGTAATCGGGAATGCCCGAGGCGGTGCTGCAGCCGGCGCCGGTCAGCACGAACAGGCGCTGGGCACGGTCGATGAAGTCGGTCAGTGGCAGGGTCATGGCTGCCAGATGGGGGCGCGGTGGCGCCCCCGCAAGCGCCGGTCCGTTGGCCGGGTCAGGCCGCCGGCAGCGGCGGTACCGCGATCGGGTGGCCTTCCTCGTCCAGCGCGATCATCACGAAGTGGCCGCGGGTGCACAGCTTGCGCTCGCCGCTGTGCAGGTCTTCGGCGACCAGTTCCACCTCCACCTTCATCGAGCTGCGGCCGACTTCGACGATGCGGCCGATGGTTTCCACCATCTGGCCGATGCGGATCGGCAGCTTGAAGTCGACCTGGTCGCTGCGCGCGGTCACCACGGTGCGGCGCGAGTAACGGGCGGCGGCCAGGAAGGCAGCCTTGTCCATCCACGCCAGCGCCTGGCCACCGAACAGGGTGCCAAGGTGGTTGGTGTGGTTGGGAAAGACGATTTCGGCCATGCGCACTTCGGTGGGCGGCACGGTCTCGGGGATGGGGGTCATGGGGGGGCTTCGGTGTGGGGTGCTGCGGATTCTAAGCGACCGGCGTGATGGCCATCGGAATGCACGTGCAACGGTCACCCGGCAGCGGTGCCTGCGCAGGCCGCGCCTGCGGCAGGCGTTACACTGCGCCACGCCCACTGCCAGGACCGCCCATGCCCGCCACTTCCGACCTGCTGGCCTTCGCGCTGGTTTCACTGGCCATGGTGCTCACGCCCGGGCCGAACATGATCTACCTGATCTCACGCTCGATCTGCCAGGGGCCGATGGCAGGCCTGATCTCGCTGGGCGGGGTGGCGCTGGGCTTCGTGTTCTACATGCTGTGTGCGGCACTGGGCATCACCGCCCTGCTGATGACCGTGCCGTTCGCCTACGACGCGCTGCGCATCGGCGGCGCGCTGTACCTGCTGTACCTGGCCTGGCAGGCGCTCAAGCCCGGTGGCCGCTCGCCGTTCGCGGTGCGCGAACTGCCGCAGGACAGCCCGCGCAAGCTGTTCACGATGGGCTTCCTGACCAACCTGCTGAACCCGAAAGTGGCGGTGATGTACCTGTCGCTGCTGCCGCAGTTCCTGCATCCGGACGGCGAGGGCAGTGTGCTGATGCAGTCGATCGTGCTGGGCTCCACCCAGATCGCGGTGAGTGTGACCGTGAACGGCATGATTGCGCTGACCGCTGGCAGCATCGCCGGTTTCCTGGCCGCGCGCCCGACCTGGCAGGTGGTGCAGCGCTGGCTGATGGGCACGGTGCTGGCCGGGCTGGCGGTACGCATGGCGGTGGAAGGGCGACGCTGATTGTAGAGTCGAGCTTGCTCGACCGCTTTGCGCGAACGGCAGTCGAGCAAGCTCGACTCTACAAAGGCCCGCGTGCAGCATGACGGCCCGGTAGCACCAGGCAGGCTCCGCCGGGCATGGCCCGGCGCTACCAACAAAAAACCCCGGCGTTGGCCGGGGTTTTTCGTTGCGACAGATCTGACCGGTTCGATCAGAAGTTCATGTCGAAGGCGACTTCGCCCTGCACGCCGACCTGGTAGGCCGAGACGCGGCGTTCGAAGAAGTTGGTCAGCTCCTGCACGTCCTGCAGTTCCATGAACGGCAGCGGGTTGCGCACGTTGTACTTCTTTTCCATGCCCAGCTTGGCGAAGTGCTGGTCGGCGCAGTGCTGCAGGTACTGGCGCATGTCACGGGTCGAGATGCCGGCCACGCCACCGGACAGCACGTCCTCGGCGAACTGCACTTCGCATTCGATGGCTTCGGCCAGCATGTCGTAGACCTGCTGCTTCATCTCTTCGTCAAACAGGTCCGGTTCTTCCTCACGCACCACGCGCACCGACTCGAACGCGAACTCCATGTGCGCGCTCTCGTCGCGGAACACCCAGTTGGTGCCCGAGGCCAGGCCCGGCAGCAGGCCGCGCGAACGGAAGTAGTACACGTAGGCGAAGGCGGCGAAGAAGAACAGGCCTTCGATGCAGGCGGCGAAGCAGATCTGGTTGAGCAGGAACTGGCGGCGCTCGGCACGGGTCTCGATGCGCTTCAGGTCCTGGATCGAGTCGATCCACTTGAAGCAGAAATCGGCCTTCTTCTTGATCGAGTCGATGTTCTCCACCGCGGCGAAGGCTTTGACGCGCTCTTCCGGATCCGGCAGGTAGTTGTCGAGCAGGGTCAGGTAGAACTGCACGTGCAGCGCTTCTTCATACAGCTGGCGCGACAGGTACATGCGCGCTTCCGGCGCGTTCAAGTGCTGGTACAGGTTCAGCACCAGGTTGTTGGACACGATCGAGTCGCCGGTGGCGAAGAACGCGACCAGGCGGTGGATCAGATGGCGCTCACCCGGCGACATCTTGCTGTGCAGGTCGGTGATGTCGATCTGGAAGTTGATCTCTTCCACCGTCCAGGTGTTCTTGATCGCATTCCGGTACATGTCATAGAACTGCGGGTAGCGCATCGGGCGCAGGGTCAGTTCAAAACCGGGATCGAGCAGCATCTGCTTGGGCTTGTCGGCCATGGGTGTCTCGCATGTTCGGCAGTGCGATTTCTCAACACTGCAAGTTGAATCAAATGATTGTGAATCGGGCACTTCCTTGTGCCCATCATACTTCTACTGAAAGTAATACCTTCAGGTTCAGCTTAGTGTTCAGTATCTCGAGGCGGGAACGGATCACGTCCGGGCGCGATGGTGTCCTTGCTACGGATCAACCCATCACGGCCTTTAGTGGTCAGCTCGCCGCCGCCCTGGTTGAACAGCATTCTACGAGCGCTCTCTTCAGCCTGAGCCTGCGTCCCGTGCAAACTGGACGCACGGTCAGAATCATTGCGCTTGTTCGCCCACTGACCGTCTTCACGACGATAAACCATTCGGTCTTGCTTCTTGCTCATAACGATTACTCCTGTACACGAAGTACCTGAGCTTCGAACTTTGATCGGACCACAGATAGCGGTATAGTGACCCCGCTTCTTAGTCGAAGTAGCCGATCAAAGACGTCCCGCCCAAGTGGTTATGGACGTTTTGTGAAGCATCAGAAGGGCCCCGAGTTACAGCTCGGGGCCCTTCTTTTTTGCTTACTGGCAGGCCTCGCAGGCTTCCGGGTTTTCCAGCGAGCAGGCGATGGCTTCGTCCGGGCTGAACACCTTGGCCGGGGCTGCGCTGCTCACCGTGGTCTTGGCGATCTTGGTGGCCGGGCGCGAACGCAGGTAGTAGGTGGTCTTGATGCCCTGCTTCCAGGCGTACATGTACATGGAGGACATCGCGCCGATGTTCGGGCTTTCCATGAACAGGTTGAGCGAGGCCGACTGGTCGATGAAGGCACCACGCTCGGCGGCCATGTCGATCAGCGAACGCATCGGCAGTTCCCACGCGGTGCGGTAGACCTCGCGCAGCGTTTCCGGAATCTGTGCCACGCCGGCGATGGAGCCTTCGGCCAGCTTGATGGCATCGCGCATGTCGGCGGTCCACAGGCCCAGCTTCTTCAGCTCATTCACCAGGTAGCGGTTGACCTGCAGGAAGTCACCGGACAGGGTCTCGCGCTTGAACAGGTTGGACACCTGCGGCTCGACGCACTCGTAGCAGCCGGCGATCGAGGCGATGGTGGCGGTCGGTGCAATCGCGATCATCAGCGAGTTGCGCAGGCCATGCTCTTTGATGCGGGCACGCAGGGCATCCCAGCGCGCGGTGTCTTCCGGCACCACGTTCCAGGCGTCGAACTGCAGTTCGCCACCGGCGGCGCGGGTGTCGTTGAACGACGGGTGCTTGCCGCGTTCCTGGGCCAGCTCGCAGGAGGTTTCCAGCGCGTGGAAGTAGATCGCTTCGGCGATCTTCTTCGACAGGGCGCGGGCTTCGGCGCTGTCGAACGGCAGGCGCTTGCGGAAGAACACGTCCTGCAGGCCCATGCAGCCCAGGCCGACCGGACGCCAGCGCAGGTTGGCGCGGCGGGCGGTTTCGATCGGGTAGAAGTTCAGGTCGATGACGCGGTCGAGTTGGCGCACGGCCAGGCGCACGGTCTCGGCCAGCTTCTCGAAGTCGAACTCGTTGTGCTCGTCGAAGTGGTTGCCCAGGTTGATCGAACCCAGGTTGCACACCGCGGTTTCATCGTTGGAGGTGACTTCCAGGATTTCGGTGCACAGGTTCGACAGGTGGATCACGTTGCCCGGACGCAGGGTCTGGTTGCTGGCGCGGTTGCACTTGTCCTTGAAGGTCATCCAGCCGTTGCCGGTCTCGGCCAGCGTACGCATCATGCGGGCGTACAGCTTGCGCGCGGAGATGGTGCGGTTGGCCTTGCCCTGGGCTTCGGCCTGCAGGTAGGCCTGCTCGAAGGCTTCGCCGAACAGGTCGGTGAACTCCGGCACGACGCGCGGATCGAACAGCGACCATTCCTGGTCGGCCTCGACGCGCTTCATGAACAGGTCCGGCACCCAGTTGGCCAGGTTCAGGTTGTGCGCACGGCGGGCTTCGTCACCGGTGTTGTCACGCAGCTCGAGGAAGTCCTCGACGTCGGCGTGCCAGGTTTCCAGGTAGACGCAGGCTGCGCCCTTGCGCTTGCCGCCCTGGTTCACCGCGGCCACGGACGAATCCATGGTCTTCAGCCACGGCACGATGCCGTTGGAGTGGCCGTTGGTCGACTTGATCAGCGAACCACGCGAACGCACGCGGGTGTAGCTGACGCCGATGCCGCCGGAGAACTTCGACAGCTGGGCGATGTCGCCGTACTTGGAATAGATCGACTCCAGCGAGTCCTGCGGCGAATCCAGCAGGAAGCACGAGGACAGCTGCTCGTGGGTGGTGCCGGAATTGAACAGGGTCGGGCTGGACGGCAGGTAGTCCAGGTTGCCCATGCGCTTGTACAGCGCCAGGGTCTCGGACACATCCTCGCTCAGCGCGCTGGCAATGCGCAGGAAGAACTGCTGCGGGGTCTCGATCACCTTGCGGGTGTGCGGATGGCGCAGCAGGTAACGGTCGTACAGGGTACGCAGGCCGAAGTAATCGAAGTTCAGGTCCAGCGAGATGTCGATGGCATCGTTGAGCTTGCGCGCGTTGGTCTGCACGAAGTTCAGCAGGCGATCGTTGATCAGGCCGACTTCATGGCCACGGCTGACCGACTGCGAGAAGGCATAGATTTCCTGGCCCGAGACTTCCTTGGCGATGTAGTTGGCCAGCAGGCGCGCAGCCAGGCGGCCGTACTCGGGCTCTTCACCGATCAGCAGGGCGGCGGTGCGGATGGACAGTTCGTCCAGCTCGCGGGTGGTGGCGCCGTTGTACAGGCCGGAAATGGTGCGGGTGGCCACGCGCATCGGATCGACGGCGTGCAGGCCTTCGGAGGAACGCTGCACCGCGCGCACGATCTTGTTCAGGTCCACCAGTTCGGTCGTGCCATTGCGCTTGGTCACACTCATCGCGTTGGCCGTCGGCGGCGACGTCAACAGGAATTCGCTTTCCTTCTCGATGGTGGCGCTGGATTCGGTGGTCACGGCGTGTGTCCTCTTGGCGTGATTGGTGGGTGCTCGATGCATCGGGTGACGCAGCCCGGGACATGACAGCCCAGGATGGCAGGACGGCGTCGCAGGGGATGAGACCCTGCGCCTGCCACTGCCGTTGACGATCGCGGATGGGTACCCCGGGCACCCCCTGGAATTGGGGTTGCTGCGACCGACGGCCACAAGATAGTGGGGGTAATGGGGTCCGTCAACGCCAAATGTAGTGAAATTCGGCAATCCCTTGCGCCGCAAGGATCGTGCCATCGGCGCCCGGATCAGACGCTTCAGACCTGCCGGAACGGGCTGCGCAGTCAAGCCCGAAAGGCGTCATCGCGGTGGTACAACGCACCGCGAAAACGGAACAATGACAGCTTCACATGACAGTGATGAAACTGGCTAGGGACAACCCTGTGGATAGCTGGTGGGCAGCCGGTGGGAATCCGGTGGACGGGTGACTTCCGGCCGGTGACGCCCGCGCGCTGGCAGCGGATGCTGGCCGCTCGCTCCCGGAAAAGGATGCTCCGATGCACCTGCGGTTGCCCGCGCTGGCCCTGCTGCCTGCCCTGTTCATTGCCCCGGCGCTGGCCGCCGAAGGGCCGGACCTGCGTTCGGACCAGTGCGGCATCCATACCGACTACGACGTGCTGGTGGACAGCGGCGGCATCTGGCTGCGGCATGGCCCGCAGGCGCCGCACGAGGTGGTGTTCCACGATGGCGTGCTGAGCCTGGACGACACGATCGTGCCGGTCAGCGAGGCCGACGCCGCCCGCCTGCGGCAGATGGAGGCCGGGGCGCGGCAGCTGATGCCGGCGGCCACCGCGCTGGCCCATGAAGTGAGTGGGCTGAGCTTCGACGTGCTCGACGGGGTCTATGAGAGCCTCACCGGCACCGCCAACAGCCGCAAGGTCCGGCGCCTGCGCCGGCAGGCCGATGACTGGATCGGCGGCACGCTGGGCAAGGGTTACTGGGAACAGGCAGTGTTCGGGCCGGGATTCGAGGCCAAGGTGCAGGACATGGCCGAGTCGCTGTCCGCGTCCATCGCCCGCAGCGTGCTGTGGCAGGTGTTCACCGGTCGCAGCGATGCGATGGAGGAACGCGCCGACCGCCTGGACGCGCAGATGGAACAGCAGCTGGAAGGCCGCGCCGAGCGCATCGAGGCCCGCGCGCAGGCGCTGTGCCCGCTGGTGCAGTCGCTGGCAGACGCCCACGACGCGCTGGAAGTGCGCTACCAAGGCCAGCCACTGCGGCTGCTGGAGCGCGGCGAGAGCGTACGGGTAGAGCACGGCGATGGCTCGGGCCTGCATGTGTCGGCCGGGCCGGATGAGCGGCCGCGTGGGAACGCCGTGGCGCCGACCCGGTAACCGCGCGGCGGATGCCGGCCAGCGGCCGGCACTACCGGAACCCTGGCCGGCAACGCATTTACCTGGGTGGCGCCCTCACGCCCGGTGCGGGGTACCCAGGTACTCGGCGCTCTGCATCTCGATCAGGCGCGAGGCGGTGCGCTCGAACGCGCCCTGCAGGCGCTGGCCGGTGTACAGCTCGATCGGCGAGGTGCTGGCGGTGCAGACCAGGTTGACGTGGCGGTCGTACAGTTCGTCGATCAGGTTGACGAAGCGGCGCGCGGCATCTTCGTTCAAACGGTCGAAGGCGGGGATGCCGCCCAGCAGCACGGTGTTGAACTCGTGCGCGATCTCGATGTAATCCGACGGGCCACGCGGGCCTTCGCACAACGCGGCGAAATCGAACCAGGCAATGCTCTTGCCGCGCCCACGCACCGCAATCTTGCGGCCCTCGATCTCGATGTTGCCGGGCTTGGCCGGCTGGCCGCCACTCAGTTCGTTCCAGCGCGTGGCCAGCCACTCATCACTGTCGGCGGCCAGCGGTGCGCGGTACACCGGCGAGCGGGTCAGCGCACGCATCCGGTAATCCTCGGTGCCCTCGGCGTACAGCTCCACGCAGAAGCGCTGCAGCAGGCCGATGGCCGGCAGGAAGCTCTCGCGCTGCAGGCCGTTGAGGTACAGGTTCTCCACCGCCGTGTTGGAGGTGGTGACCAGGGTCACGCCTTCGGCGAACAGGCGCTCCAGCAGCCGTGCCAGCAGCATCGCATCGCCGATGTCGGTGACGAAGAATTCGTCCAGCACCAGCACCCGCAGGTTGCTGCGCCATTCCTGGGCGATCTTCGCCAGCGGGTCGCTCTGCCCCTGGTGCTCGCGCAGGCGCTCGTGGACGCTGCGCATGAAGCGGTGGAAATGCGTGCGGTACTTCTGTTTGATCGGCAGGCCGTCGTAGAACAGGTCGACCAGGAAGGTCTTGCCACGGCCGACGCCGCCCCAGAAGTACAGACCCTTCACCGGCTCGGGCTTCTTCCAGAACGAGGACAGGCGGTCCAGCCAGCCGTCTTCGGCGCTGTCGACCAGGCCCAGGTGGATGCGGTCCAGTTCGGCCAGCGCTGCGTGCTGGGCCGGGTCGTTCTGCCAGTCGCCACGGGCAACCCCTTCCGCGTACCGCTGCGACGGGGTCAGCTCGGTTGCACTCATGCCGCTGCGCCCAGCCAGTGCTTGACGCCGTGGGTCAGCGCGCCGCGCAGGTCGATCAGCTTGCGGTGGAAGAAATGGCTGGTCTCGGGCATGCGCACCAGCTCATGCGGGACGTCCAGCGTGTCCAGCCACTGGTAGACGGCCTGCGGGTCGACGATCTCGTCCTGCTCGCCCTGGATCACCAGCCAGCGGGCCGGCGGCGCGATGCCATCGAAATCCCAGCGGCCGGCCGGCGGTGCGATCGAGATCAGCGCTTCCGGCTGCAGCGCGGCAGCAGCCTTCAGCGACACGAACGCGCCGAAGCTGAAACCGGCCAGCCACAGGCGGTCGTCGGGCCGCTGGCTGCGCACCCAGGCGGCGACGGCTTTCAGGTCATCCTGCTCGCCCACGCCATGGTCGAACTCACCGGCCGACGCGCCGACGCTGCGGAAGTTGAAGCGTACCGTGGCGATGCCCAGCTCGCGCAGGGTGGTGGCGGTCATGGTGACCACCTTGTTGTGCAGGGTGCCGCCTTCGGTGGACAGCGGATGGCAGATGATGGCCACGATCGGCTGCACCGGCACATCGGCCTTGGGCAGGTCGACGACCACCTCCAGCGGGCCGGCCGGGCCGGCCAGTTCGAGGCAGGCGGTTTCGCCGGGGGCGACGGGGAACGAAGGCTTGTGCATGGCACCATGATACCGTCCCCTGCCCCTGCCCTGTGCCCGCCCCATGCTCTACCTGTCCTTGGCCGTGATCTGCAGCGTGCTGGTTTCGGTGTTGTTGAAGGTGGCCGGACGCCGCCAGCTGGATGTTTCGCAGATGGTCACCTGGAACTATCTGGTGGCGGCAACGCTCACCGCCGTGGTGCTGCAGCCGCCGCTGGACGCACTGCGCGCGCCACATGCCCCGTGGCTGTCGCTGCTGGCACTGGCGGTGGTGCTGCCATCGATCTTCCTGGTGCTGGGCCGCGCGGTGGCGGTGGCCGGCATCGTCCGCAGCGACGTGGCGCAGCGCTTGTCGTTGCTGCTGTCTTTGGCCGCCGCCTTCCTGTTCTTCGGCCAGACTGCGACGCCGTGGAAGCTCGCCGGTCTCGGCCTGGGCCTGCTGGCGATGGTGGCGATCAGCCTGCGCCCGCGCGGCCCGGCGGTGGCGTCCTCACCCGGCGGCTGGGGCTGGCTGCTGGGCGTCTGGGCCGGGTTCGCGGTGGTCGACGTGCTGCTCAAGCAGGTGGCGCTGTCCGGCACGCCGTCGATGGCGGCGGTGCTGGCCAGCTTCAGCGTGGCCTTCGTGCTGATGCTGGCACTTCAGCTGTGGCGGCACGCCAGTGGCCGCAGCCGGTTGGCCTGGCGCAACCTCGGTGCGGGCGCGCTGCTGGGCCTGCTCAACGGCGGCAACATTCTTTTCTATGTGCACGCGCATCAGTCCATGCCGGAGAGCCCGGCCACCGTGTTCGCCGGCATGAACATCGGCGTGGTGGTGCTGGGCGCGCTGGTGGGCGTGTTCGCCTTCGGCGAGGCCACCACGAAGTGGAACCGCGCCGGGCTGGCGCTGGCGGTGCTGGCGATTGGATTGATCGCCTGGGGCTGAGCCCGGCCTCGGGGTCAGAGCCCATTTCGTTGGAATGGGATCCGACCCGGCGCTGGGCGTTATTTATCGAAGCCCAGCAGCAGCGGATCGTGGTCGGAACTGCGCCACGGGCCCTGCACGTTGCGGCCCTGGTAGCCGCTGGCGTCCTGTTCGTCGGCATTGCTGTGCCACTCGGCGGCACCGCGCAGGCGCTGGGCCATGCCCTGGCTCAGCAGCGCATGGTCGAGGCGGCCGGTATAGCCGTTGTAGACGTAGCTGTAAGGATGCTCGACCTGGGCGACCTTGAATGCGTCCTGCCAGCCCAGGTCATGCAGGGTGCGGATCGGGTCTTCCATCGCGTAGGCGTTGAAATCGCCCAGCAGCACCACGTCCTTCACCTTCAGGCGGCCAGCTTCGGCCTGCACCCACTGGTTCAACTGCTTTGCCGATTCCACCCGGGTGGCATTCCAGCAACCCTGGCCATCGTTGCGGTCGGCATCGCCGCCGCTGGCATCACGGCAGCCCTTGGACTTGAAATGGTTGGCGACCACCATGAACGGTGCGCCCTTGCCCTGGAAGGCCTGCGCCAGCGGTGCGCGGCTGTGTTCGGCGAAAGGACCGTCGGTTCTGGTCAACGGCTTGCCCAGCGGCTTGAACGCGCTCCTGCGATAGATGATGCCAACCCGGATCGGGTTGCTGCCCGGCCCCTCGCCGGCATCGACGAAGGCCCACTGCTTGTCGGCGGCAAGACCGGCGTTGAGGGCGCTGACCAGTTCGGCGATGGCCGACTGCGGGCCATAGCCATCGTTTTCCAGCTCCATCAACGCGGCGATGTCGGCACCGAGCGCGTTGACCGTGGCCACCAGCTTGCCGACCTGCGCCTTGTGCTCTTCCAGCGTGCGCGCGCCGCGCAGGGTCGGGAAGCCACCGCCCTGGCCATCGCCATTGAAGAAGTTCTCCAGGTTGAATGCAGCGATATGCAGGCTGCCCGGCACCGTCGGCACCGCCGGACGCTTCAGCTCGGGCAACGTGAGTGCACCCTCGACCTGCAGGCGCGGACGGCCCTGTGCATCCACGTGCACGACACCTTCCACATTGCGCAGCTGCATGCCGGTGCGCAGCACCGGGTTGGCTGGCAGGTAGGCCACGCTGGCCGGGTCGCGGGCTTCGCTGCCGTCGTCCAGCAGCAGGCGGCGGCGCTGGTTGTCGGCCATCACCTGCTCATAGCCGGCAGTACCCGGCGCGGCCACTTCGGTCGGCTGCCAGAGGCGGCCATCGAAGGCCACGGTGAGCTGCCCAAAGCGCTCCAGGCCATCGGTGCCGGCCAGTGTGAGCGGTGCGGCGATGCGCACGCGCTGGCCATCCAGCGCACGCCAGTCGGCCGGCGCGGTGGTCAGCACCACGGTGGCGCTGCTGCGCGCGGCGGACGGCGACGCGACCGGTGCGGCCTGCGGCTGGGCCTGGGCAAAGGCGCCGGCCGGCAGCAGCAGGGACAGGGCAAGGGCGAGGGAACGGCGGCGCATCGACGGGCGACTCCATGGAAGAGGCGCACAGACTAACCCTGAAATGCGAAACCCCGCCTGCGGGCAGGGTTTTGACCTTGGTGGGCAAAGCCTGGGGAGTGCCGGCCGCTGGCCGGCAACCTCATGACCTTCAAGCCATGCGTGGTTGCCGGCCAGCGGCCGGCACTACCGGTTACTTCAGGTTGCCCAGCATCCAGTCCACGGTGGCGTGGATCTGTTCCTCGGTCAGCGCCGGGTTGCCGCCCTTGGGCGGCATGATGCCGCCATCCGGACCGGTATAGCCCTCGATGGCGTGCTTGTAGAGAGTGTCCTTGCCCTGTGCGATGCGCTTGTCCCAGTGCGAATGGTCCAGCGTCGGCGCCATGCCCACGCCGGTGGTGTGGCAGGCGGTGCACAGGTTGTCGAAGATGACCTTGCCGTCCTTGGTGCCGCCGTAGGCCACCTGCGAGGCGGCCTTGGCCAGCGCGGCGGCCTTGGCCGCAGCCTGCGCGGCGGCGCCGGTGCTGCCGGCATAGACCGCGCCGGTGGGCGAGATGCGCTGTTCGGTGCGCTTGGCCGCGGTCGGCGACACCTCGGGCGGAATCCGGGTGTGGATGTAAGCGGCAAGGAGGATGAGGCCGAGGGTGATGGTCGCCAGCAGCGCGATCACCATGGAGAAGCGTTTCAGGAACTCCAGATCGTAATTCCGCACTCTTCGTTACCCCTGGCTGATAGTCGTTGGACCACGGCTGAGCGACTGCGTGATGGACCGAGTATAGAACGCGCTTTGCGTGCGACAACAGGCGTCACTGCTGGTGCGGCGCAGCATTCGACCCCGGTAGTGCCGGCCGCTGGCCGGCATCTCCATCTCTCCGGAGACATCGTGCAGAAGCCGGCCAGCGGCCGGCAAAAGCAGTCGAGCATGGCTCGACTCTACAAAACCCGAGCGCCGATCGCGCGCAGGCAGAAGCTGCAGATCGCATCCACCAGCGCGTCTTCGTCGCGGTGCGCTTCGCGGCTGGGCGCGGTCGGGCCAACCATCGCCTCGGTGAAGGCACCGACCAGGCAGGCGGCGGCCACATGCGCGTCCTGCACCGGCAGCTCGCCGGCCGCTACACCCTCCTCCACCAGCCGCAGGAACACGTCGCCGAAGGCGCGACGACCGCGCATGCGCTCGGCTTCCACGTCCGGGTCGACCGGTTCGACGATGAAGGCATGCGCCAGCCCCGGCCCGGCCAGGGCGCGGCGGACGAAGGCGGTGATCGCCAACCGCAGGCGCTCGCTGGCCACCTCCGGGCCGCTGGCGATGCGCTCCATGATCGCGACCTCGTGGGCCACCGCGGCGTTGAGAACCTCCACGAACAGCTCGGCCTTGGACGGGAAGTGCCGGTAGATCAGGCCGGTGGACACCCCCGCCTGGGTCGCCACGGCGGTCACCGGGGCATTGCGCCAGCCCCCGGTGGCGACCAGCTCACGGGTGGCCAGCAGGATCCGTTCACGGGCCCCGGCCAGGCGTTCTTCCATCAGTGCAGAGCGTTTGTAGGCCATGTTTTGATTCTAGTTTCAATTTTTGAATTTGTATTCACTTCTTACCCGAACCCCGCTACGCTGGGGTCCAATCGCCCGTGCGGGCAGCGGTCCTGCAGACCGCCGCCCGCTCCCCCGCCGGGTGCGTCCATTTCCTGCCATCCCGCCGTGGAGCCACCACAATGCACGTGCCATCCCTGAACTTCGACCTTGGCGAAGACATCGACCTGCTGCGCCAGAGCGTGGCCCATTTTGCCGCCGCCGAGGTCGCACCGCTGGCCGCCGAGGCCGATGCCAGCAACCAGTTCCCGCTGGCCCTGTGGCCGAAGCTGGGCGAACAGGGCCTGCTCGGCCTCACCGTGGAAGAAGAATACGGCGGCACCGGCATGGGTTACCTGGCCCATGTGGTGGCGATGGAAGAAATCTCGCGTGCCTCCGGCGGCATCGGCCTGTCCTATGGCGCGCACTCCAACCTGTGCGTGAACCAGCTGCGCAAGAACGGCAACGAAGAACAGAAGCAGCGCTTCCTGCCCGGCCTGTGCAACGGCAGCCTGGTCGGCGCGCTGGCGATGAGCGAGCCGGGTGCCGGTTCGGACGTGGTGTCGATGAAGCTGCGCGCCGACAAGCGCGGTGACCGCTACGTGCTCAACGGCAACAAGATGTGGATCACCAACGGCCCTGACGCCGACGTGCTGGTGGTCTATGCCAAGACCGACATGGAGGCCGGCGCCAAGGGCATCACCGCGTTCCTGGTCGAGAAGGGCATGAAGGGCTTCTCCACCGCGCAGAAGCTGGACAAGCTGGGCATGCGCTCCTCGCCCACCTGCGAGCTGGTGTTCCAGGAATGCGAGATTCCCGAAGAAAACGTGTTGGGCCAGGTCGGTGGTGGCGTGCGCGTGTTGATGTCCGGCCTGGATTACGAGCGCGTGGTCCTTTCTGGTGGCCCGCTGGGCCTGATGGCCGCGGCCATGGACGTGGTGATGCCGTACGTGCATGAGCGCCACCAGTTCGGCGAACCGATCGGCAGCTTCCAGCTGATCCAGGCCAAGATTGCCGACATGTACGTGGGCCTGGGCGCGTGCCGTGCCTACGTCTATGCCGTCGCGCGCGCCTGCGACCAGGGCCGAACCACCCGCCAGGATGCCGCCGGTGCCATTCTGTACGCCGCCGAGAAGGCCACCTGGCTGACCGGCCAGGCGATCCAGATCCTCGGTGGCAACGGCTACATCAACGAATACCCGACCGGCCGCTTGTGGCGCGACGCCAAGCTGTATGAAATCGGCGCCGGCACGTCGGAGATCCGCCGCATGCTGATCGGCCGCGAACTGTTCCAGCGCACCCTGTAAGGCCAACGCGATGACCGTCCTGAACAGCCAGCTGCAACCGGGCAGCGAAACGTTTGAAAGCAACCGCGCCGCCATGCAGGCCGTGGTCGACGACCTGCACGCCACCCTCGCCCGCACCGCACTGGGTGGCAGCGAGGCGGCGCGCGCCAAGCACACCGCTCGCGGCAAGCTGCTGGTGCGCGACCGCATCGACGCCCTGCTCGACCCCGGCAGCGCCTTCCTGGAAATCGCGCCGCTGGCCGCGCACGGCATGTACGAAGACGCCGTGCCCGCCGCGGGCGTGGTGGCCGGCATCGGCCGCGTCAGCGGCGTGGAATGCGTGATCGTGGCCAACGACGCCACGGTGAAGGGCGGCACCTACTACCCGATGACGGTGAAGAAGCACCTGCGCGCGCAGGAGATCGCCGAGCAGAACCACCTGCCCTGCATCTACCTGGTCGATTCCGGTGGCGCCTTCCTGCCGCTGCAGGACGAGGTGTTCCCCGACCGCGATCATTTCGGCCGCATCTTCTACAACCAGGCCAACCTGTCCGCGCAGGGCATCCCGCAGATTGCCTGCGTGATGGGTAGCTGCACCGCCGGCGGCGCCTATGTGCCGGCGATGAGCGATGAGACGGTGATCGTGCGCGAACAGGGCACCATCTTCCTCGGCGGCCCGCCGCTGGTGAAGGCCGCCACCGGTGAAGTGGTGACGGCCGAGGAACTGGGCGGTGCCGACGTGCACACGCGCATTTCCGGCGTTGCCGACCACATGGCCGACAACGACCTGCAGGCGCTGGCGCGGGTGCGCGCGATCATCGCGCAGTTGAACTGGCGCAAGCCGGAACCGGCGATGGCGGTGCAGGCCAGCGAAGAACCACTGCTGCCGGCACACGAACTGTACGGGGTGATCCCGGCCGACACGCGCAAGCCCTACGACGTGCGCGAGGTCATCGCGCGCCTGGTCGATGGCTCGCGCTTCGATGAGTTCAAGCCGCGCTACGGCGCAACGCTGGTGACCGGCTTTGCGCATCTGAACGGCTACCCGATCGGCATCATCGCCAACAACGGCATCCTGTTCTCCGAGTCGGCACTGAAGGGCGCACACTTCATCGAGCTGTGCACCCAGCGCAACATCCCGCTGGTGTTCCTGCAGAACATTACCGGCTTCATGGTCGGCCGCAAGTACGAACAGGGCGGCATCGCCAAGGACGGCGCCAAGCTGGTGATGGCCGTGGCCTGCGCCAAGGTGCCCAAGTTCACCGTGGTGATCGGTGGTTCGTTCGGTGCCGGCAACTACGGCATGTGCGGCCGCGCGTACTCGCCGAACTTCCTGTGGATGTGGCCGAACGCGCGCATCGGCGTGATGGGCGGCGAACAGGCCGCCAGCGTGCTGGCCACGGTCAAGCGCGATGGCATCGAAGCCAAGGGCGGCCAGTGGCCGGCAGTGGAGGAAGATGCATTCAAGGCACCTATCCGCGACCAGTTCGAGCAGCAGGGCCATCCGTACTACGCCAGCGCGCGCCTGTGGGATGACGGCGTGATCGATCCGGCCGACACCCGCCGGGTGCTGGCCCTGGCGCTGTCGGCCAGCCTCAACGCCGCCCCGCAGCAGACGCGCTTCGGCGTGTTCCGCATGTAACCCGTGCCATGACCGAGCCTGTTGCCATGTTCACCAAAGTCCTCATCGCCAACCGTGGCGAAATCGCCTGTCGCGTCATCGCCACCTGCCGCCGCCTCGGCATCGCCACCGTGGCGGTGTATTCCGATGCGGACCGCAACGCACGCCATGTGCGCCTGGCCGACGAAGCCATCCACATTGGTCCGGCCGCCGCACGTGAGAGCTACCTGCGTAGCGATGCCCTGCTCGACGCCGCACGCCTGACCGGCGCGCAGGCGATCCACCCCGGTTATGGCTTCCTGTCCGAGAACGCCGACTTCGCCGATGCCTGCGCGGCGGCCGGCATCACCTTCATCGGCCCGCCGGCCAGCGCCATCCGCGCGATGGGCGACAAGAGCGCGGCCAAGGCGCTGATGGCCAAGGCCGGCGTGCCGCTGACCCCGGGCTACCACGGCGACCAGCAGGACCCCGCGTTCCTGCGCGCACAGGCCGACGGCATCGGCTACCCGGTGCTGATCAAGGCCAGCGCCGGCGGCGGTGGCAAGGGCATGCGCAAGGTCGAGCGCAGCGAGGACTTCGTCGATGCGCTGGCCAGCTGCCAGCGCGAGGCGGCCTCGGCGTTCGGCAACGACCACGTGCTGGTCGAGAAGTATGTCGAGCGCCCGCGCCATATCGAGATCCAGGTGTTCGGCGACAGCCACGGTGAAGCGGTCTATCTGTTCGAGCGCGACTGCTCGGTGCAGCGCCGCCACCAGAAGGTGCTGGAAGAGGCGCCGGCGCCGGGCATGAGCGCAGAACGTCGTGCTGCAATGGGCAAGGCGGCAGTCGATGCCGCGCGCGCGGTGGGCTACGTCGGTGCCGGCACGGTGGAGTTCATTGCCGGCCCGGACGGCGATTTCTACTTCATGGAAATGAACACCCGCCTGCAGGTCGAGCACCCGGTGACCGAGTACATCACCGGTACCGACCTGGTGGAGTGGCAGCTGCGCGTGGCCTCGGGCCAGCCGCTGCCGCTGCGCCAGGAACAGCTGGCGATCCACGGCCACGCCATCGAAGCGCGCCTGTATGCCGAAGATGCCGACCGGGGCTTCCTGCCCTCCACCGGCACCCTGCGCCGCCTGCGCCTTCCGACCCCGTCGGCCCATGTGCGCGTGGATACCGGCGTGGAGGAAGGCGACAGCATCACCCCGTACTACGATCCGATGATTGCCAAGCTGATCGTCTGGGACGTGGATCGCGATGCCGCCCTGCGCCGCATGAGCCAGGCGCTGGCGGACTGCCAGGTGGTGGGCGTGACCACCAATGCCGGTTTCCTGCGTCGCCTGGTCAACACCGATTCGTTCGCGCACGCCAAGCTGGACACCGCGCTGATCGAGCGCGAGCAGGCGGCATTGAGTGCAGTGGGCGACACGGATGATGCCCTGTGGCTGCTGGCCGCTGTGGCTGCGGTTGCAAGCACGGGCGGCGCCAGCACCGACGCGCGCGATCCGCATTCGCCGTGGCAGGCCCAGGACGGCTGGCGCCTTGGCGCATCGGCACCGCGCGTGCTGCCGCTGCAGCAGGGCGAACGCAAGCACACGCTGAAGGTGTGGACGCAGGCCGATGGCTGGCGCGTGCAGTGCGATGACGCCGCGCCGGTGCAGGTGCTTGGCACGGCCGATGTGCAGCATCTGACCGTGCAGCTGGGCGAGCGCCGCTGGTCACAGCAGCTGCTGCGCGAAGGCGACCAGCTGTATCTGTTCGGCGCCGATGGCCAGCACCGCTTCACCCTGCACGATCCGGTGGGCGAATCGGACCACGCCGTGGCCGATGCCGGCAGCCTGCTGGCGCCGATGCCGGGCAGGATCGTCGCGACACTGGTCGCGGCCGGCACCGAGGTCAAGCGCGGCACGCCGCTGGTGGTGCTGGAAGCGATGAAGATGGAGCACACCCTGCAGGCACCGGCAGACGGCACGGTGAAGGGTTACCGCGCCAAGGCCGGCGACCAGGTGGGTGATGGTGCGGTGCTGGTGGACTTCGAAGCGGCGTGAACGATGACGCGCCGGGCCCTAGGGCCCGGCTGCATCGGCATTCCCTGCGCGTGGGTCCGCCCGCGGCCACACGTGGCCATCCGGGTCCAGCTCCGCGGTGATCTTTGTGCCACTGCGCCAGCCCAGCCCGCAGATCGCCAACGCACCTTCGGCCATCGGCTGCAGGCCAAGCGCACGCCCGGCCTCGGATTCATTGATGGCCGCTGTAACAAAAGCGCCCAGGCCCAGTGCGGTGGCCGACGCATACAGTGCCTGTGAAACATGGCCTGCATCCAGCGTGACAGCGCGGTAGGCCTTGGCATGGTTCCGATACTTCCAGAAGTTGCGCTCGAAGCGGCACACCAGCACCAGCAGCACGTGTGCATCGGCGAACCAATGCTGCCCGGCCAGCAAGCGCTGGCACAGCGACTCCAGGTCCTGTGGCTGTGCCGGCAGCCGGCCCAGCTCGTGCGCCACCGCATGGTAGTGATACAGCCCCGGGGCCATTCCCTCCACGTTGCGTACCAGCAAGTAGGCCTCCAGCGGATGCAGGCTGCCGGCTGAAGGCACGTTCTTCTTCAGGAACCGCACACCTGGATCGGTTTCCACCTCGGCCTGTGCCATCAGCACCTGCTGCAGCACGCGCGCCAGCAGTGGCAACGGCAGCGCACGCGCGCTATCGAAGTTGCGGCAGGTAGCCCGTGCCTGCAGCTGCGACTGCATCGGATCATCCTCGTAGCACGGCAGTGCCTGCGCGCCATGTATACGCGGAGGTGCCTCGGGTGGCGGACTGCCGTAGCTGCGCACCAGATCGCGTGCGGTCACCAGCTGGTGCTGCTCCATGTCCTGCACGCTGTCCACCTCGTCCCAGCACGACTGCTGGTAGTGCACCGCCGACAGCGGCCACCAGTGACTATCGCGCAGGCGCTGCTCGGCAGCGCAGGCCTTGGCGTGGGCCGGATCATCGCTGACCAGCAGGCCCTGCTGCAGCAATGACAGCACCCGACCGCGCGCGTCCGCTGCTTCCGGCAACGGCTGCCACTGTTCGGCACTGCAGGCCAGCAACCAGGCACAGCTTTCCGCGTCGATCACCTGCACCGACGGCAGGTGCGCCGCACGCACCTGCAGGACCGGCTGCAGCTGCACGCCGGTACCACCAGCCAGTAGTTCCTGCAGGTTGAAGGACGGGCGTTCGACCGGCTCGACGAACAAGGTCCGGCAACGACGGAATCTCATCGCAATGGCATCCGAGGGCTGTTCGGGGCGCCGATCATAGCGTGGCGGGTGCACTTACCCATCAACTTCGCGGCGCCACCGCCGATAATTCCATTTTCCTATTCTGCCGGTGCTGATCCCATGTCTGCCTCCCCCCTTTCCGCCGACGTTGTCCAGCAGCTGCTGGAGCGCCTGGCCAGCGATGATGCCTTCCGGTCCGAGTTTGCCAAGGATCCCGGCCTGGCCCTGCTCGCACTGGGTGCGGACGAAGACACCGTGCGTGCCTGCCGTGCATCACTGGCGTCCCTGGGCAGCAAGATGGAGTTCGCCCAGGCCGCATCACGCATGCGGACCCTGCTTGGGACACGCGCCGCCTTCAATGTGCCGTTCCTGTTCGAGGATGGCTTGCCTGGTCTCCAGCAGGAGTAAAGATCAGGGTGCCGCTGCGTCCGGGCTGCTGTGAGAGGCCACGGGACTCTCCATCAATGCCAGCCGCTGCACGTCGTTCACGTTCAACGGCAGCAGTGCGTAGTCGCCGATGTTCTCTGCAAAGGCCAGGCCGGCATGGTGTTGAAGCCAGCGCAGCTGACGCTGCGCTGCATCGTGCTGACCCTGGGATCGCAGCAGATCCAACTGCAGCACGCGCCACTGGAACAAACTTGCCTGGCGCTGCTGCGCCAACAACTGCTGTGCACGCAGCGTTTCTCCAGCGTCCAGGGCCATGCGTGCCTGCAGCAGGTTCCACAGTTCGCGCAGGCGCGGATCGTCGTCGCGTTCGGGCAGCGCCTGCAGCGCGTCCCTTCGCTGCATGACCACCGTTGCCTGGCCGGCGCGCAGCGCATGGTAGGCAGCGGCAAGAGCGATGAATGCGTTGCGCCGTGCCGGTGCAGGCTGGTCACGATCGATCGCCGCGAGCGCGCGATCGAGCACCTGCTGGTACTCCTGCCCCGGCACGGAAACGCCTTGCCGTGCACGCCAGGCCAGCGCCTGCAAAGCGAGGATGTCACACATCCCACCTGCGCTGGGGCACTGCGACGCAGCCTGCTGCATGTCGCCCGCAGCTTCAGCGCTGCGACCCTGCATGGTCAGCACGGCAGCCCGCTCCATGCGTGTCCCGGGGCCCAATGGCCCCATCGCGGTGAACCCGGCGTTGGCCGCGTCGAAATCGCCAGCCAATGCGGCAATCACCGGCTCCATGCCATCGCCGTTCCAACCCGGGTGCAGCCGCGCACCGCGCAGGGCTGCTTCCGCTGCGGAGGCTTCGCCACGGGCCAATTGGATGCGTGCAACAAACGCCAGCACCAATGCACGGCGCGAATGCTGGCGTCCCAGCAGCGGCTGCGTCGCGGCCAGTGCGCCATCGTAGTCACCCTGCGCGAACTGCACCATCGAGTAGTTCATCCAGCCGGCCGGGTCGTCCGGGTACAACTCGGTCAGCATGCGCCATTTGTCAGCGATGCGTGCAGGCGGTGCCCCTTCGAAATCGGCCGCCCAGGCATCGAGATAGAGCTGGTCGCGCGCGGTCAGGTGCGTACGTTGGCTGACCGCCTTGCGGTACAGCGCCGCGGCCTGCTCCAGATTGCCCTTTGCGTGCTGGATGTTCATCTGCCCGACGTAGGCGAAGGCAAAGGCAGGATCCAGCCGGGTCGCCTGCTCGAAGAACATCAACGCATCGTCATAGCGCGCGGCAGCCGTTGCATCGACGCCCTTGGCATAGGCATGCAGTGCGTCCAGATTGGCGGTAGCCACGGTTGGCAGCGGCCGCTGGTCTGCGCCGACGTCACGAAGCGCTTCGCCAAGGTCGGTACGCAGCGCCGCAACCACGTGATCCGTCGAGGCGAGGATCGAATCCAGCCCGCGACCGTCGGCAAAGCGTGTGTAAACGGTCTGTCCGCTACGCGGATCCACGACTTCGACACTGACCCGTACTTTGCCATTGAGCTCCAGCACACTGGGGATCAGTACCGCACGAACTCCGTCACGCAGCGCGACCTCGATGGCCAGCCTGCGGTCCAGCCGCGCCTGCGGAGGCCGCTGCATCAGTTGCAGGGTGTCACGCACCTTCAGCTCGCTGAGGATGTTGACGAAACGCGACTGCCCCAGGCTGATGTACAGCGCCTGCTCCAGGCTGCTGTCCAACTGGGGATATGCCGTGGCGTTGTGCACCGCCGCCACGATCACCCAGTCGCGTTCGGCGAAGGCGATGGCCGGTGCCGGCCGAAACAGCGTCCACAGCACTCCGCATAGCGCCAGCATGAGTGCCGCCTCGGTCACCAGCGCCGCTGGGCGACGCCACAGCGGCAGATCCCGCCACGCTTTTTCACCCGAGCGCGGGCGACGTAGCGGGGCGCTGCCACGCAACCCCACTTCGAATACTTCCTGGCGTTCGCCGATGCCCTTGAAGCGCCAGCAGCCGTGATCCTTCCAGCGCAGCTCGTCAGCCGCCCAGGGCAGTTCGCTGGCTGCCCGACGCGTCATCTGTTCGGCGGCCGCGGACAGCAGGACCTGTCCAGGCCACGCCAGCTGCATCAGGCGCGCAGCCATGGGCTTGGCCAGGCCTTCCACCTCCACCGGTTTTGCGCCGTGGGCAATGGCCTCGGCACTGTTGTTCCACAGCAGCACGTCACCCACGTGCAGGCCGGCGCGTGCACGCAGAACAACGCCACGTTCGCGCCCCAGTGCATCAACGGCGTTCTGGTAGGACAGAGCAAAGCCGATGCCATCGATGGGACGTTCGAACAGGATGAACAATCCGTCAGACCGATCGATCAGCTGGCCGTTCCAACGCTGCTGCAGGCCAAGCACCAGGCGGTCATGCTGCTGGAACAGCTCAGCGGCGGCAATGTCACCGATCCGCTCGACCAGCTGCAGCGAATCGCACAGATCGGTGAACAGCAGAGTCCGCACCTGCGAACTCTGCATCGGGAGAAAATCCGGAATGCCGTCCATTGCCACCTCTGCTGCTCATTGTCCGCTTTCGGAGTCGCCGCCCCAGCGCAGGCAGTTGCCACCATCGCGCTTGGCCTGGTACAGCGCGCGGTCCGCGTTGGCGTACCACTCGCTCCAGCCCGCCTCCGGCGCCAGCAGGCTGGCACCGATGCTGACCAGGCTGACGTGCGGCGTGCCATGACTGCGTTCGAGCAGGCCATGCACCGCGCTGAGGATGAACTCGGCCGCGTGCTGCACGATCTCATGGTTGCCACGGCGCAGGATCAGGCAGAACTCATCGCCGCCGAGGCGGCAGGCCAGGTCCTGTTCGCCGGCCATCGAGCGCAGGATGTTGCCCATGCTCTGCAGTACACGGTCGCCGGCCTGGTGGCCGTGGCGATCATTGATCTGCTTGAAGCGGTCGCAGTCGATCAGCAGCAGTGCCTGCGGCAACCCTTCGCCATCGGCGCGGCATTCCTGCAGGTACAGGGTGAGGCCACGACGGTTGTGCAGCCCGGTCAGTTCATCGGTACGTACCAGTTCACGGGTGTGGGTCAACTGGTGGGTGGTGATGTACAGGTTGTCCAGCGCGGTTTCCAGATCGTGGTTGCGCCGACGCAGCTGGCTGATCAGCGCCTGCTCGTTGGTCAGCACGCGCATGATCGTACGGCGCAGGAAGTAGGCGACCAGGCCGGGATCGGATTCCACCAGGCGATGGAAGTCGGCCGGGCCCAGCTCCAGTACTTCACAGTCGGCCAGCGCGCGTGCACTGGCGCTGCGCAGGTGATCGCCGACCAGCAGGCCAAGCTCACCGAAGAACTCATGCTGGCCGAGCGTCTTGATCACCAGGTCCTCGCCGAAGTCCAGTTCTATCTGGCCTTGGAGGATCACATACATCCGTTCGCCGCGATGGCCACGCTGGAACAACCACTGTCCGGCATGAAGCTTGCATGGACGGGCATATCTGGCGAACAATGCGACCTCGGCAGCGGACAGCAGCGCGTGCACGATCTCGGCCATCGCCACCCGGGCGATACCTGACGTCACATCACTGTTCTCGGCCGCACCCCTGCCGGTCATTCCCTGCACCCGCCGCCAGCGTCCCCTGGTGAGCCGCGGAGCATAGCACCGCTTTAAAGTGTGCGCCCTATCTCATTTTGACCCGTCTGCCGATCTTGATTGATGTGAAGATCGGTGGTGGCCCGTTCTGGTCACGGGTGTCCGGGCAAAACCCCTGCTGGATCAATCCGATGCCGGGTTTCACAGGCTTTCGGCCAAGTTGCCGGCACGCGGGGGTGCGCCTGATTGACGCTGGCTGCGCGCTGCTCCCTTGCATCGATACAACAACGCCGGCAGGTCCCCCGACCGGCCGGCGTTGTCTGGCCCTTCCCTGGCCACCCTGATCGGATTCCGAAGCTTCGGTAGCGCCGGCCGCTGGCCGGCTTCCCTGTGGTGCCCGGAGGATCACGTGGTTGCCGGCCAGCGGCCGGCACTACCGCATCACGCCGCGCGTTCGCTGCGCCCGCCGTGGAACTGCTCTTCCTCGGTCGAACCGGTCAATGCGGTGGTCGACGACTGGCCCTGCTGGATCGCCTGGGTCACCGCATCGAAGTAGCCGGTGCCAACCTCACGCTGATGCTTGACCGCAGTGAAGCCGCGCTCGGCCGCTTCAAACTCGGCTTCCTGCAGTTCCACGAACGCGCTCATCTGTCGACGTGCATAGCCGTGGGCCAGATTGAACATGCCGTAGTTCAATGCATGGAAGCCGGCCAGGGTGATGAACTGGAACTTGTAGCCGTAGCTGCCCAGCTCGCGCTGGAACTTGGCAATGGTGGCGTCGTCCAGGTTCTTCTTCCAGTTGAAGCTGGGCGAGCAGTTGTAGGCCAGCAGCTTGCCGGGGAACTTGGCATGGATCGCCTCGGCGAACTTGCGTGCGAACTCCAGGTCCGGCTTGCCGGTCTCGCACCACACCAGGTCGGCGTAGGGCGCATAGGCCAGGCCACGGCTGATCGCCTGGTCCAGGCCGTTGCGGGTCTTGTAGAAGCCTTCCACGGTGCGCTCGCCGGTGGCGAACGGCTTGTCGTTGCCATCGATGTCGCTGGTCAGCAGATCCGCGGCTTCGGCATCGGTACGTGCCACCAGCAGGGTCGGCACGCCCAGCACGTCGGCGGCCAGGCGCGCAGCGTTGAGCTTCTCGATCGCCTCGCGGGTCGGCACCAGCACCTTGCCGCCCATGTGGCCACATTTCTTCACCGAGGCCAGCTGGTCTTCGAAATGCACGCCAGCGGCACCGGCCTCGATCATCGCCTTCATCAGTTCGAACGCATTGAGCACGCCGCCGAAACCGGCTTCCGCATCGGCCACGATCGGCTGCAGGAAGTCGATGTCGTCCTTGCCTTCGGCGTGGTGCAGCTGGTCGGCGCGCAGCAGCGTGTTGTTGATGCGCTTGACCACCGCCGGCACCGAATCGGCCGGGTACAGCGACTGGTCCGGGTACATCTGCCCGGCCAGGTTGGCGTCGGCCGCCACCTGCCAGCCAGACAGGTAGATCGCCTTCAGCCCGGCCTTGACCTGCTGCATGGCCTGGTTGCCGGTCAGCGCACCCAGCGCGTTGACGAACTCGCGCTCATGCAGCGATGCCCATAGCTTCTCTGCACCCAGGCGGGCCAGCGAATGCTCGATGTGGACGGTGCCGCGCAGGCGCACCACGTCGGCGGCGCTGTAATTGCGCTGGATGCCTTCCCAACGCGGGTTGGTATCCCAGTCGTGCTGGATCTGTTCGGCAGTGGGCAGCTTGCTCATGTCTTTCTCCAGTTCGGTTCGTGCGTGCAGCGGGGAGGGAAACGGCGGGAAACGCGGGCGGCGGTCAGTCGATGCGCGCGTAGGCCGGCAGGGTCAGGAAATCGGTCAGTTCGTCGCTGCGGCTCAGTTCGCCGAGCAGGGCGATGGCCTCGCCGATGCGTGCGCCACCGGGCAGCGCGGCGGTATCGCCCAGCCGTGCCGGCAGCTGCGACAGGGTGGAATCCAGCAGCGCCAGGTCGATCGCAGTGCCATCGTCCAGCTGCTGGCCCGGCGTGTGCAGCCACTGCCACAGCTGGCTGCGGCTGATCTCGGCGGTGGCCGCGTCCTCCATCAGGTGGTGGATCGGCACGCAGCCGTTGCCATCCAGCCACGCCGCCAGGTAGCGCACGCAGACTTCCACGTTGCCCTCAAAGCCGGCACGGGTGATGGTGCCCGGCGGCCGCGCGATCAGTTCGTCGCGGCCAACACGCACATCCTGGCGCAGCACGCTGTGCTGGTTTGCACCTGGCATGTGTTCGTCGAAGATCGCCATCGCCACCGGAATCAGCGCCGGGTGTGCCACCCAGGTACCGTCGTGGCCGGCAGAGACCTCGCGCAGCTTGTCGGCGCGCACACGGGCCATCGCCTGCTCGTTGGCAGCGGCATCGTTGTTGATCGGAATCTGCGCGGCCATGCCGCCCATCGCATGCGCACCACGGCGATGGCAGGTCTGGATCAGCAGCTCCGAATACGCCTTCAGGAACGGCTGGGTCATGGTCACCTGGCCGCGTTCGGGCAGCACGCGGTCGGCATGGCGGCGGAAGGTCTTCAGGTACGAAAAGATGTAATCCCAGCGCCCGCAGTTCAGGCCGACGATGCGGTCACGCAGCGCGTGCAGGATCTCGTCCATCTCGAACACCGCCGGCAGCGTTTCGATCAGCACGGTCACCTTGATCTGGCCGTGCGGCAGGCCGAGCATGCCTTCGACGTGCGACAGCGCGGTCTCCCACAGCGCCGCCTCTTCCATGCTCTGCAGCTTGGGCAGGTAGAAGTACGGGCCGCGGTCCTTCGCCTGCAGGGTGCGGGCGTTGTGGAAGGCGAACACCGCCGCATCGAACAGGCCGCCGGCGATGAACTGGCCATCGATGCGCACGTGCTTCTCGTCCAGGTGCCAGCCGCGCGGGCGCACGATCAGCACCGCCTGTTCGTCGTATGGGCGCAGGGCGTAGTGCTTTCCATTGGGTGCGGTGTATTCGAGATCGCCACGCACCGCGGCAGCCAGCGACTGCTGGCCGGCCAGCAGGTTGCGCCAGGTCGGCGAGGTCGAATCCTCAAAGTCGGCCATGAACACCTTGGCGCCGGAGTTCAGCGCGTTGATGACCATCTTCGGGTCGGTCGGGCCGGTGATCTCGACGCGGCGGTCCTGCAGCGCCGCCGGCAGCGGGGCAACACGCCAGTCGCCGCTGCGGATCGCGGTGGTGTCTTCGCGGAAGTCCGGCAGGCCGCCCTGGTCGAAGTACGCCTGACGCTCCCGACGGGCCTGCAGCCGTGCCTGCCGGCCCGGCTCCACCGCGCGGTGCAGCGACACCAGCAGGGCCAGCAGCGGCGCCGGCAGCAGGGTGTCCTGGCCGGCCACGCGGGTCGCCAGGGCGATGCCGGGGGTGGCCTTGCTGGCGGGGGTGGGAACAGCGGAAGCGACGGCGGACATGGGGCGACTCCAGCGGTGGGGGAACGCCTCCACGGTGCCGTCGGCGCCGAGTATTTGGCAAAACAGTTTTTGCAATGCTCTACATAAGTTGTGCTAATACTTGTGACACGATGAGCACACGCCCCCCGCCAAGTCCGCGTTTTTCTTACAAATCCGACCGGTTGAAGCCGCTGCGCGCGTTCTGCCAGACCGTGCGCCTGGGCTCGGTCTCACGGGCGGCTGAGGCGCTTTTCGTCAGCCAGCCGGCCATCAGCCTGCAGCTGCAGGCGCTGGAGCGTGAACTGGGGGTGCCGTTGTTCGAGCGCAGCGGGCGCCGCCTGGTGCCCAGCCGCGAGGGCCAGCTGCTGTACGAAATGGCACAGCCGCTGGTGGAGAACCTGGACGGGCTGGAGGCGCGCTTCCGCGACAAGGTGCGCGGCCTGGACGCGGGCGAGCTGAACATCGCCGCCAACAGCTCGACCATCCTGTACTTGCTGCCGAAGATCGTCGAACGCTTCCGCCTGCACCATCCCGACGTGCGCCTGACCCTGCACAACGCGATCAGTGCCGATGGCACCGACCTGCTGCGCGAGGATGCCGCCGACCTGGCGATCGGCTCGATGACTGATGTGCCGGCCGATCTCAGCTACGCACCGGCCTACCGTTTCGAGCAGGTGCTGATCGCGCCGCACGACCATCCGCTGGCCAGCGGTGGCGAGCTGGAACTGGCCGACATCGCGCGTTTTCCGCTGGTGCTGCCACCGAAGCGGCAGATCACCTACCGCCTGGTCGACCAGGTATTCCAGCGCCACCGCATCGCCTACACCGTGGCATTGGAAGTGGGTGGCTGGGAGGTGATCAAGCAGTACGTGGCGATGGGCATGGGCATTTCCATCGTGCCGGCGCTGTGCCTGAACGAGGCCGACCGCGAGCGGCTGGCGGCGCGGTCGATGAAGCGCTGGTTCCCGGAACGCAGTTACGGGGTGATCGTGCGGCGTGGCAAGGCGTTGTCGGCGCAGGCGCGGGCGTTCATCGAGCTGATCCAGCCGGAGTTGTTCAGCCCGCGCGATTACGACCAGAGCGGGCATTCCGAGCGGTGAGGGGTGTTCGGCAGGGCTGCGCCCTGCACCTGCCGAAGCCGAAGCAACGGCAACAGCGGGCTATCCGTGGGATGGCGGGGCGGCGTGGGTGGGCAGGACACGCCGTAAACCCGTCCATGGGGGCTCGATGGCGCCATCCATGGCGCCAACGGTCCTGCCCACCCACACCGCCCCGCCTCTGACAGATTCCCGCGATCTGTCGGGGTCGGATCCCGTTGCTGTGCAACGGGCTCTGACCCCATTTCCGGCTGACGATGAATAAACTGGCGCCATGTCCATCGAACTCCGCCATCTGCGTTACTTCCTTGCCGTCGCCGATACGCTGCACTTCGGACAGGCGGCGGAGCGGCTGGGCATGTCGCAGCCGCCGCTCAGCCAGCAGATCCGCCAGCTGGAAGACCTGATCGGGGCGCGCCTGTTCGTGCGCAGCCATCGCCGTGTGCAGCTGACGCCTGCGGGCGAGCTGCTGCAGGAACGTGCACGCGCCATCGTGCAGCAGGTGGAGACTGCGGTGGACGAGGTGCAGCGCGCGCAGCGCGGTGAGCAGGGTGAGCTGCGCATCGGATTGACCCGCGCCACGCCGCTGTCACCGCAGATTCCGCGTTCAATCCTGCAGTACCGCCAACGCTATCCGCAGGTGCGGCTGCAGCTGAGCGAGATGAACACCCTACAGCAGATCGATGCACTGCTCGATGGCAGCCTGGACGTGGGCATCATCCGCAAGCGCGCGTTGCCGCCGGAGCTGGTGGCGCACAGCCTGTTCGTCGATCCGCTGGCGTTGATCGTGCATGCCGACCATCCTGCCCTGCGCAGACTGTCGAAGCAGGGCACGTTGTCGCTGCGCGACTTCGCGCAGGAGCCGTTCGTGGCGTTCCGCCGCAGTGCCGGTGCGGGTATCCACGACCACATGATCGCGCTGTGTGCGGCGGCGGGATTCACCCCGCGCATCGCGCAGGAGGCGGGCGAGGCATCGACGCTGATCAGTCTGGCCGCCGCAGGCCTGGGCGCAGCGATCCTGCCGTCGTCGTGCGACCACATCCGGGTGGAAGGCGCGCGCTTCGTGGCGCTGGCCGATGCCGGGGCGCATTCGGAAGTGCAGCTGGCCTGGCGCCGCGAGGGTGTGACGCCGCTTATCCGCAACTTCGCCGGGCTGTTGCGTGAGGCGTTCGCGGAAGGGTGAGGTGCAACCCACCCGGTAGCGGCCAACCTTGGTTGGCCCACGGCCACGGCGCCGACCAAGGTCGGCATCTACCAGAGCAGGTTCACGCCGTCACCGGCTGCTGGGCGCGCTGCTGCAGCGCCCAGACCCGGAACTGGTGGCGCACAGCCTGTTCGTCGATCCGCTGGCGTTGATCGTGCATGCCGACCATCCTGCCCTGCGCAGACTGTCGAAGCAGGGCACGTTGTCGCTGCGCGACTTCGCGCAGGAGCCGTTCGTAGCGTTCCGCCGCAGTGCCGGTGCCGGCATCCACGACCACATGATCGCGCTGTGTGCGGCTGCCGGGTTCACTCCGCGCATCGTGCAGGAAGCCGGTGAGGCATCGACGCTGATCAGTCTGGCCGCTGCTGGCCTGGGTGCGGCGATCCTGCCGTCGTCCTGTGATCACATCCGGGTGGAAGGCGCGCGCTTCGTGGCGCTGGCCGATGCCGGGGCGCATTCGGAAGTGCAGCTGGCCTGGCGCCGCGAGGGTGTGACGCCGTTGATCCGCAATTTCGCCGGGCTGCTGCGTGAAGCGTTCGCCGAAGGGTGAGGTGCAACCCACCCGGTAGCGGCCAACCTTGGTTGGCCCACGGCCACGGCGCCGACCAAGGTCGGCATCTACCAGAGCAGGTTCACGCCGTCACCGGCTGAGGGGCGCGCTGCTGCAGCGCCCAGACGATGCCACCGCCGATCAGGGTCAGCACGGCGGCGAACAGGCACACACCCAGCCAGTCCCACGCTGCATAGGCCAGGCCGCCCACACCACCGAGCACGCTCGAACCCAGGTAGTAGGCGAACAGGTACAGCGCCGACGCTTCGGCGCGCATCGCACCGGCGCGGCTACCGACCCAGCTGCTGGCCACCGAGTGACCGCCGAAGAAGCCGAACGTCACCAGCGCGATACCGAGTGCCATCGTGCTCAGCCACGGCATCGCCAACAGCACGATGCCGGCACCAATCAGTGCGAACGAGATCGACAGGATGCGCCCGCGCCCGTAACGCGTCGCCTGCTGGCCCATCCACGCCGAACTGAAGGTACCCACCAGGTACACGCTGAAGATCAGTCCGACCACGGTCTGGCTGAGGTGGTACGGCGGCGCCAGCAGGTGATACCCGAGGTAGTTGTAGAGGGTGACGAACACACCCATCAGCACGAACGAGGTGGCGAACAGCCACGGCAGGCCCGGGTCGGCGAACAGCGTGCGCCAGCGCGACGGCAATTGGCGCAGGCCATCGCGGCGCGGGTGGAAGTGGCGCGACGGCGGCAGCTGCAGCCACAACAGCACGGTACTGGCGATGGCGATGATCGAGACGACGCCGATGCCCCAGCGCCAGCCCCAGTGGTCGGCGATGATGCCGGCCAGCAGGCGCCCGCTCATGCCACCGATGGCGTTGCCGCCGATGTACAGGCCCATCGCCAGGCCCAGCGCGCGGCTGTCCATTTCCTCGACAAGGTAGGTCATCGCCACCGCAGGCACGCCGCTCAGCGCCAGGCCGAGCAGCGTGCGCAGCACCAGCAGCGTGGTCCAGTCATCCACCAGCGCCGTGCATAGCGACAGCGTGGCCGAGGCCAGCAGCGCGGCGATCATCATCGGGCGACGGCCAACCGCGTCGGAGATCAGGCCGGCCAGCAGCATCGCCACCGCCAGCGTGCCGGTGGTCAACGACAGCGACATCGCGCTGCCGGCGGCGGACACGCCGAAGTGACGGCTGAACTCCGGCAGCAGCGGCTGCACGGTGTACAGCAGGCCGAAGGTGGAGAAGCCGGCCAGGAACAGCGCCAGCGCGGTGCGGCGGAAGGCCGGCGTGCCCTGCTGGATGCGGGTCTCGGCGATGGGATCGACAGTGGGGGGGCGGCGTTCGAGGGCCGCCGCGGTTTCGCCAGTCATGGGATCGATGGGCCGGTGGGGGCGGCCGGGCGTGGGAGGGAACGGGCTTAAGGCTAGGCCCGTCGATCCAGTCGATCCATAACCTGATAGGTCATGATTGATACATCAGAAGTATCAATTCAGCTTACAGGCGCTGCCATTCGAAGCCGGCACCCCGGCGGTAGTACACCGCCACGGCGCGCCCATAGACCTTGTCGGCGTCGACGAAGCCGAAGAAGCGGCCATCGAAGCTGTTGCAACGGTGGTCACCCAGCACCAGCACCTTGCCGTCCGGCACCACCAGGTCAGCGATGTCCGGGCCGCCGCCCATGTCCAGGTCGAGGCTGGCATGGCGGTCGCCGAAGGCTTCCACGTCCTGCAGGTCGGCGATCTGCAGCGGCTGGCCGTTGATGCTCAGATGGCCTTCGCGCAGCTGCACATGATCACCGGCCACTGCAGCCACGCGCTTGATCAGGCGGGTGCCGTCGGCCGGCGAGTCGAATACCGCCACTTCACCGCGCTGCGGAACGCCGGTCGACATCAGTTCCTTGCCGGTGAACGGCAGGCGCAGGCCATAGGCGCGCATGTCCACCACCACCCGATCGCCGGGCTGCAGGGTCGGCTGCATCGAGCCGCTGGGCACCACGTAGTGGTTGGCGAGGGTATCGCGGGCGGCGGCGAGCAGGCCGAGCATCACCAGCAGCGGCAATGCTTCCTTCTTCAGCCAGGCCAGCGCGCGTTCGGAAAACGGGGGGCGGGCAACAGCATCCATGACAGGCTCCGGGTGGTTGGTAGCGGTATCAGACCACATGCGGGCGCAGGAGGTTCCCGCGCCTGGAACCTGTAGAGCCGAGCCCATGCTCGGCTTGCTCTTGTAGCGTCGAGCTTGCTCGACTGAGGCGCAGAGCAGTCGAGCAAGCTCGACTCTACGTAACGGCAGCCGAGCATGGGCTCGGCTCTACAAAACGGGTTACGCAGGTTTTACGCCCCGGCCCGGCCGCGGGCATCGCACCTTTACGGCCACCACGCGCATCGTGTGCCCACCGCGCCACAGGGCGCATTCCGCAAGGTGTTGTATGACCCTCCTGGTGATCCGCCACGCGTCTTCGTCGGCGCCGCGCCCGCAGCTGCCGGCGCAGCTGGCCGGCCATCGCGTGCTGTGCAGCGACTGCGCCAGCCTGTCCGAGGTACGCCAGTGCCTGTACCAGCCGCAGGCGCGCTCGGCCGACTGGGTACTGCTGGATGTCGGCGCCGCCGACGAGGCGCAATGGCAGGCCGAAGGTGGCGCGCTGCAGGCGGCGCTGGAACGGCTGCCGGCGCAGTACATCGAACTGCAGTCACCCAGCGAACCCGGCCTGGATGCGCGCCTGCGCCTGCAGCATGGTCCTGCCGCGGTAGTGGTCGACCAGCGCAGCCAGCAGGCCGGCTATCCGCTGTCGCTGGCCATCGTCGGCCGCCGCCTGGCACAGGAGGGCTGAGCCATGTCGATCTTCATCATCCGCGGCCCGGAAGCGGCCGGTGCATTGATCCGCACGGCGATGCCGCTGCCGGCGCCGGTACTGAAATCGCTGGTGCACCGCGCGATCGACGCCGGTACCAGTGTGGCGATCCGTGCCTGCGGTTCGGAACAGGAACTACTGGACGCGCTGCGCGTGGCCGATCACAGTCGCGGTGAGGTGACCCTGCTGGATCCGGGTGCGTGTGCCAACAGCCTGCGCCTGCAGCGGCTGCTGCCGTACCTGCACAACGCCTACGTGGAAGTGCATGACGACGGCGCGGTGGCCGAGCCGTGCCTGCCGGCGGGTGTCGGTCAGCGGCTGGGCATCGCTGCTGGGTATGGCGCGCAGAGTTATGTGCTGGCGCTGGATATCGCGCTGGATCACCTGGGGTTGGCCGAGCAGGCGAACCGGGTGCACGTGGGGACGTAAGCCGCTTGTGTAGAGTCGAGCTTGCTCGACTGGCTTTTCGTGGAAAGACCGTCGAGCAAGCTCGACGCTACACAAAGAAAAACGGCGGGGTTGCCCCCGCCGTTTTAGCTTTCTTATTTCAGCCCGCGGAACTTCAGCAGCGGTTCCACCGACGGGTCCTTGCCGCGGAAATCGCGGTACAGGGTCGACAGCTCCACGCTGTTGCCGCGCGAGAGGATCTTGTCGCGGAACTCCTGGCCGTTGGCCGCAGTCAGGCCACCGTGTTCGGTGAACCACTGGTAGGCGTCATGGTCCAGCACTTCGGCCCAGAAGTAGGCGTAGTAACCGGCCGAGTAACCGCCACCCCAGATGTGATCGAAGTAGGTGGTGCGGTAGCGCGGCGGCACCTGCGGCAGGTCGACCTTGAACTTCTTCAGCGCGCTGGCTTCAAAGGCGCCGACATCCTGCAGCGGCGCATCGGCCTTCTGCGTATGCCAGGCCAGGTCCAGCAGCGCGGCCGACAGGTACTCGGTGGTCGCATAACCCTGGTTGAAGCTGCGTGCCTTGAGGATCTTGTCGACCAGTTCCTGCGGCATCGCCTCGCCGGTCTTGTAGTGCTTGGCGTAGTTGGCGAACACCTTCGGATCCAGTGCCCAGTGCTCGTTGAACTGCGACGGGAACTCGACGAAGTCGCGCGAGGTGGCGGTGCCCGCGATCGACGGGTACTTCACGTTCGAGAACATGCCGTGCAGCGCATGGCCGAACTCATGGAACATGGTGGTGACGTCGTCGAAGCTGATCAGCGCAGGCTGGCCGGCGGCCGGCTTGGTGAAGTTGCAGACGTTGTAGACCACCGGCTTGGCACCGGTCAGGCCGTCCTGTTCGACGAACACGTCCATCCAGGCACCGCCGGACTTGCTGTCACGCTTGAAGTAGTCGGTGTAGAACAGGGCCAGCGAGGTGCCGTCCTTGTCGAACACTTCATACACCTTCATGTCCGGGTTGTAGGTCGGAATGTCGGTACGCGGCTTGAAGGTGATGCCGTACAGCTGGGTGGCGGCGTAGAAGACGCCGTTCTGCAGCACGTTGTCCAGTTCGAAGTACGGCTTGATCTGCGACTCGTCCAGATCGTACTTGGCCTTGCGCACCTGCTCGGCGTAGAAGTCCCAGTCCGAGGCAGCGACCTGGAAACCACCCTTCTGCGCGTCGATCACCTTCTGGATCTCGCCGGCCTCGGCGCGCGCCTTGGCGGTGGCGGCCGGCACGGTGTCGGTCAGCAGCTTGAGCGCGGCGGCCGGGGTCTTGGCCATCTGGTCGCCCAGCTGGTAGTCGGCGAAGGTGTCAAAGCCGAGCAGCTTGGCCTTCTGCGCACGCAGCTGGGCCAGGCGCTGCACGGTCTGCCGGGTGTCGTTGGCATCGCCACGCTCGGCGCGGGTTTCCGAAGCCTTCAGCACGGCGGCACGCTGGTCGCGGTCGCTCAGCGAGCCGAGCACCGGCTGCTGGGTGGTGTTCTGCAGCGGCAGCAGGAACTTGCCATCCAGCTTGCGGTCCTTGGCGGCGTTGGCGGCGTTGTTGATCGCGTCCTCGTCCAGGCCGGCCAGCTTGGCCTTGTCGTCGACAACGACGGCCGCAGCGGCGGTGGCGGCCACCAGGCGGGTATGGAACTGGGTGGAAAGGGTGGTCTCTTCCACGTTGAGCTTGCGCAGGCTCGCCTTGTCGGCATCGGACAGCTGCGCGCCGGCGCGCACCAGGCCGTCGTAGTAGTGCTCGACCAGGCGCTTCTGCACCGGGTCCAGCTCCAGCGTGTCACGCTGGTCGTACAGCGACTTCACGCGCGCGAACAGCTTCGGATCGAGGTTGATCTCGTCCTGGTGCGCGGCGAGCTTCGGCGCCACTTCTTCCTGGATCTTCTGGCGCGCATCGTTGGTATCGGCCTGGACCAGGCCGAAGAAGATGCGCGACACGCGATTCAGCGTCTCGCCGCTGCGCTCCATCGCCACGATGGTGTTGTCGAAGGTGGCCGGCTCGCTGCTGTCAGCGATCTTGCGCACGTCGGCCAGGTGCTGGCGCATGCCTTCTTCGAAGGCCGGCAGGTAGTCGCTGTCCTTGATCTTGTCGAACTGCGGCGCCTGGAACGGCAGCGTGCTGGCGCTCAGCAGCGGATTGGTGGAGGCTTCGGCCGGCTGCTGGGCCGGGGCTTTCTGGGCATCGGACACGGGGGTGGACTCCTTGCCGGAACAGGCCGCCAGCGCCAGGCTGATGGCGGCGGCCAGGACTACGGTACGCGACATGTAAAACACTCCTTGGGCAGACGGTACGGGATACCAGCCCTCCACCCTACTCCTGTCGCGCTCGCCCGGCATGTGCCGGACGTGGCGTCTATGCGGCGGCCTGCGGCCGGCTCAGACCGTACCGCGGGTCTTGCCGATCCAGGGCCGGTAGAACTCGCGGATGGCGGCCATGTCGGCGGCGTCATCGCCGGTCGGCGTGAACAGCGGGCCGATGCCGATGGTCTTCTCCGGGTAGTGGAAATACGCGGCCAGGATCGGCACGTCGGCCATCCGCGCGATCTTCAGGAAGCCGGCCTTCCAGTCCTTCACGGCCTTGCGGGTGCCCTCGGGCGTGATGGCGAACCACATCTTCTCGTTGTTGCGCAGCAGGTCCACGGCCTGGCCGACGGTGCCCTGCGGCGAGCTGCGGTCCAGCGGGATCACGCCCAGCTTGTGCAGCAGCGGGCCGAGCGGCCACCAGAACAGCGATGCCTTGCCCAGCACCTTCACCTTCATGCCCAGCGCGATCTTCGCGGCCATGCCCCACAGGCCATCCCAGTTGGACGAATGCGGGGCGATGATGAAGACCAGCCTGGGGATGTCAGGCAGGGTACCGGTCACCTTCCAGCCGCCCATGCGCAGGGTGCAGCGCGCCAGCCAGCGCAGGAAGGCGTTGGGTTTGACCTGCGGCATCTGCGGCGGCACGGCCGGCAGCAACGAAGTCGGGTTGTTCAAGCAATCACTCCCAGTCACGTGATGAGCGCCCGCGCTTGATCTGCGCGCGCCCGCGTTTGGCGTCCAGACGACGCAGTTTCGACCCGAGGGTCGGCTTGGTGGCCTTGCGCGGCTTGGGCACGCTCAGCCCGGCCTGGATGAAGGCCGCCAGCCGATCGCGCGCATCCTCGCGATTGCGATCCTGGGTCCGGAAACGTTGCGCGTCGATGACCAGCACGCCTTCGCCGGTCATGCGCCGGTCACGCCGCGCCAGCAGGCGCGCGCGCAACGGTTCGGGCAACGAGGGCGAGTTGGCCACATCGAAACGTAGTTCCACCGCGGTGGAGACCTTGTTGACGTTCTGGCCACCGGCGCCACTGGCACGCACGAACCGCTCGACGATCTCGCCGTCGGGGATTTCAAGCTGCGCGCTGATGGTGACCGGTCCACTGCCCATCCGCGCATTGTAGCGGCAGCCACGCACCGGAGTGCGGCATCGCGCCCCGTATGCCGCCGATCAGGTACCGAACACGCCGCCTTCGCCTTGGCTGCGGGTATGCTGGCCGTCCCATGTACTGCAGGAAGCCCGCATGACCCGCACCGCACCCGCCCTGCCGTCCCTGCTGCGCCGCGCCGCCCTGCTGCTGGCGCTGGCCGTGGCCAGCGTTCCGGCCCTGGCCGCGCCGCCGACCGATGGCGACATCAACCGCCTGCTGTCGGCGTCACGCGCGCAGAGCATGATCGACACCATGCTGCCGCAGATCGAGGCGATGCAGCAGCAGCAGTTCCAGCAGGTAGCCGCACAGCGCCAGCTCAATGCCCAGCAGCAGGAACAGCTGAAGCGGATCCAGGCGCGGACCAGCCAGACCCTGCGCCAGGCCCTGTCCTGGCAGCAGCTGCGGCCGATGTACGTGGACCTGTACAAAAAGACCTTCAGCAAGGAAGACGTGCTGGCGATGGCCGAGTTCTACGAGAGCGCGGCCGGCCAGAGCCTGCTGGACAAGACCCCGGCGCTGATGCAGAACGTGATGGTGGCAATCCAGGCGCGCATGCAGCCGCTGTTCGCGGACCTGCAGAAGGATCTGGAAGCGATCGTCAACGAGCCGGAAAAGAAATGAGGTAGTGCCGGCCGCTGGCCGGCTCCCCATTACATCTGGAATCGCGCAGATGCCGGCCAGCGGCCGGCACTACCATCAATCGGTATCCACCTGCCAACCAAACAGGTCCAGCGCCTTCTGGAACCCGCCGTCCAACGGCGCACGCACGTCCACCGTGCCACCGTCCGGATGCGGGAAGCGCAGGCGCTCGGCGTGCAGCAGCATGCGGTGCACGCCCTGCATGCGGAAGATGCGGTTGTGGCGGCCATCGCCGTGGCTGGTGTCGCCGATCATGTGATGCGAGAGGTGCTTGAGGTGCCGGCGGATCTGCCGGAAGCGTCCGGTCTGCGGCTGGCAGCGCAGCAGTGCGTAGCGCGAGCTGGTGAATTCACCGACCGGCACCGACAGCTCGCCGGTGGCCAGGCGCTGGAAGTCGGTGATCGCCGGCTTTTTCACCGGCTTGCCCGGGCCGCCGTCCAGATCATGATCGACCTGCCAGGTGAGCTCGGCCGGCCAGCCCCGGCAGACCGTCAGGTAGTCCTTCAGCACTTCGCCGCCCATCAGGGCCTTGCCCAGCGCACTGGCGGTATCGCGGTCGAAGGCCAGCAGCAGGCAGCCACTGGTGGCCCGGTCCAGGCGATGCACGAGGAAGATCGGGCGGCCCAGCTGCTCGCGCAGGCGGTCGGCCAGGAAGTCGTCTTCGCCACGGGCCAGCTTGCTGTCGTGGACCATCAGCCCGGCAGGCTTGTTGACCACGGCCAGGCGCTCATCCAGGTGCAGCAGCTGCAGGGGCGCGGTGTCGGTCTCGACCGCGGCGAGGGTATCGGGTTCGGTGCTCACGGCAGGATTATCGGGGCTGGGCACTGAATGGGGTAGAGCCGGCCGCTGGCCGGCTGCCTCCGGGCAATCGGATGGCTGCGGTTGCCGGCCAGCGGCCGGCAACCGCGTGCCAACCAAGGTTGGCACCTACCTGTAGAGCGGTCAGGCGCTGCGCACGGCCAACAGCTCGCCGTTGCCCACCGGTACCAGGCTGGTGCTGAAGTCCGGATCAGCGTCCAGCAGCACGCGCAGCGGTTGCATCTCTTCCGCATGCGAGGTGGCGTTGTCCACCACCAGCAGGCCACCCGGGCGCAGCACGCGACGCAGCTGCGGCCACCAGCCGGCGTACTGCCCGCGGTCCGAATCGAGGAACAGCAGGTCGATGCAGGCATCGGCGGCCTGCGCCAGCCAGAGCCCGGCATCGTCGTGGACCAGCGTGATGCGATCGGCCAGACCACTGCGCGCGAAGGTATCACGCGCCATCGCCACCTTGCCCTCGGCGTATTCCAGCGTGGTCACGTGGCCGTCGATGGCGGCGGTTGCCTCGGCCAGCCACAGCGTGGAATAGCCGTTGGACGTACCGATTTCCAGCACCCGGCGAGCGTTGCCGAAGCGCACCAGCACCGACAGGAATTCACCGGTGTCGGGCGTGATGTTGAGCATGCGTCGGCCGCGCTCGCTTTCGCGTGCGTCGTTGTCGGCGCCGAAGCGGATCAGTTCGTCCTTGAGTGCCTGCAGCATGGGGCCTACTTCCACCACGCGCGCAGCAGCGCCACTGCGCCGAGCGCACCGGACAGCCAGCTCCACGCCGGCACGTCGCCCCAGTACCAGCCCGGCGGCTGCAGCACATACATCAGCGCAGCGATGGCCAGCAGGCCGACACCGGTGATCGCGCCGACCGCATGCTTCTGCAGGCGCTGCACGCTGGCATCCAGTGCGGCCAGGTCGCGCGAACGCATCGACAGTTCGTGTCGGCCTTCCACCTGCTGGGTCAGCCAGGCGTGCACCAGGCGCGGCATGTCCGGCGCATGGGTCATGATTTCCGGCAGGCGCTTGCCGATCTCGCGTACCACCCGGCGCGGGCTGTAACGCTCGCGCAGGATCTTCGCCAGCACCGGCTTGGCCACCGCCCAGATGTCGATCTGCGGGTCGAGCTGGCGGCCGACGCCTTCGATGTTCAGCAGGGTCTTCTGCAGCAGGATCAGCTGCGGCTGCAAGGTCAGCTGGTAACGCTGGGCCACGCGGAACAGCTTCATCAGCACTTCGGCCAGCGAGATCTGCGACAGCGGCCGGGTGAAGTACGGCTCGCACACCGAACGCACGGCGGCCTCGAGGTCATCGATGCGCACGTTGTCCGGCATCCAGCGCGCCTGCACGTGCAGTTCGGCGATGCGGCGGTAATCGCGGTTGAAGATGGCCATGAAGTTCTCGGCCAGGTAGTACTGATCTTCCTGCGAGAGCTGGCCCATGATGCCGAAATCCAGCGCGATGAAACGCGGATTGGCACGGCGCGACGGATCGGTGTCGACCCAGATGTTGCCGGCGTGCGCATCGGCGTGGAAGAAGTTGTCGCGGAACACCTGGGTGTAGAACACCCGCACACCCTTGGCGGCCAGCGCCTTGCGGTCGATGCCGGCCTTGTCCAGCGCGGCGATGTCGTCGGACGGGATGCCCCACACGCGCTCCAGGGTCAGCGCGCGCTCGGCGGTGTGGCTCCAGATCACTTCCGGCACGTACAGGTCGTCGCTGTTTTCCCAGAAGCGGCGCAGCACGCTGGCATTGGCGCCTTCGCGCTGCAGGTCCAGCTCGGCGGCCAGGGTGTTCTCGACTTCGGCCACCACTTCGCGCGGGCGGATCTTGTCGGCACGCGGGTGGGTGCGCTCGACCAGGGCGGCCAGCGAGTTGAGCAACGCGATGTCGGCGTCGATCTGCTTCTCGATGCCCGGGCGCAGCACCTTGACCACCACCTGGCGGCCATCGGCCAGCGTGGCCGCATGCACCTGCGCGATCGAGGCCGAGGCCAGCGGTTCGGTATCGAAGCTGGCGAACGCCTCGCTGACCGGCAGGCCGAGCGCTTCCTCGACGATGCGGCGCGCGGTATCACCATCGAACGGCTTGACCCGGTCCTGCAGCAGGGTCAGTTCGTTGGCCACGTCCGGCGGCACCAGGTCGCGGCGGGTGGACAGGATCTGGCCGAACTTGACGAAGATCGGGCCGAGATCCTGCAGCGCCAGGCGCAGGCGCGCACCGCGCGACTGTGCGGCGATGTCGGCCGAAGCACGCGGCACGAACGGTTTGGCCAGCCGCAGCCAGCGCTCGGCCGGCGTGCCCTGCAGCAGGTCGTCAAGGCGGTAACGCAGGATCACCCGGCCGATGCGGCTTGCCCGCAGCACGGCCTTCATGCGGCACCCCGCAGGCGCTGCACGCGCGCGCCGAGACGCTCGACGTCATCGCGCAGCACGTCCACGTCATCGTGGAAGGCATCCAGTTCGGCGCGCGGCACCACGTCGCGCGATTCCTCGGTGATGAATTCGGCGGCGCTGTGGGCGAGGTCGATCGCGCCCTGGCGCGCGTGCTGCAGGGCGCTGCGCAGGGTGTTGGCCACCTGTACGCCCAGCACGTCGCCGAACACGCTGACGAACGGCTGCTGCCAGTCCGGGTCGAAGCCCTTGGCCAGCTGCTGCAGGCGGCGCGCCAGTTCGGCGTCGCCGGCCACGCGTACGCGGCCCTTGCCGTTGTTGTCGCCGCGCCGAGCGTTGGCCAGCAGCGGCAGCTGCGCCAGCACCCCAGCCAGGCTGCTGCGCACGGCCAGGTCGGCTTCCTGCGCATCCACCGGGCCGACCCGCAGCTGGTCACCGTCGACACTGATGCGCATCGCCAGCGACGGCGCTTCCAGGGTCAGGTCGATGTGCCGGCCATCGAGGCTGGCCAGTGCATGGCGGGTATCCGGATCCAGCGCCAGCGCGCGGTTCAGGGCGATCTGCAGGGCGCGGCCAGCGACCGGCTTGAGGGACTTGAGCAGGGAGAGAGCCATGTGCGCATTCTACCTGCGTGGGTGGGGGGCTTGGGCCGGGCTGCCGCCCGGCACCCGCAGAGGCCACTGCCAGAGCAACATCAAAGGCTGGCTTCCTGTGGGGAGGCGGGGTGGGTCCGGTTGCGGGGGCCGCTGCAAGTACGTCCCTGTAAGCTCGGTCGCCGCATGCTCGTGTGCGCTGTCCTGCGCACACGGCAAGACCGGGGTTGGGCGTCCTGCCCAACCCGCCCGAGGCATGCCTCGGGCCCATGCGGCTCACGCCCCCGCAACCGGCCCCACCCCGCCTTCGACAGGTTCCTGCGATCTGCCGGAACGTGCTCTGGTAGATGCCGACCTTGGTCGGCGCTGGATTTCCTGGGTGCCAACCAGGGTTGGCCGCTACTCGAGCCGGCCGCCAGGCGGTTCATCTGTGCCTCACCTGAGCGGCAATGGAAGGTTCATGCTGTACGGCCACGCAACGCACAGGACATCGCAACACCATGGCACGGACCCGGGTCGGCATCATCTTCGGGGGCAAGTCCTCCGAGCACGAAGTTTCGCTGCAGTCGGCGAAGAACATCCTCGATGCGCTTGATCGCGAGCGCTTCGAGCCGGTGCTGGTCGGTATCGACAAGCAGGGCCAGTGGCATCTGAGCCAGCCGGATACCTTCCTGATCAATGCCGATGATCCGTCGCGCATCGCGCTGCATCGGTCCGGTACGTCGCTGGCGGTGCGCCCGGGTGTGGAACAGGCACAGCTGCAGCCGTCCGATGCGGCCAGCGCGCTGGGACAGATCGATGTGGTGCTGCCGATCGTGCACGGGCCGCTGGGCGAGGACGGTGCGCTGCAGGGGCTGCTGCGCATGGCCAACCTGCCCTTCGTCGGTTCGCCGGTGCTGGGCTCGGCGGTGGCGATGGACAAGGACGTGACCAAGCGCCTGTTGCGCGACGCTGGCCTGCAGGTGGCGCCGTGGCTGTGCATCCGGCGTCACCAGGCCGCTGACGTCGATGTCGATGCGGTGATCGCGCAGCTCGGCCTGCCGTTGTTCGTGAAGCCGGCCAACCAGGGTTCGTCGGTGGGTGTGAGCAAGGTCAAGGATGCGGCGGGCTTCGCCGAGGCGCTGGCATTGGCGCTGCGCTACGACCACAAGGTGCTGGTGGAATCGGCGGTGGCCGGCCGTGAGATCGAGTGCGCGGTGCTGGGCAACGAACTGCCGCAGGCCAGCCTGTGCGGCGAGGTGGTGGTGCACGACGAGTTCTACGCCTACGACACCAAGTACATCAACGAGGATGGCGCCGAGGTGGTCGTGCCGGCGGATATCGATGCTGCAACCCAGGCGCGTATCCAGCAGATCGCGCTGCGGGCCTACCAGGCGCTGGAGTGTGCGGGCATGGCGCGCGTGGATGTGTTCCTCACCGCAGACGGCGAGATCGTCATCAACGAGGTCAACACGCTGCCGGGCTTCACCCGCATCAGCATGTACCCGAAGCTGTGGGGCGCCAGCGGTGTGGACTACACCACGCTGATCACGCGCCTGATCGAGCTGGCGCAGGAACGCCATGCAGCCGATCGTGGATTGCACAGCGCCGTGCAGGAGCGCTCGCTGTCCCTGTAGCGTCGAGCCATGCTCGATGGCCCTCTGTAGAGTCGAGCCATGCTCGACTCATTAAAAGCAGTCGAGCATGGCTCGACTCTACAAAGGGGCGTGCCGACCAACGGCCGGCACTACCCTGCGGTCGTCTAGCCGCGCTTGCGGAACATCGAGATCACCGCCAGCACCAGGAACACAACGAACAGGATCCAGGCGATGTTGCTGGCGGCACCGGCGATGCCGGAGAAGCCGAGCACGGCGGCAATGATGGCGATGACGAAGAAAATAACGGCGTAATGCAGCATGGTGCTCCTCGCAGATGTCCGGGCCGTTGGATGGCGTGGGTCCATCCTCCCGATCTGGCGGTGTGCAACCAGTGATGGCTATCTATGCGGCAGATGAAGCCTTCAGCCTGCGCAGCCCTTCCTCGATGCTGACCTGCGGCACGTAGCCGAAGTCGCGGCGCGCCGGCTCCATGCTGTACCAGTGCGGCGTGCACAGCTGCTCGGCCAGGAAGCGGGTCAGCGGCGGCTCGCCACGCAGGCTCAGCAGCGGCCACAGCCGCTCGCAGACCGCACCGATGCGATAGGCGGTCTTGAAGCTGATCGCCTTGTCCACCGTTGGTGCCCCCACCGCGGACAGCAGCTTGTTGACCAGCTCGCGCATGGGCAGCGGTTCGCCGTTGGAAATGAAGTAGGCCTTGCCCGCACACGCGGCACCCGGTGCCAACGCTTCGAAGGCGAGGAAATGCGCGAGCGCGGCGTTGTCGATGTAAGTGGTATCCACCTTGTTGTTGCCATCGCCCACCAGACGCAGGCGGCCCTGCCGCGCACGTTCTGCCAGGCGTGGCACCAGTTGCTGATCGCCCGGGCCCCAGATCAGGCGCGGGCGCAGTGCCACCGTCGCCAGCGAGGCATCGTTGGCGGCCAGCACGCGCTGTTCGGCGATTGCCTTGGTGGCCGCATACGGCGCCTGGAAATCCTCGCCGTACGGCACCTCATCAGCCCCCAGGCCTTCCACCGGGTGGGTCGCGCGGTGGGTCACGCTGGGCGTGGAGGTGTAGACCAGCCGGCTGATGCCGTGCACGCGGCAGGCGGCGATCACGTTGTCGGTGCCGACCACGTTGGCCTGGTGGTAGCTGTCATAGCTGCCCCAGGCGCCGGCCTTGGCGCCGTTATGGAACACCGCATCGACGCCGGCCACTGCATGCAGCACGGCCTGCGCATCGGCCAGATCGCCACGGATCTGGCCCACGCCCATGGCCTGCAGTTCCGGGTAGTGGCTGCGGTTGAACGCCAGCACCTGGTGGCCACGTTCGACCAGCCCACGGCACAGCGCCTGGCCAAGGAAACCACCACCACCGGTGACCAGGATCTTCATGCGCGCTTCTCCAGTTCGGCGCTGGCCCAGACGGCGAGCTTCTCGCGGCCGATCTTGGCGTTGTGACGGATATCGACGGGGAACGCGGGGTGCATCAGTACGTGCTGCAGGTTCGCCTCGGGCAATCGCAGGGTGGCCTGGGCGCGCAGCGCCTCGCGCAAGGCCGGGCTGTCGCTCTGGCCACGCTGCAGTTCCACGCACAGCACCGGCACCTGCGCACCCGCCGGGCCAACGCCAACCAGTGCCGTGCGCGCCACACCCGGCACGGTGTTGAACACCGGCTCCACCTGTTCGGTGTACAGCGGCCCCTGTGCGGTTTCCACGCGATGGGTCTTGCGGCCGCAGAACCACAGGCGGCCCTGCGCATCGAAGTAGCCCACGTCACCCATGCGATGCACCACGCGCGTGCTGCCATCGGCCAGCGTCTCGCGGATCTTCGCCGCCGCGGTGGCCTGCGGGCGGTTGAAGTAACTGTCGGTAGCGGTCGGTCCGGCCACGGTGATCTCGCCCACCTCGCCGGTGGCCAGCACGCGCGCCTGCGACCAGTCGGCCAACGGTGCGTCATCGATGGCGATGATGCGCACCTCATTCGGTTCAACCACGCTGCCCACGCAGGTACCGGCACCGGCCTCGGTGGCGGCACGGGTGCGCTCCAGCTCGCGGCCTTCCACCACCGCCACCGGCAGGCACTCGGTGGCGCCGTACGGGGTCCAGAACTGCGCATCGGCCGGCAACAGGCTGCGGATGGTGGCGACCACATCCGGCGGCACCGGCGCACCGGCCGAGGTCACCCGGGTCACCGTCGGCAACGGCCGGCCGTGACGGGCCAGCACCCGCATCAGCGCAGGCGAGCCAAACAGCTGGGTCACGCCGAAGCGCTGGATGGCGTCATGCAGGCGTGCCGGGTCGGCCTGTGCCGGCCGCGTCGGGTCCATGTCCGGGATCACCGAGGTCAGGCCCAGCGCCGGGTCGAACAAGGCAAACGGCGGGAAGGTCGGCAGGTCCACGCCGCCCGCTTCCATGCCGAACGCGCTGCCCAGCAGCTGGATCTGGCCGACGAAGTGGCGGTGGCGGTAGACCACGCCCTTGGGCACGCCGGTGGAGCCGCTGGTGAACAGGATCGCGGCCATGTCCTCGCCATCGGTGTCGGCCAGCATCGGCCCCGCCTTGGCGCCGGCGCGCTCCAGCGCGGCCAGGCTGGCACCACCCCAGCCGAGTCGGCGGCCAACGGTGACCAGGCGGGTCGCCGACGGCGCCCAGCGCAGCACCAGCCGTGCCACGTGCGCCAGCGGAATGCCGATGAAGGCCTGCGGCTGCGCCTCGTCCAGGCACTGTTTCAGCGCGCGCTTGTCGATGCCCGGATCGACCAGCACCGGCACCGCGCCCAGCTTGAACAGGGCGAACATCAGCAGGAAGAACTCCGGCGACGGCCGCACCATCACCACCGTGCGCACCCCGCGACCGATCCCATAGCCGGCCAGGCCGGCGGCCATGGCATCACTGCGGGCGTCCAGCTGGCGGTAGTCCAGGGTGACGTCGTAGGCGGCCATGCCGTTGCCAGCGCCCCGGCGGCCCGGGCAGCGGATGGCGATCTGGTCGGGCCGTTCACGCGCCAGTTCAGGCAAACGGGCGGCAATATTGCAGGGTCGGTTCATCCGTTCATTGTCGCCGCTTACGGAATTTCTTGCGCGGCGGCCAACTTCGTGGAAAATCCGCACCCTCGTTCCTGATTCCGACTGCCGCCCGAGGCGGCTTGCCCATGCAACATCCCTGCATGACCTGCGGCGCCTGCTGCACCCAATACCGCGTGGCCTTCCACTGGATGGAATCAGACGAGGTCACCCCCGGCGGCGTACCGCACCAGCTGACCGAGGTGCTGGACCCGCATCGCCTGTGCATGCGCGGCACCCACTCCAAGCCGGTGCGCTGCGTGGCGCTGGATGCGCAGATCGGCGTGTATTCACGCTGCACCATCCACCCCAACCGGCCCAGCGTGTGCCGTGAGGTGGATGCATCGTGGGAGTACGGCAAGGCCAGCCCGCAGTGCGACAAGGCGCGCATTGCCTATGGCCTGGATCCGTTGACCCTGGCCGACTGGCGCTGGCGCGACGAAGCGGGCAACGACGACGACCACCCGGACGACAACGGCAACAGCCCGTCACCGCAGGCGCCGATCGCGGCGTAGTGGTAGTGCCGGCCGCTGGCCGGCAACCTCATGAACCCTTCGGGTGTGCCGACCAACGGTCGGCACCTACCCATTTCCTCTTCCGGTGGGTGCCGACCGTTGGTCGGCACACTTCAGATCGGGTTATTGTCCAGGAACGCGCGGATTTCCGGCACCAGCACTTCGTGCTTGTCTTCCAGCACGTAATGCCCGGCATCCTCGAAGGCATGCACCTGGGCCTGCGGCAGCGCGGCCTGGAAGCCCTTCAGGAAGTGGTGGTCGAACACGAAGTCGCGCAGGCCCCAGCCGAGGAAGGCCGGGCGGTCCGCGAACGACGGCAGCGCTTTGCCGGCACGCTCCAGCAGCGACCAGGCCTTGTCGGCCGGCGACAGCGGGATGTCCTGCATGAAACGGATGGTGCTGATGCGGTTGGCGTAGTTGTTGTACGGCGACACGTAGGCGCGGCGCACATCGGCCGGCATCTTCCGCTCCACACCCAGCCACGAGGCACCGGACGAGAACGCGTTGAAGGTGCGGATGATCCACTCGCCGATCTTCCAGTGCCGGCCCAGCGCGATCTGCCACGGCATCGTCTTCGCCGCCGGCATCGGGAACGCGGCGGTGTTGAGCACCACCAGGCGCTTCACCTGGTCGTGGTGCGACAGCGCCCAGCCGAAGCCGATCATGCCGCCCCAGTCGTGCACGGCCAGGGTCACCGGACCGGTGATGCCCAGGTGCTTCAGCAGCGCGTCGAGATCGTCCACGCGCGACTGCAGGGTGTACTCGTAGCGGCTGTCATCGGGCTTGTCCGACAGGCCCATGCCGATGTGGTCCGGCACGATGCAGCGGTACGTGTCCGACAGGCCGGCCACCAGCGTGCGCCAGTAATAGCTCCACGACGGGTTGCCGTGCACCATCACCACCACCTCGCCATCGCGCGGGCCTTCGTCGAGATAGTTCATCGACAGGCCGGGGCGGACCTCGAAGCGCTGCGGGTGGGCGGGGTAACCGGGAAGCTGGGACATCGAATCGCACCTGTAGAAAGGGCCGGTAGAACCGGCCCCTGGACACTTGGAAAAATCATCGCTGCCCATCGTGCAGCAGGTCAGCGGTGACTTTTTTACCAGACCACTTCAGCCATCGAACAGTTCAGGCCCGAGCCAATGCCCAGAAGCGCGATGCGATCGCCCTTCTTCAGCTTGCCCAGCTGCTTGAGCTTGCTCAGCACGATCGGCACCGAGGCCGGGCCGATGTTGCCGTGCTCGCCGAAGATGGTCATGACCTTCTTCGGGTCGATGCCGAAGTTCTTGATGAACGCAGCGGTGTGCGGCTGGCTGACCTGGTGGATGACGAACTGGTCCAGCTCTTCCACGGCCCAGCCCAAGGCGATCTTGGCGGCGGTGAAGGTCTTCTGCGCCAGCTTGATGCCTTCGATCAGCAGCAGTCGGGTATCGGTGACCATGCGGTCCAGGTTGCCCAGGCACAGCTGGTTCCACTCGGTGGCCGAGCGGGTCACGCCACCCTTGTAGCGCGGCGCATCCGGCACCAGTTCCGAGCGCGCCATCACCATCGCGGCGGCGCCCGAACCCGTGGTCAGGGCGGCCAGCTCGTTGCGGAAGTCGTCGGCGGTGACGTCCGGAGCGGTCATCCGCTCCAGGGTCTTCTCGTACACCAGGTTGGCGGTCTCGCCATCCACCACCAGCGCGTAGTCGATGTCGCCGCGCTCGATCATGCGCGCCGCGATGTCCATGCCGTTGATGAAGGCCAGGCAGGCATTGGCGACGTCGAAGGTCATGCACTCGTCGCTGACGCCGAGGTTGCCCGACACGATCGAAGCCGTGGACGGCTCCAGGTAGTCACGGCTGACCGAGGTGTTGACCAGCAGGCCGACCTGCGTCGCATCGATGCCTGCGTCTTCCAGCGCCTTGCGGCCGGCCATGGTGGCGGCATCGGACGCCAGCACGCCGTTGTCCCACAGGCGGCGGGCATGGATGCCGGCGATATCGCCGAGCACGTCGGTGCGGATACCGAGGCGATCCAACGTCGGCTGCAGCCGCTCGTTGATTTCCTTGGTCGTCAGCGTATGCGGCGCATCAACGTGTGCCAGGCCGGCGATCGAGACATTCTTGAAGAGCATCGAGGTTAGCGCCAAGGCTCAGGCAAAAGGGGGCGCTATTCTATAACCCCCGGGGCCTTCACCGCATCTTTACGAATTCAGGCTTGGCCGTATGGTGAAGCGTTCAGCGCGGCGGGCACTGGAAAGCGGCGAAGCGCTGACTGCCATCGGCCGGAGCGGCGGCGGCCTGCACGGCATTGGCACCGGCGCTCGGGGCCTCGTTGCGGGCCAGGGTTTCCAGCTCTTCCTGCACACGTAGCGGGTTGCGGTTGTAGAAGCCGACCTTGCTCTTCACGGTGACCACCACCTCGCCCTTGGCGATGCAGCCAGCGGGAACCGGGCCTGCCGGCAGCACGCGGGTCGCCTTGCCGGCCGGTTCGATCGGCACCCAGGTACAGGCGGTGACGGTGAGCAGCAGGGAGGAAAGCAGCAGAACGCGCATGGGCAGATCCTGGAAGGGTATGGGGGGATTCTGCCTGAACAGCCTGAATCGGGGGTAGCCGGTGGGTGGGTGGGGTCAGATCCCCCGCAGGGGAGCCTGACCCCGCCTTCGGGTCACGGAGTTGCCGGCCAGCGGCCGGCACTACCACGGCAAGGTTGCCGGCCAGCGGCCGGCACTACCGGAGGAGCCGGCCCGCCCCATGGCGGGCCGGGTAGTGCCTTACTTCTTGACCGGATTGCCTTCGGCATCGATCACCGTCACCTCGCCCAGGTTCAGCGCGCGCACGGCCGCTTCGGTCTGCTTGAGGTCACCCACCACCACCCAGGTCAGCGCCTGCGGCTTGATCTCGGCGGCGGCCTGCTGCACCTGTGCCGGGGTCATCGCCTCGATCTCGGCCTTGCGGCGCAGCACGTAGTCATCCGGGCGCTTGAACTGCACGATCGAACCGATGGTGGACGCCACCGCGCTGGCGGTCTCGTAGGCACCGGGCAGGCTCAGGGTCTGGATGTTGCGGATGCGGTTGACCTCGGCGGCGGTGGCCGGCTTGCTGCCGTCGGCGAACGCGGCGATTTCCTTGCGCATTTCCGCCATCGCCGGGCCGGTCTTGTCGATCTGCACCGGCGCGCTGGCCATCCACGGGCGCTGGCCCACCGAATTGATCGCGCTGCTGCGCGCACCGTACGACCAGCGCTTGTCCTCACGCAGGTTCATGTTCAGGCGCGAGGTGAAGTCGCCACCGATCACGCCGTTGGCGATATCGAAGCGGGTCGAGCTGGTGGCGCTGGACGGCGCGACCACCTGGCCGGCGAACAGGTTGGCCTGCACCGCGCCCGGCTGGTCGATCAGGAACACACGCGGGCCCTTCGGCAATCCGACGTCGGTCGCCGCCTTCACCTGCGGAGCATCGCCGGCAGCCTTCCAGTCGCCCAGCTGCTTGTCCAGCAGCGGCACGATTTCCGCCAGCGTGGTATCACCGACCACGATCAGGGTGCCGTTCTGCGGGCGCAGCCAGTCGTGGTGGAAATCAACCAGATCTTCGCGGGTCAGGCCGCTGATCGCCGCCTCATCGCCACTGCCGGTGAACGGAATGGCATACGGGTGGCCCTTGCCATACAGCAGTGGCGGCAGCACGCGCATCGCCACCGCACCCGGGTTGACCTTCTCCTGCTGGATGCCGGCGATCCAGGTCGCCTTGACCCGGTCGATCTCACCCTGCTCGAAGCGCGGCTCGCGCAGCAGGTCGCGGTACAGCGCCAGCGACGGTGCCAGGTTTTCCTTCAGTGCCGACAGGTCCACGCTCATCGAGTCCAGGCCGGCCGAGGCATCCAGGCTGGCGCCCAGCGCATCGGCAGCATCGGCGAAGGCCAGCGAGCCGAGCTTGCCGGCGCCTTCGGTCATCAGGCTCATGGTGAAGTTGGCGGTGCCCGGCTTGCGGCCCTGGTCGGCGCTGAAGCCGCCCGGGAACTGGTAGCTGAACTGCACCACCGGAATCTCGTGGCGTTCGGCCAGGATCACCTGGGTGCCGTTCTTCAGCGTGGCGCGCTGCAGCGCCGGGAACTTCAACTGGGGGAACTCGCGGGTCTGCGGCACGCCGGCCTTGCGGTCGACCTGCTCCGGCAGGGTGCTGTACTTGGGGTCCACCGCAGGAACGTTGAACGGCTTCGGCGCCTGGCTCGGGTCTTCCTTCAGCGCCACACGCTCACCCGGTGCGATCACCAGGGTGTGGCTGCCCTTGTCCAGCCACTGCGCGCCCAGCCGGCTCAGATCAGCAGCACTGGCCTTCTCGATGTTGGCCAGCGAGGTGCGGAAGCAGCCCGGGTCGCCGGTGAACACCGCGCACTCGGCCAGTGCGTCGGCCTTGCCACCGAAGCCGCCGATGCGCTCGATGCCGCGGATGAAGCCGGCGCGGGCACCGGTCTTGGCGCGCTCCAGCTCGGCCGCGGTGGGACCCTGCTTGATCAGGCGGTCCAGTTCCTCGTCGATGATCTTCTCGACCTTGGCCGGGTCCTGGCCCTGCTTGACCGTCGCCATGATCACGAAGTTCGAACCCAGCTGCGAGGTCGAAAGGCCCGAGGCGATGCTGTCCACCAGCTTGTCCTGGTGCTGCAGGCGCTGGCTCAGGCGCGAGGACTTGGCACCGCCCAGAACCTGCGCGAACAGCTGCAGCTGATCGACATCGGTGGTGCCGACCTGCGGCACGTTCCAGGCGCGGTAGATGCGCGCCTGCGGCACCTTGTCGGTCATCGTCTCGCGCGTGTCGGCGTTGCGCTTGGCCACGTTCACTGCCGGCTGCGCCATGGTCGGGCCGGCCGGGATGCTGCCGAAGTACTTGCCGACCTTTTCCTTGGCAGTGGCCAGGTCGATGTCGCCGGCCAGCACCAGCACCGCGTTGTTCGGGCCGTACCAGGTGCGGAACCAGGTCTTCACGTCATCCAGCGACGCCGCGTTCAGATCGTTCATCGAACCGATCACGCCGTGATGATACGGGTGGCCTACCGGGTACAGCGCCTTGTTGAGCTGGTCCCAGGCCTGACCGTAGGGCTGGTTCTCGCCCTGGCGCTTCTCGTTCTGCACCACGCCACGCTGCTCGTCCAGCGCCGCCTGGTCGATCGCACCGACCAGATGGCCCATGCGGTCCGACTCCATCCACAGCGCCATGTCCAGCGCGGTGGTGGGCACGTTCTCGAAGTAGTTGGTGCGGTCGGTATTGGTGGTGCCGTTCTGGTTGGTGGCACCGACCTGCTTGAACGGTTCGAAGAATTCGCCGTCGTGGTTTTCGCTGCCCTGGAACATCAGGTGTTCGAACAGGTGCGCGAAGCCGGTACGGCCGGCCGGTTCGTCCTTGCTGCCCACGTGGTACCAGACGTTGACGGCGACGATCGGCGCCTTGCGATCGGTATGCACGATCACGCGCAGGCCGTTGGGCAGGGTGAACTGCTCATACGGGATATCGACCTTGGCCGGTGCGGCCGGCTTGGCCGCCAGCGCATGGGAAGGCACAAGCGTGCCCAGGGCGGTGCTGAGGGCGACGGCCAGCAGTGCAGCGCGCGGGCGAAGGGCGAGAGACATATCCGGATCCTTGGTCACATAGGTGAACCCCGATCCTAGCCTGCGCACGCAGCGGCAGGAATCGGCCAGCAGTCACTGGGGGTGTTTGCCCCTGTGCCCCATCCGCAGCGCCGATCTGCGCTGCCTGACCGGTCACAAGCGCCCGCCAGGACCGTCCGGACAGTGTCCGCAGCACATCGAATGGACAGGTGTCCGCCTACCGGACACTTCTCGACCAATCAAAAACTCTTGTAAATCAACAACTAAAAGTTGGCACGGGGATTGCTTGGTACTTCCTGCGCCAGGAAGGGCTTCAGATGAAAGCTGACTGAAGACTGAACAAATGCAGGAAACCGAAAATTTTCCTTGCAAGCCCAGAATCGGTGTACTACCTTACTACCACACCACTGATCACCAACACTAAACAGGCCCCGTCATGAACGCCAAGACCATTGCCATCGCCATCGCCCTGATCGCCGGCACCGCGGTTGTTTCGTCGGTGCAGGCCTCCGAATCCATCCAGACCCTGGCCACCGTGCAGGTCCGCCCGGCCGCCGACCAGCTGGCCCAGCAGGCCTGGGAACAGGCCAGCGGCATCCCGACCCTGGCCACCGTGGAAGTGCGCCCGAGCGCCGACCAGCTGGCCGAGCGCAACGGCTACGTTGCCGCCCCGGTTGCTGCCGCGATGCCGATCACCACCCTGGCCTCGGTGGAAGTGCGCCCGAGCCTGGAACAGCGCGTCGCCCTGGCCGCCGAAATGGAAGCCCAGCGCTACGCCGCCACCCTGGCTGCTGCCGCCACCAACGTCGCCAACTCGGTCATCGTCAACCTGCCGGCCCTGCAGGTGCGCCCGAGCGCCGCCGACCTGCAGGCCCTGGCCACCGAAACCGCCCAGGTCCTGCTGCGCCCGTAAGCGGTGCCGCCCTGCCCAGCGCAGGGCGTGCGCCGTAAAGGCGGCGGTCGTCGCAGGTACACTGCGCCGATGAATGCCGCGCCCCAGTTCCACGTGATCCTGTTCCAACCGGAAATCCCGCCCAACACGGGCAATGTGATCCGGCTCTGCGCCAACACCGGCGCGCAGCTGCACCTGGTCGAGCCGCTCGGCTTCGCACTGGAAGACAAGCAGCTCAAGCGCGCCGGCCTGGACTACCACGAATACTCGCGCCTGCAGGTGCACCCCGACCTGGACACCGCGCTGGCGCGGATCGCACCGAAGCGCTTGTTTGCCCTGAGTACGCGTGCCAGCGTGCGCTACGACAGCGTGGCCTTTGAAGATGGTGATGCGTTCCTGTTCGGCCCGGAAAGCCGCGGCCTGCCGCAGGACGTGCTCGATGCCTTGCCCGATGGCCGCCGCCTGCGCCTGCCGATGCGGCCGGACAACCGCAGCCTCAATCTTTCCAACACCGTTGCGGTGGTGATGTACGAAGCGTGGCGGCAGCACGGGTTTGCGGGCGGCGCGTAAACCGCCTCAGGTGGGTGGGGAGCCGCTTCTGGTGGGTGCGGACCTTGGTCCGCACCGATGCCCGGTCGCGCGCTGAAGGAATGTGCCAACCAAGGTTGGCACCTACCAAAGGCAGGTCCAGGCAGGCACCGAGAACCTCTCATGGCTGTGGATCGCTTCTGGTGGGTGCGGACCTTGGTCCGCACCGATGCCTGGTCGCGCGCTGAAGGAATGTGCCAACCAAGGTTGGCACCTACCAAAGGCAGGTCCAGGCAGGCACCGAGAACCTCTGATGGCTTTGGATCGCTTCTGGTGGGTGCGGACCTTGGTCCGCACCGATGCCCGGTCGCGCGCTGAAGGAATGTGCCAACCAAGGTTGGCACCTACCAAAGGCAGGTCCAGGCAGGCACCGAGAACCTCTCATGGCTGTGGATCGCTTCTGGTGGGTGCGGACCTTGGTCCGCACCGATGCCCGATCGCGCGCTGAAGGAATGTGCCAACCAAGGTTGGCACCTACCAAAGCACATCCCAGGTCGTAGTGGCAGGTGCCATGTGCAGTAGATCCACGCCATGCGTGGATGGTGTTCCCCGCACCGCCTAGAACGCGTTGATGCCGGTCAGTTCGCGGCCGATCACCAGCTGGTGCACGGTCTCGGTGCCTTCATAGGTGATCACCGATTCCAGGTTCAGCGCGTGCCGGATCGCCACATGCTCGGTGGTGATACCGGCCCCGCCCAGCAGGTCTCGACACTCGCGGGCGATGTCGATGGCCATGCGGCAGTTGTTCCACTTGGCCAGGCTGACCTGCTGCGGCTGCAGCTGGCCAGCTTCCTTCAGGCGGCCCAGCTGCAGCGCCAGCAGCTGCGCGGTGGTGATGCGGCGGGCCATTTCGGCCAGCTTGATCTGCGCGCTCTGCGTGGCCGCCAGCGGGCGACCGAACAGCACGCGTTCCTTGGCATAGCCCAGCGCTTCATCCAGGCAGGCAATGGCAGCGCCGATCGGGCCCCAGCTGATGCCGTAGCGGGCCTGGGTCAGGCAACCCAGCGGGCCCTTCAGGCCCTTCACGTTCGGCAGGCGGTGGCTGTCGGGCACGCGCACGTCGTCGAAGAACAACGCGCCGGTCAGCGACGCGCGCAGGCTCATCTTGTGCTTGATCTCCTGCGTGGTGAAGCCGGCCATGCCCTTTTCCAGCACGAAGCCCTGGATGCCGTCTTCGGTCTGCGCCCAGACGATGGCCAGATCGGCCACCGGGCCGCTGGTGATCCACATCTTGCTGCCGCTGATGCGCCAGTCGCTGCCGTCGCGCACCGCGCGGGTCTTCATGCTGGCCGGATCGGAACCGCCGTGTGCCTCGGTCAGGCCGAAGCAGCCGATCAGCTCACCGCGCGCCATCGCCGGCAGCCACTGCTGGCGCTGCTCCTCGCTGCCGTAGGCATAGATCGGGTACATGCACAGCGAGCTCTGCACCGAGACGAAGCTGCGCAGGCCCGAATCGCCGCGCTCCAGCTCCTGGCAGATCAGGCCGTAGCTGACCGCGCCGAGGCCACCACCGCCGTACTCGGTCGGCAGGGTCGCACCGAGCAGGCCCAGTGACGCGATCTCCGGCACCAGTTCATCGGGGAAGCGGGCCTGGTCGAAGGCATCGCCGATGATCGGCAGCACGCGCTCGTTGGTGAAACGGGCGACGCTCTCCTGCACCGCGCGCTCTTCCTCGTTGAGCAGGGAACGGACATCGAACAGATCGTACGGATGCAAAGCCATGGCACTCACGCGCAGTCAGGACCGGGCCATTGTCGGTCATCCGCAAGCATCGCGTCTGGTAGGTGTGGACCTTGGTCCACACGGAAGCGGGTCCGGGCGGTGAAACAATGTGCCAACCAAGGTTGGCACCTACCTGGCCACGCGCATTACGCTGCACCGCAGCAATCATGATGTGAACATCGGCGATCTAGCTCGATCACGCGCGGCCCGGTACCCTGACACATTCAAACAACCGTTTCGCTCGTGGCTGCACGCGCGATTCCCAGGCACCGCCGGTGGCCCCGATGCCGGCCCTACCCACGAGTCATGCAATCGATGAGCGCTGAAGCCAACGCCCTGCCCCCGCGTGAAGTAATGGAGTTCGACGTGGTGATCGTCGGCGCCGGCCCCGCCGGCCTGGCCACCGCGATCCGCCTGCGCCAGCGCGCGATCGAAGCCGGCCGCGAACTGTCGGTGTGCGTGCTGGAGAAGGGCTCCGAACCGGGCGCGCACGTCCTGTCCGGCGCCGTGATGGATCCGCGCGCACTGACCGAACTGTTCCCGGACTGGGCCGAGCGCGGCGCACCGCTGAAGCAGAAGGTCACCCGCGACGAATTCCTGTTCCTCAGCGAAACCGGCGCACGCAGCACGCCCAATGCGCTGCTGCCGGAGTGCTTCCACAACGAAGGCAACTACATCATCAGCCTGGGTGAAGTGACCCGCTGGCTGGCGCAGCAGGCCGAAGCGCTGGAAGTGGCGATCTTCCCCGGCTTCGCCGCAGCCGAGGTGCTGTACGGCGACAACGGTGAAGTGATCGGCGTGGCCACCGGCGACATGGGCATCGAGAAGGACGGCAGCATCGGCCCGGCCTTCGAACGGGGCATGGCGCTGCAGGCCAAGTACACGATCTTCGCCGAAGGCGCACGCGGCCACCTCGGCCGCCAGCTGATCGCGCGCTACAAGCTGGACGAAGGCAAGGACCCGCAGGCCTACGGCATCGGCATCAAGGAACTGTGGCAGATCGACCCGGCCAAGCATGAGCCGGGCCTGGTGGTGCACGCCGCCGGCTGGCCGCTGGACAGCGACACCTACGGTGGTGCGTTCCTGTACCACGCCGACGGCGGCAAGGTCGCCATCGGTTATGTGGTTGGCCTGGACTACAGGAACCCGTGGCTGAGCCCGTTCGAGGAATTCCAGCGCTTCAAGACCCATCCGTCCATCCGCAAGCACCTGGAGGGTGGCACCCGCATCGGTTACGGCGCGCGTGCGATCACCGCCGGCGGCCTGCTGTCGCTGCCCAAGACCGTGTTCCCCGGTGGCGCGCTGGTCGGCTGCGAGGCCGGCTACCTCAACGCCAGCCGCATCAAGGGCAGCCATGCCGCGATCAAGACCGGCATGCTGTGCGCCGATGCCGCGTTCGACGCGCTGGCCGCCGACCGCCAGCACGATGAACTGAGCGCCTACCCGAAGGCGTTCGAAGCCAGCTGGCTGTTCACCGAACTGCAGCAGGCCAAGAACTTCAAGCAGTGGTTCAAGAAGGGCCAGACCGTGGCCACGCTGATGACCGGCGTGGAGCAGTGGCTGCTGCCGAAGCTGGGCGTGCGCAATCCGCCGTGGACCCTGCACCGCACGCAGCCGGATCACGTCTGCCTGGAGCCGGCGGCCAAGCACACCCGCATCGCCTACCCGAAGCCGGATGGCGTGCTGACCTTCGACCGTCTCAGCTCGGTGTTCCTCAGCAGCACCAACCACGACGAGAACCAGCCCAGCCACCTGACGCTGAAGGACCCCAGCATTCCGGTGAAGGTGAACCTGGCCGAGTACGCCGGCCCGGAAGCCCGCTACTGCCCAGCGGGTGTGTACGAGTTCGTCGGTGAAGCCGATAACGCGCGCCTGCAGATCAACGCGCAGAACTGCGTGCACTGCAAGACCTGCGACATCAAGGACCCGACCCAGAACATCGTCTGGGTGACCCCGCAGGGCGGTGGCGGCCCGAACTATTCGGGCATGTGATTGCTCCGGGCTGCGACCGCGTGTCGCAGCCCACCTGCCCCGCTGCGTCGCTATCCTGCCCGCCCATGCGTGCTTTCCGCCTGCTCATCACCATTGCTTTGACCCTGGCGGCCACGGCCTGCCAGCGCCCGCCTGCGGCACCGGCCACGCCGGAACAGGCGCAGCAGCAGGCCATGCAGCGCGCGTTCGAGCTGTGCGCCGGCTGCCACACCGTGCAACCTGGTGGCATCCACCGCTTCGGACCCAATCTGCACGGCGTGATCGGCCGCCGCGCTGGCAGCCTGCCGGACTATGGCTATTCCGACGGCATGCGCCGCGCCGATATCACCTGGACCGCGCAGACCCTGGATGCGTTCCTGCAGTCGCCCACCCACGTGGTACCCGGCACGCGCATGTACAACGCCTTCCCCAGCGCCGAACGCCGCGCACTGGTGATCGCCTACCTGCAGCAGCAGTCGGCTCAGTGAGCCAGGCGCTGCAGCTGTCGCTGCAGCCGTGCCACAAATTCCGCCACCGCCGCGAACAACGGCGCCACATCGGTTTCCGCCGCATCCTGCAGACGCTCCACCAACGCATTGGACTGCCCGGCCAGCACTGTCGCTCCCACCGCGCCCAACCCACCGGCCTGACGATGCAGGTGCAGTGCGGCCGCCTCGCGATCTCCAGCCTGCAGCGCGCGCTGCACGGCGGCAAGATCGCCCTCGCTGGCCTGCAACAGGCTGTCGCGCAGCTGCTCGGCCACCGCACGTGAGCCGAAGCGCCGCTGCAGGCTGTCCAGATCGGGCAGCGTCCCAGCATCGTCGGCGGCGGACCCGGCCTGCGGCTCCTCAAACGACTGTCCCTGCGCCTGCGGCAACCAGCGCAGCAGTGCGGTACGCAGCGTGGCCAGTGACAGCGGCTTGGCCAGCACTTCGTCCATGCCGGCCTCGCGGCAGCGCCGTGCATCGTCATCCAGCACGCTGGCGGTCAGCGCCAGCACGGTCAGCCGCGGCTGACCGTTGCGACCCTCGCGTTCGCGCAGCAGGCGGGTGAAACCGAAGCCATCGAGCACCGGCATCCGGCAGTCGGTGATCACCAGATCGAAACTCTCCGACGACAGCCGATCCAAGCCCTGCTGGCCGTCACCGACCATCACATGCGGCACCCCCAGCTGCTGCAGTCGCCAGGCCATCATCGCCTGGTTGGTCGGGTGGTCTTCGATCACCAGCACCCGCGCCTGGCGCAGCGCCGGCGGCAGCAGCGAGGCCTGTTCCTGCTCGGCGACCAGCGCTTCCACATCACCGCTGCCGGCTTCCACCAGCGACAGCCGCACCTCGGCGCGGGTCCCTTCGCCCAGCGTGCTGTGCAGCTCCAGCTCGCCGTCCATCATCTGCACCAGGCGCTGGCAGATGCTCAGGCCCAGGCCGGTACCCCCATGGTCGCGCTGGATGTAGGCACCAGCCTGGGTGAACGGCGCAAACAGGTGCTGCAGCTGTTCCGGCGCGATGCCGATACCGGTGTCGGTGACGCTCAGGCACAGCGGCTGGCTGCCGTCTTCGGCGGTCGGCCCCAGCACGTCCAGCTGCAGCCGCACTTCGCCGCGCACGGTGAACTTGATGGCGTTGCTGAGCAGGTTGAACACGATCTGGCGCAGGCGCACGCCATCCACTTCGTGCGCGGCCGCCAGCTGCGGGTCGATCTGCACGTGCAGGTCCAGCCCACGTGCACTGGCCTGCGCCGACAACAACCGGCACACGCTTTCCAGCAATGGCCGCAGCGGCTGCGGCACCGGTTCCAGGCGCAGCGCGCCGGCCTCAAGCCGCGAGTAGTCAAGAATATCGTCGAGGATCTGCCGCAGCATCTGCGCCGAATCCTCGATCACCCCGAGGATGCGCTGCTGCTCGGCATCCAGCGGCGAATGCGCCAGCACTTCCAGCATGCCCAGCACGCCACTCATCGGCGTTCGGATTTCATGGCTCATGGTCGCCAGGAAACGCGACTTCGCCTCCGCCGCCTGTTCGGCGTCAGCCTTGGCCGCAGTCAGGGCCTCGGCCTGTGCACGCGCCTCGCTGACATCCACCCAGTATCCACTCCAGGTGACCACGCCCGCTTCCGCCGCATAGGGATGGGCCTGGCTGCGCACCCAGCGCGCGCCGGTGCCTTCAGGTCGCAGCCGGAACTCGAGAACAAGCGGTGCGAACTGGCGCGCCGCCTGCTCGACCGCATGCAGGATGTGCTCGCGGTCGTCTTCTTCGATGCGCTCCAGCAGGCACATTGCATCCTGTTCGGCCTGCTGCCGGCTGATCCCGAACAACGCCTGCAGGTCACCGGCAATGAACGGGAAGCTGAGGGTTCCGTCTGCCGCGCGGCGAGCCTGATAGACCACGGCAGGCAGGTTGTCGGTGACTTCGGCCAGGCGCTGTTCCAGGTGACGCCGTCCGGCCACCTCGCGGCGCAGCCGCCAATGCCCGATGGCATGCACCAGCAGCGCGGTGAGCAGCACCAGCAGCAGCGGCACGCCCCAGCGCATCGCGCTGTTCCAGTCCAGGCCGTTGCGGTACTCGACGGCCAGCCAGTCCCCGCGCAGGGCCTCGCGCTTGCGCGGCGTCATCTGCAGCAGCAGGCGGTCGAAGGTGGTGGCCAGGGCGGCATGGCGGCGCTCAACCGCCAGCACCAGCTGATCGTTGAAACCTGCCGGTGCCGCCACCTGCAGGCGCCCCGGGAAGCGGTTGCGCAGCAGATGGTCAACCAGTGCCAGGTTGCCTACGTAGGCATCGGCGTCGCCATTGATCAGGCGCTGCAGGGCCTGTTCCGCGCTGCGTGCCGCGATGATCCGCGCCTGCGGCGCCTGCTGCAGCACATAGCCACGCACACGTTCCGGATCGGACAGCAGCACCCGCTTGCCCTGCAGGTCGGACAGGCCCAGCAACGCCGGGCTGTCACGCCGGCTGACGATCACGTTCGGCACGCTGATGAAGGGCTGGCTGAACACCCAGTCCGGGCCCAGGTAGCGAGAATCGGCAGGAATGCCCATCACCGCCTGCAGCTCGCCGCGGCGCGCCTTCTCGCGCACCTCGTACCAGTCATGGCTGTTTTCCACCTGCAGGTTGGCGCCAGCCTGCAGCAGGCGCCGCAGGTATTCGCTGGCCAGGCCACTGGGTTTGCCATCCTGGTCCGCGAACGACAGCGGCGCCGCGTTCGGCGCGAAGCCGATCTTCAACGGCTGCTCCAATACCCGTTTCTCGGCCTGGCTCAACGCCAGCTGTGCCGATGCCGACCACTGCGGAGGTGGCAGCCAGCGCTGCACCAGCGCATCGCGCTGGGCCTGGCTGGTCGCAGCCAGTGCCAGGTCCAATGCTTCGGCCAACGGCTGCTTGCTGTTGGGAACACCGAAGTGCAGCCGTTCGGGCGGCAGATCGCTGGGACGCAGCAGCACGACCCCCTGCAGGTCCTCGCGTGCGATCAGTTCGGTGGCCACGTAGGCATTGCCGATGTAAACGTCTGCCTTGTCGTCTCTGACCATCTCCAGCGCCGCCAACGAGCTGTTTGCGACAAGCTGTCGTGCCCGGGGAAAGCGCGCCCGCACCTGCGGGCCGGTCAGGAAGTCCTGCTCGATCACCACCCGCAGTCCATCCAGGTCGGGGATGTCGGAGGCACGCAGGTCATCCGGGCGTCCCACCAGGGCCAGCGCTGCCTCACCATAGGCGGCGGTATAGACCATGCAGCGGGTGCGGTCGGCACTGAGACCGACATTCATCACTACATCGATCTCGCCACGACATGCCGCATCCAGCACGGATGTCCAGTCGGGATAGCGCCGTGCCTCCACCTTCACGCCCAGCTGACGGGCGAGAAGCGACAGATAATCCGGGCCCAGGCCGACCTGCTGGCCATCACGGAGGGACTCGAACGGCGGCCAGCCACTGTCATACTGGCCCACGACGATGCTCGGATGCGCGGCAAGGTACTCGCGCTGCAGCGGGCTGAGCGGCAACAGCCCAGGCACCGCCTGTGCCAGCGCCGCAGGCAGCACCAGCACGGCCAGCAGCAGGACCAGCCCGCGAACAGCCCAGCTACGCATCGACGTTGATCTCCTAGAATCTGCCAGGAACCGCGATGGTCGCGGTCCGGCGTGCCCGGTGGCCATACTAGAGCATGAGCTTGCGCATCATCATCGCAGACGACCACCCGGTGGTCCGTATCGGTACCCGTGCCGTCATCGAATCGAGCGGGGTTGGCCGCGTGGTCGGCGAAGCCGACAGCGCGCAGGCGCTGATGGCCCTGCTCGGCAGCCAGCCCTGTGACCTGCTGGTCACCGACTACTCCATGCCGGGCAGTCCCCAGGCCGACGGCTTCGCCATGATCGGCATGATCCGCCGCCGTCATCCCGACCTGCCGGTGCTGATGCTCAGTGTCTCCAACAACCTGGCGATCCTGCGCATGGTGCTCGACAGCGGCGTGCTCGGCCTGGTCGACAAGAGTTCGTCGATGGACGAACTGCCACAGGCCATCCAGGCGGTCTACCGGGGCCAGCCCTACATCAGCCGCAGCCTGCGCGAGCGGGTCGAGGCCGCTGGCAGCTGGCGCATGCGCGAGGGCGACGGCAAGCCACTGTCGCCACGCGAGGTGGAGGTGCTGCGGCTGCTGGGCACCGGCATGACCGTGAAGGAAATCTCGCTGCAGCTGCACAAGAGCGTCAGTACCATCAGCCGGCAGAAGGGTGACGCCATGCTCAAACTGGGCCTCAAGGGCGACGCCGAGCTGTTCGATTACCTGCGCGACGGCAAGATCTGAGAGCCAGATCACACAAGAAGGGCAGCTGCCACCGCCCTCTTTGACCGGCCGCCGATCTGTGCCAAGATGGTCCGGCATGAGTTCTCAATGCGAGGTCGAAGGAATCGACCGGCTCATGTCCTCGCTCCCGTCCCTGGTGGACGTGGCGCGGTTTCCTGCCGGCCGTCTGGCCCGGCAACGCTGACCATGGAGAGGCGCATGCATCATCCCCCCAAGCTACGTTGGACCCTGCCGTTGCGGCCTCTGCGCGCATTCGCGGCGTGCCTGCTCGTCTCTCTTTCCGCTGCCGCCTGCAGCGCCGCCGATCCGGCCCCCTCGTCCTCCCAGCCCGGCGCCCCTGCGCAGGCTGCCAATGCGCCCCGACAGGATGTTGCCCCGATGCAGACCCCCACCCCCGATGCCGCCGCCACCCCGCCCGACGCGCCGACCGTGATGTATTTCACCTACCAGGTGGACGGCGATGGCGCGACCTCCTATGAGGTCCAGAACGGCAGCGTGGCGACCTTCTGGTTCGGCCACACCTTCACTCTCGATGGCACCACGTACTACACGGGTTTCTCCTGGGACACCCGCGAGCACTACGGCAAGCCGGGCGAGCAGACGCCGGCCGGTCCGGATGACCGCGCCAACCTTGCCGAGGCCACCTTCGTGCTGGCCGGCACCGACGCCAGGAAACCATGGAAGTTCCGTGGCCAGGAATGGACCATCGGCGCACTGGGCGCGTACGACAAGGCCGACGATGTCGATACCCGGCGCAAGCCGCTTGAACATCGCACGGCCGATGGTCGCCTGCTGCTGGCGGTGCCGACCAGCAGCTTCGACCGCGGCATCAGCAGCACCGGCTATGCGCTGCTGCTGTTCAACCCCAGGCGCAGCGAAGACGACGTGGACAGCAAGGTCTGGCGCTATGTCGGTTCAGTGCGCACGGGTGAGGACAACAGCGCCGCCTGCGACGACGGCAACGTGATGCCCTGCACCGACAGCGATGGCGAACTGGCCTTCGCTGCCGACGGCAACGGCCTGCCGCGACTGACCGTGACCTTCAAGGGCACCACCATCGAAGGCCCCGGCAAGACCCGCGCACTGGGTGCCGGCGACGCCGTGCACTACACCTTCGACAGCGCGACCCAGCAGTACGTCGCGCCCTGATAGCACCCGCCACGCGCGGGTTCCCTGTTGACCGACATGTTCTTGACTCACGGATGAGTCCGGTTGGCGATTCGCGGCACGCGCCGCTCCATCAACCCCGAGGAAAACGTCATGGCACAGCATGACTACAGCAGAAAGGAAGTCCTGGACATCGTCGAGCAGGTCGCCAGGCAGAAGGGCATCCCTGTGGATGACTTCATGCGCTTCGCGCACATCGAGACCGGCGGCACCTTCAACGAGCGCGCCCACAACACCTCATCCGGCGCCAAGGGCCTGTTCCAGTTCGTGCCCGGCTCCGCGCGCCAGTACCACCTGACCGGCCACGAGTTCGACCCCACCCGCAACACCGAAGCGGCCGCACAGATGTACCAGGACAACCTGGACTCGATGGCGCGCCGCAACGAGCGCACCGGCAACCCGTACCTGTCCGGGGGCAACACGCCCACCGGACTGGACCTGTACCTGGCCCACCAGCAGGGCAGCGCCGGCTACGGCTCGGTGCAGACTGCCATTGCCACCGGCACCTTCGGTGTGATCCGCAACAGCCACGGCGACGAGATCAACATGCGCCGCAACGTGCTGAACCAGATCGGCTCCGACGCGAAGGCGCTGACCGGCCACACCCTGGCCGAGATGCGCGGGATGAACGATGGCGACCTGGCGCGGACGTTCTCCAGCTACTACATCCACAAGTACGCGGCGATCAGCATTCCGGAAAAGAACATCGAACCGCAGGCGGTGGCGCAGGGCCAGGGCCAGACCCCGGCAGCGCCTGCACAGGCCAGCGCAGCCGTGGCGGCGGGTGCAGCCACGCTGGCGGCAACCGCAACGGCGGCTGCCACGCCGAAGCCAGGCATTGAACTGCAGGCCGCCTACGAGGCCGGCGTGAAGTACGACGACGTCAAGTACGCCATCAACATTCCGGGCCACGCGCTGTACGTACCGGGCAAGACCGGCAAGAACGTGGAGCAGGGTTACATCGACTGTTCCGGCTGGGTCGGCACGCTGCAGAACCGGACCATGGACGAGATCAACCAGAAGGCCGGGCACGCGGTGTTCAGCAAGGCTGATCGCATCGACCTGGGCAACCTCGGTTCCGGTGGCATCGTGCGCAAGGCGTTCGACCAGTCCGGCGTGCTGCTGGACCGCGACGCGATCCTGAAGCCCGATGCGCTGAAGGAAGGCATGATCATCGGCCTGGATACGGCCAGGACCCGCCATGAGCACTGGAACGGCATCGACCACATCGTGATGGTGGTGCGCGACCCCAACACCGACAAGCTGCTGATCAGCCAGTCCACCGGCAGCAAGGGCGTGCACACCATGCCGGTGGAGGACTACCTCAAGCAGGTGAAGGACCACCCGAACTGGAAGCTGTACGCCTCCGATCCGCTGTCCAAGGCCCGCGACCTGCTGGAAAACCGCACCCAGTCCCACGAGCAGACCCAGGGCAAGCCTGCGGCCGAGCACAAGGCCGCTGCCACGCCGCACGCCGAACTGTACAAGCAGGGCGCGCACAGCGAGGGCGTGCGCAAGGTGCAGGAGCAGCTGGGCCACCTGGGCTACGTCGGCGCCGACGGCAAGCCGCTGGTCGAAGATGGCCGCTTCGGCCGCAACACCGACACGGCAGTGCGCCAGCTGCAGAAGGACAACGGCCTGGTGGTCGACGGCATTGTCGGGGCGAAGACCCTGGAGGCAATCAAGGACGCACGCGAACGGCCGTTGCTGAACGACGAGCGGCACCCGCGCAATCCGTTGTTCATCCAGGCCAGCAAGGGTCTGGAACTGCTGCCGGCCGGGACCTTCAAGGACCGCCACACGCTGGAAAGCGCTGCTGCGGCTTTGACCAAGGAGGCGCATGCCGCCGGCCTGCAGCGCATCGACTCGGTGGTGCCCAGCCCGAACGGTGAGCGCCTGTTCGCCGTGCAGGGCACCATCGGCGACCCCGCCGCCAGCCGCGTGGCGGTGGAGACCCGTGCCGCCAGCGAGCAGAGCCTGGCGCTCAGCAGCGGTGCCGTGCAGGGCGCGCCGAACGTGCTGCATCAGCAGCAGGACGCCCAGCAGGAGCAGGCCCGGCAGGCCCAGAAGGCGATGGGCGTCTAAGCCCGCGGCACCTTGGGAGAGAAGGGAGGGCCACGTCCGCGTGGCCTTTTCCCTTTCTGCCAGCTGAGCGGCCGAGGCCGCTTTCAGCCTTGCTTCATGCCGCCTGCCGCTAGATGAATGCGCAAGCCGCACGGTGGACCAGGCAATGTTCCGGCAATGTTGGAACGCCAGCGTGGACATCACGGCAGCCGGGGCGCCCCGCGCCCTCCCTGCCCAGCGTGGCATGCACCTCACAGGAGAACGAACATGCTCAGTACTTCCGCACTCAGCTTCCGTGGTCTGGCGATGGCCCTGGCACTGGTGGCCGGTGTGGCCGTGGTCAGCGATGCCAGCGCGATGTCGAGGAAGGACAAGCGCACCCTGGTCGGCGCCGTGGTCGGTGGCGTGGCCGGCAACCTGCTCTCCAACGGTGATCCCGCTGCCACTGTCGGCGGTGCCGTGGCTGGCGGCGCCATCGGCAACCTGACCACCTCCGACCGCCGCGACCGTCGTTACTACGACAATCGCCGTTACGACGACCGCTACGATCGCCGTTACGACCGTGGCTACTACCGCAGCGGCTACTACGACCGCGGTGACGACCGTCGCTGGCAGCGCGAGCGCTACTACGACAACCGCTACTACCACGACCGCGGTCGCCATCGCGGCTGGTAAGCAGCGCGGCATCCCCCATGCCGATGCACGGACGGGTGGGTCGATGACCCGCCCGTTTGCGTTGCGGGCGGCCATGGCGTTGAATGCGCAGCCTTGGATGTGATTTTCCCCATTGGGGCTGCGGCATGACTTCTTCTTTCCACCGGGTGCAGGGCCTCAACAACGACGAGGTCGCTGCCGACTGGCCGCCGATCAGCACCGCAGACCTCGCGTGGCTGCGCCAGCGCTTTCCGCAGCTGGATGCGGGCAGCCAGCCGCACTGGCACAGTCCTCGACCGTTGTCGGCCGCCGCCATCGTCAATGGCACGCGCGGACCGGTGTTCATCAAGCGCCACCACCACAGCGTTCGCAGCGCCGCCTGCCTGGAAGAAGAACACCACTTCATCGCCCATCTCGCTGCCGCCGGCGTACCGGTGGTGCAGGTGCTTGCGGCAGCCGATGGCCGCAGCGCCGTCGAGCACGGCGAATGGACCTTCGAACTGCATGCCGTGGGCGTGGGCAAGGACCTGTACCGCGATGCCGTGTCGTGGTCGTTGCTGACCGATGTCGCGCAGGCCCGCGAAGCCGGCCGCATGCTGGCCCGGTTGCACCGTGCCGCCGCCAGCTATCACGCGCCACAGCGCAGTACCCATCTGCTGGTCGCGCGCGACGATCTGATCCGCGCCGACGATCCCATCGCCGCGATCAAAGCCGAACTGCCCACACGACCGGGGCTGGCCCGCTATCTCGCGCGCATTCCGTGGGAAGCACAGCTGCAGCGCGACGTGCTGCCTTGGCACACGGGCCTGGCCGAGCGCCTGCGCGACGAGCCACGGCTGTGGGCGCACAACGACTGGCATGTCTCCAACCTGCTGTGGCGCGACGGGCAGGTCAGCACCGTGCTGGATTTCGGCCTGGCTTCGCCCACCAGCGCACTGTTCGACCTCGCCACCGCGATCGAGCGCAACGCAGTGGCGTGGCTGGAACTGGAGCGCGGCATGGAGGCGGTGCGCATCGACATCGCACTGGCGTTGCTCGACGGCTACCGCGAGGTGCTGCCGCTGTCGGCGGCACGCGTGCAGCTGCTGGCCGACCTGCTGCCGATGGTCCATTTCGACTTCGCACTGTCCGAAGTGGAGTACTTCGAAGGCATCACTGGCTCGACCGCGAACGCGGATGTGGCCTGGCAGCCCTTCATGCTGGGGCACCCGGCGTGGTTCCACGGCGCGCCGGGGCAGGCACTGCTGCAGGCGCTGCACGCGGCAGCCTGAAGGGCACCGGCTCGCAAATCCGTACCATTTGTAGTGAAATGGTCACCTGAAGCGGGGGTGCCTGGATCTGCCAGGCTGAGAGAGTCCCTTGGAACCTGATCCGGTTTGCACCGGCGTAGGGAGCTTTGAGCCGCAGCCACACCCCCGTCATGGGCCGGTGCACCTGCGCGCCGTCGCTTCGTCTCCCTTGTTGTCCGAAGACGAACCGAATGAACCGCTGCCTGCGTCCCACCCTGCTCTCCCTCGCCCTCTGCGCCGCCTTGCCGCTGCATGCCAGCGAGGCCGACGCTGCCACCGATGCGGCTGCCACCGGCGCCGAGCGCTCGCCCACCGAACTGGCGGCAGTGCGCGTGCAGGCCGGCAAACCCAAGGCCGATACCTCACGCGTGAACGCCTTCGGTGGTGGGTCCTGGAAGGACACCCCGGCCTCGGTGAACGTGCTCGAGCGCGACTACCTCGACCGCCGCCAGGTGCGTTCGCTGTCCGAGCTGGCCAGCAACGATGCCTCGCTGGGTGATGCGTATGCGCCGGTGGGCTACTACCAGAACGTCGCCATCCGCGGCTTTGCGCTGGATGCCGCCACCGGCTACCGCTTCAACGGCCTGTCCATCGCCGGCGAACAGCGCCTGGCGCTGGAGAACGTGCAGTCGGTTGAGATCCTCAAGGGTGAAGCCGGCCTGGCCGCAGGCGTGATGGCGCCCGGCGGGATCATCAACTACATCGGCAAGCGCCCGGCCGAAGTGCGCACCGCCACGCTCGGTACCGACTCGGAAGGCTCGCGCTACGTCGCCGTCGATGTCGGCCACTGGATCACCCCGCGTTTCGGCCTGCGCCTGAATGCCGCATGGGATGCCAGCAATTCCTACGTCGAGCACGCCGATGGCCGCCGCAATTTCTACTCGCTGGCCGCCGACTGGCTGATCGGCGAGCGCGGCAAGCTGGAAGTGGACGCCAACTACCAGACCAGTTCGCAGCGTTCGGTGTCGGGCTATCAGCTGCTGGGCGCGCGCGAGCTGCCGCACGGCGTGGATCGCGAATTCCTGCTCGGCTACCAGCCCTGGCAGCGCCCGGTGGATATCGCCAGCACCAACATCACCGCCCTGCACACCTACGACTTCAACGATGCCTGGCAGTCGCGCGTCTCGGTCGGCCACAGCCGCTCGGTGATCGATGACAACGTCGCCTTCGCCTACGGTTGCTACTACGCCGCGCAATGCGCCGATGGCAGCGTGCCGGGCAACTACTTCGCCCCCAATGGCGACTACGACGTCTACGACTACCGCAGCCCGGACGACACGCGCCGCAACCAGCAGGCCCGTGCCGAGCTGCGCGGCCGCTTCGAGACCGGCAACGTCGGCCACCAACTGACCATCGGTGCCGACTACTTCCGCCGCACGGTAGACAAGCGCCCGAGCGTCAACGAGTACGTCGGCACCAGCAACATCCACGACGCACAGGTGCCGGTGTTCGCGCCGTCGCCGAAGATGCCAGGGCCGTCCGCACGACGCCTGGACAGCCGCCAGACCGCGTTCTTCGCGCTGGACCGGATGAGCTTCGGTGATGACTGGCAGTGGCTGGCCGGCGGCCGCTTCGTGCGCCTGGACGAGCGTGCCTACGACAAGCGTGGCACCCCGCAGCGGCACAGCCGCCTGTCGCGTTTCCTGCCGCAGACCGCCGTGGTGTGGAAGGCTACCGACCAGCTCAACGCCTATGCCAGCTACGTGCGCGGCATCTCGCTGGGCCAGGAAGCGCCCTTCTGGACCAGCAACGCCGACACCTTCCTGCCGTCGGTGCAGTCGCGGCAGCTGGAAGTGGGCGTGAAGTACGTGCCGGTCGAAGCACTGACGCTGGGCGCGGCGGTGTTCCGCATTTCGCAGCCGTACCAGTACGCCAAGCCCGACAACAGCGAGGTCGGCTACACCTTCGTCGAGGAAGGCACGCAGACCCACACCGGCCTGGAGCTGACCGCCAACGGCCAGCTGACCGATGCGCTGCAGATCGTGGCCAGCGCCAGCGTGCTGCAGGCGCGCGCGCGCGACACCGGCACCCCGGCCTATGAAGGCCATCAGCTGGTGAACGTGCCGAAGGTGCGCGCCAGCGTGCACGTGGCCTATGCGCTGCCGTTCGTGCAGGGCCTGGATGTGACCGGTGGCTGGCGCTATGCCGGTGCCAATGTCGCCCGCGCCGATGGTGGCGTGCGCGCACCGGACTACTCGGTGTTCGATGCCGGCCTGCGCTTCCAGCATCGCCTGCACGAACGTGCGGTGACCTGGAACCTGTCGGTGGACAACGTGTTCAACCGCTTCTACTGGCGCGATACCGGTAGCAGCGGCGGTGACTACTACCTGTTCCCCGGCGCACCGCGACAGGCCCGCCTGTCGGTGACGTTCGCACTGTGAGCGGCGTCATGCTCGAGTGGACCGCCGCGCTGTGCAGCATCCTTGGCGTCTGGCTGATGGCCAAGCGCCGGCTGGTGGCGTGGCCGGTCGGCCTGCTGTCGGTGACGCTGTACGGGCTGGTCTTCGCCGAGGCCAAGCTGTACTCGGACACCCTGCTGCAGGTCGCCTTCGGTGGCTTCCTGGTCTACGGCTGGCTCAACTGGCGGCAGCACGCCGCCGACGAGGGCAGCGTCCGCATCGTGCCACTGGCGCGCAGCAAGCTGCTGCGCGACCTGGCCATCGGCCTCTGCGGCGGCGTGGCACTGGGTGCGGCCATGCACACCTTCACCGATGCCGCGCTGCCGTGGCTGGACGCGATGCTGACCGCGCTGAGCCTGGTCGGCCAGTGGTGGCAGGCGCGCCGCCACGTGGCCTGCTGGTGGGTGTGGATCGCGGTGGACGTGGTCTACGTGGGTGCCTACCTGTTCAAGTCGCTGCACGTGACCGCCGCGCTGTACGTGTTCTTCCTCGGCCTGGCCGTGTTCGGGCTGCGCGCATGGAGCGCGGCAGCCCGTGAACCACAGGTAGCAACGCAGTAGCGCCACGCCATGCGTGGCCGGGGTTTACCGGTAGTCGCCAACCTTGGTTGGCGCGCGTGCCGACCAAGGTCGGCATCTACCCAACACATCCACGCAGGGCCTGGATCTACTGCACCCGCAAGGTCAGTAGAGCCACGCCATGCGTGGCTTGGGGCTACCGGTAGTCGCCAACCTTGGTTGGCGCACACCTGCCGACCAAGGTCGGCATCTACCCAACACATCCACGCAGGGCCTGAATCTACTGCACCCGCAAGATCAGTAGCGCCACGCCATGCGTGGCTGGGGTTTACCGGTAGTCGCCAACCTTGGTTGGCGCACACCTGCCGACCAAGGTCGGCATCTACCCAACACATCCACGCAGGGCGTGGATCTACTGCACCCGCAAGATCAGTAGAGCCACGCCATGCGTGGCTGGGGGCCTACCGGTAGTCGCCAACCTTGGTTGGCGCACGCCTGCCGACCAAGGTCGGCATCTACCCAACACATCCACGCAGGGCCTGAATCTACTGCACCCGCAAGATCAGTAGAGCCACGCCATGCGTGGCCGGGGCCTACCGGTAGTCGCCAACCTTGGTTGGCGCGCGTGCCGACCAAGGTCGGCATCTACCCAACACATCCACGCAGGGCCTGAATCTACTGCACCCGCAAGATCAGTAGAGCCACGCCATGCGTGGCTTGGGCTACCGGTAGTCGCCAACCTTGGTTGGCGCACGCCTGCCGACCAAGGTCGGCATCTACCAGGCGCATCCACGCATGGCGTGGATCTACTGCACCCGCAAGATCAATAGCGCCACGCCATGCGTGGCTTGGCCTACCGGTAGTCGCCAACCTTGGTTGGCGCACACCTGCCGACCAAGGTCGGCATCTACCAGGCGCATCCACGCATGGCGTGGATCTACTGCACCTGCAAGATCAATAGCGCCACGCCATGCGTGGCTGGGGTTTACCGGTAGTCGCCAACCTTGGTTGGCGCACGCCTGCCGACCAAGGTCGGCATCTACCAGGCGCATCCACGCATGGCGTGGATCTACTGGGTAAGCAGCAGGCCCAGCCGCAGCGGCTGGCGCATGTCGGCTGGTGGCGCGGCCTGCAACGGCGCGGACTGCAATGTCGCGCGCAGGTCGGCGTCGACCTGGGCGTCGCCCAAACTGTCGAATTCGAGTTTCGAGATGCGGCCATCCGCAGCGATCCACACGCTCACCGGCAACGGCGTCGGCGTATCCGGGTGTGCCTGCAGCCATTCCAGCACGCGCTGCGCCTGCGGGTTCTGCTCCTGCTGCAGGCGCTGCTGCAACTGGCCGCCCACGGCGGCGGCATAGGCCATCCAGTGTGCGGGAGCCTCCTGCGCGGACACCGCGGCGCTCCCCAGTGCCAGCGCACCGAACAGCGCGGCCAACGGCCGCCACCAGCGGCGTGCGCCGGTTGTGTTCCTTGCCATCGCCATCGCCCACCCCTGCGCTCTCATCCAACGGCTGATGGTCGGCGCGTTAGATGACAGGCAGATGGCGGTCGGCACTGCCCGGCGCGATCAATCGCCCAGGTCGGCCAGCACCTTGCGCGAGGGCGCGAAGAAGGTCACGCCGGTGGTGGCTGTGGAGAAGTCGAGGATGCGGTCATGCAGCGGCGCAGGATTGCCGATGAACATGCGCTCGAGCATCTTCTCGATCACCCACAGGCGGCGGGTATAGCCGATGAAGTAGGTGCCGTACTCGCCGCGCCCCGGGTTGGCGAAGGGCATGTTGTCACGCAGGATCTCGTGCTCGCCGTCGGCATCCTCGATGGTGCACAGCGTCTTGTGCGATTTCTGCGCATCGGCCGGTGCATCGTCCAGCTCGATGTTGTCGTGCTTGGTGCGGCCGATGATCGCTTCCTGCGCCTCGGTCTTCTGCGCACGCCAGGCATCGAGGTTGTGCAGGTACTTCTGCACCACCACGTAGCTGCCACCGGCATGCTCCGGATCTTCATCGCCCACGATGGTGGCTTCCGGCAGCGACAGCCCTTCCGGGTTGGCGGTGCCATCGACGAAGTCGAGCAGGTCGCGGCCGTCGAAGTAGCGGAAGCCGGCCACGTCATCGACCGTTTCCACCGCATCACCGAACGCCATCAGCAGGTTGCGCTCGAACGCCACGATCAGGTCCATGGTGCGCGCACGGATGTGGTACAGCAGGTCACCCGGCGTGGACACCGCGGTGTGGGTCGCGCCCTTGATCTCGCGGAACGGCTTCAGTTCACGCGGCGGCGTGGTGCCCACCAACGGCTGCCACACGCGGTGACCGATGGCCACGTTGCAGGTGAAGGTGCGCTCGATCTCGCGGATGGCGGTGTTCTTGATCAGGTCATCGGTGCTGGCCAGCACCTCGCGCGCCTTGGCGATCGACGCCTCGTCATCCTTCACTTTCAGCACCAGGAACGCCGCCGAATGGGTGAGCGGCGCGGTGATCTGCTGCGGCTCGTTGTCGAGCGTGTGGTTGAGGGCGGTGATCGGTGCGGGCTGGGAGTTCACGGCGGTTCCTGCTGGCTTGAGGCGGGCGCATCGCGTATGGCGATGTGCGGGCGATCATAGCGGAACCGCCTGACCGGGGACGGAGCGGTTCTCGTTCCGTCCACCGGCGAAGGTACGAAGACCTCAATCCATATCACTCCAGACCGCCAGCTCGTAGCCATCCAGATCGCGGAAGTGGAAGCGGCGGCCACCGGGGAAGGCGAATACCGCCTGCACCACCTCGCCACCGGCGGCAATCACGCGCTGCTGGGCGTCGGCAAGGTCCGCGCAGTAGAGAATCACCAGTGGGCCACCGTGCGCACGTACCGGTGTGTCGGACACGAAGCCGCCTTTCAGGCGGCCGTCGTCGAACTCGGTGTAGGCCGGGCCGTAGTCCGTGAATTTCCAGCCGAATACCTCGCCGTAGAAGCGCTTGCTGCGGGCGATGTCGGCGACGTTGAATTCGATGTTGTCGATGCGGCGCTCGGCATCGCGGGGTGCGGCGTGGCTCATGGCGTGACTCCTGGGTGGGAGCCCCAGCTTCGGTCAGCGCGGCACGGCGGTCTTGAACAAAACGGCCATCATCGGCCCCATTCCAGGCGCAGCTGCCGTGCGGTCATGCTGGCAAGCTCGCGCGCCTCACGGCTGAGGTGGGCCTGGTCGGCATAGCCGGCATCAGCGGCCAGCATCGCCAACGAGTGCTGCGGCAGCGCGCGGCTATGGCGAAGAAAGCGCTGCAGGCGCAGGATGCGCTCCAGCGTCTTGGCGCCGTAGCCGAACTGCGACTGGCTGAAACGCCGCAGGCTGCGCGGGCTCAGACTCAAGTGCGCCGCCAGCGTATCCAGCGTGGCGTGCCCCCCGGCGAGCGCCTGGAACAGGACATGTGCACGCTGCGCCGGGGTGTCGAGTGCGGCCGCGCCCATATGCTGCTGCAGGCAGTACGCCATCCGCTGCAGGCGCTGCGCAGGCGCGGTGTCACCGATGGAAGCCGCAGCTTTCTTCGCCCACGTGCCCTTCAGATCGGCCAGTGGCACCGCCTGGCCGATGATCTCGGCCAAAGGCAGTCCCAGCGCGGCCAACGCCTGGCCGGGACGAAAGCGCGCACCCAGTACCTGTGCGCCGGGTGCCAGTGCCGGATGTGCAGCCACCCGATCCGGGCCGACCACGAACAGCGCGCCGTCGCGCCAGAGGATATCCAAGCAGCCATCGGGCAATACGGTGATGTGCCCATCGGCATCGGCAGGGAGCTGGCTCTGCCACAGCTGGCCGAAGTGGCCACGCAGCAGCGCAGGCGCCAGATGCTCCTGGTAGGCCATGCCAGTACCTGCGAGGGAGGAAGGGTCGCCCATGCCGCATTGTGGCGCCACAGGGCCCATAAAAGTGAAGCCCGGCGCGAGGCCGGGCTTCGGTTGGCGTGTGGGAGAGAGAGAGAGAGTCACACGCCAGCACAACACGCACTAACGACAGGCGTTTGTTACCAGGTGAAGCGCGGGCCCACGAACCACTCGCGGTCGCCGGCCTTGGCCAGCTTCACTTCGCCACTCAGGCCCCAGTTCTGGTTGAACTTGGCGGTGGCGCCGACGCGGCCGTAGAACTCGCCGTCCGGGTTGTAGCCGTGCTTCTTGCTGAAATCTTCGTAGCCGGCCATCACGTAGCCTTCCACGTACGGGTTGAACGCGGTGCGCACGCCCACTTCGGTGGAGTAGCCGTTGAAGTCCAGGCCGCGCTTCTCGTCGTACTTCTGGTACGCAACACGGGCCACCAGGTCGGTGTTCGGTGCGATGCCGTAGTTGTAGCCGACACCCAGGCGCCACTGGTCGACGTCATTCTTGAACTTGTCGGTTTCCTGGGCGCTGTAGTCGCCAAAGACGTGGAAGTTCGGGTGCACCGCAACGGAACCCTTCACCTTCCAGCCATCGGCGTCGCCGCCCTTGGCATCGGTGTTCACGTAGCCGCCTTCAACGTAGTTGTACGACAGGCCATCGGTTGCCGATGCAGCGAACGGCAGAGCAGCCAGAAGACCCAGGGCAAGCAGCGAATTCTTGTTCATCGGGACACACCTTTAATTATTTTGGTTTCGTCGACCGCCTCCCGGGAGGGGGAGAGAGAGGAGGCGGTCGACAGGTGTGAATTATCCGTTAGGGGGTCTAATCAACCCTGAATATTGAACTGACTGGTGTATAAATAAGGCTGGCGTTCAGGGAACTCCGCATGGCATTGCTGTCGGCTTCTTACGCGCATCACGCTCGATGCTTGATGCGGGCACTGATCCTGATCGCCTCGCCGATCGCGCTGCTGCAGGCACAGGCGGCTGAGCGTGTCGGTCCTGCCGGGCACATCGTCGTACAGACAGACGATGTCACGCGCTTCTTCAAGGTGCTGGACGCCAACCATGGGCGCCCAAGCGCCGATGATCTGCAGCACGCCTATCTGGATGCGGGTACGGATGCCCTGCGCAGTTTCACCGACAGCCGTATCGGCTCGATGGAGCGGCTGGCCAGGGCCATCCAGGACAAGCCGGCATTGTTTGCGAAAGCGAGAACCTGCGCGACCGCATTGCCATCGATCCGCACGCGCGTCGCCGCTGCCGTCGATCAGCTCGGCGCCCTGTTGCCATCTGCGCGCTTTCCTCCGGTCACCGTACTGGTGGGCCGCGGCAACAGTGGTGGCGTTACCACCGAAGCAGGTGTGGTCATCGGACTGGAAGCGCTGTGCAATGCCGACTGGATGCAGGCCGATGCAAGCGACCGCTTCGTGCACCTGATCGCCCATGAGTACGTGCACGTGCAACAGCCCGGCGCACGCGTTGATGTCGAGCAGCCCACCCTGCTCTATCAGACGCTGCTGGAAGGCGGCGCCGAATACGTGGCCGAACGGATCTCCGGGCAACCGGCCAACGCGCATCTGCAGCGTTGGGCGCAGGGTCGCGAGTGTGCGCTGGAGCGCGCGTTCCTGCAGGACAGCATGGGTACCGATCTTTCGAGGTGGCTGTACAACGGCCCCGGCGACGATACGCGCCGCGGAGATCTCGGCTACTGGATCGGCTACCGCATCGCCCACGCCTATGTTGCGCGCGCGCCCGACACGCCCAACGCCATCGCCGAACTGCTGGATGTCCAGCCTGGAAACGCTGCAGCGCTGCTGGAAGCAAGTGGATGGCAGCCTGCGTGTGGAGCAGGCGAAAGCACACAGACGCACATGCCGTGATGCCGGCTTCATGCAGGTGAATGGGTGATATTGAACAGGCACAAGGCGATACGCCGGTGCAGATCAGCCCGCTTGATCCCGCTTGTTAAGGTTCGTTGATTTACAGGCCTTCACAGCCCATCCACGTACTCAAATTCCAGCTGAAAGCGCTTGGTAGCGCCGGGAACAAACGCCGCTATATTCCAGCTTCCCCAGACGAAGGAGGGAGTGGAATGAAACTGACCTCGCAACACATGAAGATGGCCCGTGCACTCAGCGTGGCGCTCATCGCCACCGTGAGCCTTGGCGCTTGCGCCTCTTACAAGAACGAGTTTGCAACGATCAACTCGCGTCTCGACCAGCTCGATGTAAAGGTGCAGGGCGCCGCCCAGAGTGCCGAGTCCGCCAACCAGTCGGCGCAGCAGGCCAACCAGCGTCTGGACCAGATCGAAGGTCGCGTGCAGCAGCTTGAAAGGGCACCAGCGGGCCGCAAGCCGCGCGGCTGATCCTCCCTCACCGTTTGAACTGATCCATCTCTGTATCGGGAACCAGTGGCCTTCGCCGGCCACTGGCATCCTTCCACCAAGATTGCACTGCAAGGAGCCGTCCCATTCGTACCTCCTCCTCCCCTGCGCGCCGCGCCCTCCATGCCGCACTGGCCATGGCACTGGCCGTTGCGTGCAGCGGCGTAGCCAACGCCAGGGACAAGGACGCACCTGCACCCCCGGTCGCCGCAGTCGATGAACTGCCCGCTGACCAGAGCGTGTCCGAGACGGTGATCGAACTGGCCGGCTGGGTAGTCGCCAGCAAGGACAACCAGGGTTATCCGTTCGCGATCATGGACAAGGCGGCTGCGCAGGTACTGGTCTTCGGTGGAGACGGCAAGCTGCGCGGTGCCGCACCGGCGCTGTTCGGTTCGGCCATCGGCGATCACTCCGCACCCGGCGTTGCCAAGCTCGCGCTGAGTGCGATTCCAGGCCATGACCGCACTACCCCGGCGGGCCGTTTCATTGGTGGCTATGGCCCCTCCGACGATGCCGGTCGCGTGCTGTGGGTGGACTACGATTCCGCCGTGTCGATGCACCCGCTGCCGCCAGGCACTCCGAAAGAGAAGCGCGCCGAACGGCTGGCATCACCTTCGCCGGACGACAACCGCGTTACGCACGGCTGCATCAACGTCACGCCTGCGTTCTACGAGCAGATCGTGCAATCCACGTTCGAAAAGGGCGGCGTGTTCTACATCCTTCCGGACAAGGATTCGATCGCGAAGACGTTCCCGGAGTTCGCGCAGAGCCGGGGCGATGCAAAGGACGAAGACGAGAAAGGCGCGCGGCGCGCGAGCAAGTAACAGACGCTTTGCCTGCGGCCATGGCTGGTTGTGGCCGGGGTGCGGCCAGGCCTGTTGACGTTGCGAGCCTGCGCTGCAGGCAGAGGTTCCCGGGCACGCTCCTGGCAGGCCCCACCTGGACCCCACTCATCGCGGACGTCCCACCCTCGTGGCGCTGCCCATATGGACCGGATGAGGCATCGCGCTCCCACGACGTCAAAGAATCCTTGAGTTCATGAGGATTTTTTGCAGGCTGGACGCCTTTGCAGATAAATCCTTATTTCAATGAGGATTTTCTTGCATCCAGCTCTTTTGCAAAAAAAATCCTCAAGATCGAAAGGATTCTAAGGAATCCTGGGTTTTGCGCGAAGAATCCTCACTGCAGTGAGGATTCTATGGTATAGACGATGGGTCGAATCCAGAGCGTCAGGCTCTGCTGGGGGAGTTCCCATTGAAGATCAGGCTTGAGAAGGCTGAGGCCTTGGGACCACTGGTGAGAGCCGCCCGCAAGCATCAGGGACTGCGCCAGGATGCAACCGCCGAAGGCATCGGGGTCAGCGAAAATTTCCTGGCCAAGGTCGAACGCGGCGGTACCACGGTGCAATGGGGCAAGTTGTTCACCGTGCTTGACGAGCTGGGGCTGCATGTCGAAATCGACGTGCCGGACGAAGCGATGGCCCTGCTGGCCAAACGTGCCAACGGGAAGGTGCCATGAGCGCCCCCCGTATCGATCTCAGGGACGTCATTACAACGACCGTCCTGTCTGGACTGCACTATCCGCTTCCACCACGCGAACTGCAGGTCAGCATCGACGAAGCGCCGGTGGGCCGCCTGACCGAAGCAGCAAACCTGTGGCGCTTCACCTATACGCCGGAGTGGCTCGGCAGCGCACATCGGTTTCCACTGGCGCCTGCGTTGCCACTGCAAGACACCGCCATCCTCGATGGCTCCAGCCAACGCCCCGTGCAGTGGTACTTCGACAATCTGCTGCCGGAAGAGCAGCAACGCACGCTGATGGCAACCGATGCCAGGGTGGATGGCGCGGACGCGTTCGCATTGCTGGCCGCCTATGGCGCGGAATCGGCAGGCTCGTTGACGCTGCTGCCTCCAGGCGAGCGCCTGCCACCCGGCGGCAGAAAACCACTACCCGATGCGGAACTCTCCACGCGTATCCAAGGCCTGCCACGCACGTCGCTTGCGGCGGGTGCCGCCAAGCGCATGTCACTGGCAGGTGCCCAGCACAAGCTGGCAATCATCGAGACAGGGGGAGAACTCTACCAACCTCTGGGCGCCGAGCCCTCGACCCACATCCTCAAGCCTGACAGCACCAGCAGCAGTTATCCCCACAGCGTGGCCAACGAGTGGTTCGTGATGCGCCTTGCACAGCGCTTGGGGCTGCAGGTACCGAAGATCGAGCGCCGCTACGTACCGGAGCCGGTCTTCATCATCGAGCGCTTTGATCGCGAAATCACCGCCGATGCCATCCATCGCCGTCATGCCATCGACGCCTGCCAGCTGCTCAACCTCGACCGGCAGTTCAAGTACACGCTCGGCAGCATCGACACCCTGAAGGTCATCGTCGAGCAATGCAGAAGCAAGCTCAAGACGCGCGTCCGCCTGTTCGACTGGTTGATCTTCAATGTACTCACCGGCAACAACGATGCGCACCTGAAGAACCTGAGCTTCCTGGTCGACAGCAGGGGCATCGAACTGGCCCCCCACTACGACCTGCTGTCCACCGCATGTTACGAGACCCGCGCGTATGCCGACGAGGGCGCACGTTGGCCAGAACGCTCGGAACTGTCGTGGCCCATTCTCGGTGTCGCGCGCTTCCACGACCTTCGTTTCGAGCATCTGGTTTCTGCCGGTGAAGCCCTGGGCCTGGGAAGACCAGCCGCTACCCGGCAGCTGCGCCATCAGATCGACCGCATCGCAGGCGAAGCCCAGGCGCTTTACGCGGAGGTGCTGCAGGAGAACCAGCAATGGCTGACCCGTTTCGACATCGGCCCAACCCTGGAAGGCGAAGTGCATTTCCTGAGAACACTGGTCCACGTGATCATCGCCGACATGGTGAGGCAGCTTTCACCGGCATGATGCGGCCGCCGGAACATCATCCGGCGTCACCACCGATTACTCGCAGGACTCGCCTTCTTCCTTCAGCATCGCTTTGTCCACCGGCTGCTCGCGCTCGATCAGCGCGCGCTGCTCGTCGCTGGGTTCACCCAGCCACCAGATTCTGCAGCGCGCGGTAAGGCGGCCGACCATCTTCGACTGATCGGGCGAGTACAGCATCGCCAATGCGGTGCCGGGGCAGTCGTGGGCCTGGCAGGCGGTGTAGAACCACCATGGCTCGCCCTGCAGCACCACCAGCTCGCCGGGCCCGCTGGGCCCGCTCAACAGGCGTTCGCGCAGCGACGGAATCTCCTTGTCAGCAGATTCGGCCGCGGCTGTGTTCTTCATCAGGGCGTTGAACGCGGCCAGCACCTTCGGGTCCTTGCGGCCGCAGTCGTCCACGGTGTTGCCGCCGACCAGGGTGAAGAAGTGGGTCGCCAGCGGATTGTCCGCGCAGGTGAGTTCGCCGCCAGCACCCGGGTCTTCCGGTTCGCCTTCGTTGTCCCACACCGAGGGGTCTACGCCGTCTTCGATGGACGGCGCCTGCTCGACCACCGTTGCCGTGGCCGCAGGTGCTTCGGTGGTTGGTGCCGGTGCGGTCGGTGCTGCATCCGGCGCTGGTGCCTGTCCGCAGGCGGCCAGCAGTGCGACCGTCAGTGCCATCCCTGTGATTCGAATCTTCATTCCTTGTCCTTGTCTGATCTGCGGTGCATGCCGCCGCGCGGGCGCCTGCGTGATTCTAACCAGCAGCGCGCTAGGATGCGTTCGCACGTTCCCGTCATCGCCTGGAGCCGGACGCATGCACCGCACACGACTCGCCGTGATTTTCTGCAGTGCCCTGCTGCTGGCATCGCCGGCCATCGCCCACGATGCTGAAGGTGCGAAGCCCGCACAGCCTCTTCCTGATGCGGCCCTGCCCGCGACGCTGGACCGCGTACTGCGCGACTACGAGCAGGCCTGGCGCACGGGCGATGCCAGGGAACTGGCTGCGCTGTTCGCCGAGGATGGTTTTGTGCTGCAGAGCAACCAGCTACCGGTGCGTGGGCGCAGCGCGATCGAAGCCGCGTATGCCGGCCAGGGCGGCAGCCCGTTGCGGCTGCGCGCGCTGGCGTACTCGGTGGAGGGCAGCACGGGCTACATCATTGGTGCCTACCGCTACGGCAACAACGTGGGGGACACCGGCAAGTTCACGCTGACGCTGAAGCGCGTGGGCGACGGGCCGTGGTTGATCTTCTCGGACATGGACAACGGCAACGCACCGCCGCGGGCGCGGTGATGGATTCCGCCGGGCATGGCCCGGCGCTACCGGGCGCCAACCAAGGTTGGCTGCTACCAGAAGCGGATTCCGGAGTAGATCCACGCCATGCGTGGATGGGCCACACACATAAAAAACCCCGGCACGTGGCCGGGGTTTTTCGATTCACTTGAACAGCGTGTCCGGATACTCCGGTTTCTGTTCCCGTGCCAGCAGCGCGCGCAGGCCTTCCTCAGGCGTCTGCTCGCCGTGCAGCACGGCACGCACGCGGTCCGAGATCGGCAGGTCGATGCCATGACGGCGTGCCTGTCGCATCACTTCGTCGGCGGTCTGCACCGACTCGACCACCTGGCCGATTTCGCGCACGGCATCCTGCAGCGTCTGGCCACGGCCCAGGGCCAGGCCCAGGCGGCGGTTGCGCGACAGGTCGCCGGTGCAGGTCAGCACCAGATCGCCCAGGCCCGCCAGGCCCATCAGCGTTTCCGGCTTGGCGCCGATCGCCGCGGCCAGGCGCAGCATCTCGTTGAGGCCACGGGTGATCAGGCCGGCACGGGCGTTGAGGCCCAGCTGCATGCCGTCGGCCACACCCGTAGCCACGGCCAGCACGTTCTTCATCGCGCCGCCCAGCTCGGCACCGACCATGTCGTCGCCGGTGTAGGCGCGGAACGCCGGGCCATGCATTGCCTCGGCCACCGTCTGCGCGAACTCGGGCACGTCGCCGTGCACGGTGATCGCGGTCGGCAGGCCCTGGGTCACTTCCTTGGCGAACGACGGACCGGTGACGACGGCCAGCGGCACGTCCTCACCCAGCACTTCGCGCGCCACTTCATGCAGGAAGCGGCCCGAACCAGGTTCGAAGCCCTTGGTGGCCCAGGCCACGCCGGCACCGGCCGGACGCAGCGGCGCCAGCGCGCGCACAGTCTCGCCGAACGCATGCGACGGGGTCACCACCAGGATCCAGGCCGCGCCCTCCACCGCCGACGCCAGGTCGGTGGTGGCACGCAGGCTGTCCGGCAGCGGGATGCCCGGCAGGTAGCGCGGGTTCTCGTGGCGCTGGTCGATGGCCTCGACCACGGCAGCGTCGCGCCCCCACAGCACGGTCGGGTGACCGTGCCGTGCGAGCAGGCTGGCCAGCGCGGTTCCCCAGGAACCGGCGCCCAGCACGGCGATCTTGTCAGCGGGAGTGCTCATCCGTGACGTCGCGGCAGGAATCAGGCGTTGCCAGCCGGCTCGGAGTCAGCCAGCGACGGTGCGTCGCCCTGCTCCTGGCGCTGGCGCAGGGTTTCTGCGTACAGGCCTTCGAAGTTGATCGGCTGCAGGAAGAACGGCGGGAAGCCGCCGGCCTGGATCAGGTCGCTGATCAGCTGGCGCACGTACGGGAACAGGATGTTCGGGCACTGGGTGCCGAGCAGCACGTCGATCGACTGCGGGTCCAGGCCGACCAGGCCGAACACGCCGGCCTGCTTCACTTCGGCCACGTAGGCGGTGCGCTCACCGGCCTGGCAGGTCAGGGTCACGGCCAGCACGACTTCGAAGGCGTTCTCGCCCAGGCGCTGCACCTGCTGGTTCAGGTTGAGCTGCAGTTCCGGCTGCACCTGGTCATTGAAGATGGTCGGAGCGTTCGGCGACTCGAAGGAGACGTCCTTGACGTAGATCTTCTCGACGGTGAAAGCAGGGCCGGTAGCGGCATCGACCGGCGCAGCGGCGCCGTTGGTGATCTCTTCGGACATTTCCAGTAACTCCAGGTGAATGCAATGAAAACGATGGTCGAACTACTGCGATGGGGGCGGGATCAGGCCCATACAAGGCCGGATCCGCCACCTGCGGCAATCAGTTGCGGCCCTTGACCAGCGGCAGCTCGGCCTGCTGCCAGGCGGGAATGCCGCCGTCGAGCACGTAGACCTTTTCGAAGCCGGCCTTCTTCAGCGCCTTGGCGGCGGTTTCCGAGGCGTTGCCGCTGCGGCACACCAGCACCACCGGCGACTGCTTGGCGTTGGCCACCAGCTTGTTGTCCGGGCCGAAGGCACTGGCCTGGGCATTGCGGCTGCCGGCAATGTGGCCCTTCTCGAAGTCACCGCTGGCCGACAGGTCGACCACCACCGTGCCACCCGCGTTGATCAGCTGGGTCAGTTCGGCGGGCTTGATGCCCTTGAAGCCCCGGAACAGGCGGCGGATCTCGGTGACGATGATGGCCACGGTCAGGCCGACCAGGGCCGCGGACAGCATCGGGTTTCGGCCTGCAAAGGCCAGCAACTCTTCGTAATTCACTCAGGTCACGGGTCGATTAAGCGGGCGCCGATTGTCGCACAAGCCGGACGCGGCCCGTCACTGCCCCTTCCACAGGTCCGGCAGGCCGGCGGTCTGCCACCAGCGCTTGGCCTCGGCATCCCAGCGCCAGCGCTCAACCACCACCACGGTGCGTTCGGCCTGGGTGTTCTGGTTGATCACCCCGATTTCGACCCGGCGCTCGACCAGGCCCCCGTCCAGCGCGGCGCTGCTGCGCTCGCGGTAGGACGACACGCGCAGCTGCGCGTAGCGGTTGAGCTCGAACTCGGTGGGCGGCTTTTCCTTGCGCAGCTTGGGGTCCAGATAGCCGATGGCATCGTCCATGCTGCCCCAGCGGATGGTGGCGCCGTAGGCGATCTGGGTCTCTTCCAGCAGCTTGCGCTGCTTGCGGCTCAGGTCGTCGGCCGAAGCCACGGCGCTGGCCAGCAGCAGGGAACACATCAGGAACTGGATGAGGCGGCGCATCGGTGGTTTCCCCAGAACGTCAGCCTGCCATCCTACCCTTTGGCGAAGGCAACGAAGCGACCGCTGAACTCGGCGGCGGGCTTGCCATCGGCACCGGGCTGGGTGGCGATGATGCTGATGCGGGCCTTGCGGCGCTGGCGGAAGGTGTTCAGGAAGGCATCCCAGCCAGTGGCCTCGGCCGCTTCGGCATGGGCGTGCAGGTCTTCGTAGACCGGTGCCAGGTAGCGCAGGTTGCTGTCGGCCACGTAGACCTCGGCATCGTGGCCGGCCAGGCGCAGGCGCAGGCTGACCAGCGCCCAGCCGGACAGGGTCAGCACCGAGGCCAGGCTGCCACCGAAGGCGTTGCCCTTGTCGTTGACGTTGGCGGCCAGCGGCGCGGTGATGCGCAGCACGCCATCGGCATAGCCGTCGAGCTGGATCTGCATGGCGCGGACCGCCGGCATGCAGTCAAGCACGTCCTGCAGGGCGGCCAGCGAGGAAGTCAGAGCATCAACGGACATCGGAGCAGGGACCACGACAACGAAGGGCCCGCATAATGCAGGCAATGGCCGACCATACGATACCCACTGGCGCCGCCGGTTCCGAGCCGGGCTGGACCTTCATTTCGCTGCGACCGCAGGGCCAGAATTCCGCGCTGCGCCGCGCCGTTGCTGGGCTGGGCGGGCATGTGCTGGCCCTGCCACCCTGGCGCCTGCAGCGCCTGAACGGCACGCCAGTGGTGCACCAGCTGCAACGCGCGCTGAACTGCGATCGGGTGGTGTTCACCAGCCCGGCCGCCGTTACCGCAGCCGCCACCCTGTTGCCACTGGCCGAGGCACAACGCAGCCCGTGGCTGACCGTGGGCGAAGGCACCGCGCGCGCGCTGCGGGCGCAGGGTGTCGCCGAGGTGCATGCGCCGCAGCGGATGGACAGCGAGGGCCTGCTGGCGCTGCCGGTACTGGCGGACGTACGCGGCCTGCGCATCGGGCTGGTGACCGCCCCCGGCGGGCGCGGCCTGATTGCTGCGCAACTGCAGGCGGCCGGCGGCAGCATCGAGCGCGCCGATGTCTATCAGCGTCGCCTGCTGCGCCTGTCGCCACGCACGCTGGCTCGATTGGCGCATTCAGCGTATCCGTGGGTGTTGGCGGTCAGCAGTGGTGAGGCGTTGCTGCATTTCTGGCAGCAGCTTCCGCCGGCATTGCAGCAACGCTGTCAGGCACATGCCACCGCCGTCGTGGCCAGCGAACGGCTGGGCGAACAGGCGCACGCATTGGGGCTGCAGCGCGTGGTGCGCGCGGCCGGGCCCACCACCGCGCAGCTGGTGGCGGCTGCACACGCCACGCTCACCGTCCCGGCAGCGAACTGAACAGGGACGTGGGTCACGCTTGCCGCTGTGGTCGGCAACAGTGATGCTGTGCACAACGCGGCCTGCCGGAACCTGACCGGCGACGGTGCCGACAAGGAAGCCCCATGAACGAGACTCCGCCCGTTTCCCCGCCCCGTCGACCCGTGCGCTGGCTGCTGCCGCTGGCCGGGGTGGTCGTGCTTGGCGTGGGCGGCTATGCCGGCTGGTACGTCTGGCAGCAGCAACAGCACGAACAGGAAGCGCAGGCGCAGACCACGGCCGTACAGCTGCAGGGCCTGCAGGCGACGCTGGATGCATTGCGCCGCGACCAGCGCGCAACCAGCCAGCGCCTGCAGGATGCGGCGACCACCAACCGCGTGCTGCGCGACGAGATGCTGGGCCTTTCCCAGCGCAGTGCGCTGCTGGAAGAGAACCTGGCCAAGCTGGCCGACAGCGCCAACCAGGGCCGTCAGGCGGTACAGCGCGATGAGGCCGAACTGCTGCTGACCCAGGCGGCGCAACGCCTGAACTACGCCGACGACGTGGAAGGCGCACGCCGCCTGTATGCACAGGCCGCCACCGCGCTGGCCGATCTGCCCGACAGCGACGGCCTGAACCTGCGCCAGGCACTGGTACAGGAACGCGATGCACTGGATGCGCTGGGCACCGGCCCGCGCGTGCAATCGCTGCAACGCCTGGATGCCCTGGCCAAGGCCCTGCAGGGCCTGCCCTCGCAGGTGACGGGTGGCACCGCGCCCGGCGCCGGCAAGCCCTGGTGGCAGGCCACGCTGGCACCGTTCGTGGATATCACCCCGAGCCGCCAGAATGGCCCGCTGACCGCCGCCGAACGCCGCAATGCCGACGATGCGCTGCAGCTGGAACTGACCCTGGCGCGTGCCGCAATCGAACGTGGCGACCGCACCGGTCGCGATACCGCGTTGGCGCGCGTGGAACACTGGGCACAGCGGCGTTGGCCGGATTCACCGGCCCTGCGCGCGCAACGTGCTGAACTGAAGGCCTTGCGCGAGCTTCCGCTGCAGGCCAGCAACAGCGTTCTTGGCAGCACCCTGCAGCAACTGCGCACCCAGACCGACCGGAGGTAATCCCCCATGAAACCCCTGCAATCCCTGGTCGTGCTGTTGCTGGCCGTGGCCATCGGCGTGGTGGCCGCGCAATGGCTCGGCGCCGATGACCTCAACCGCTTCGGCGAAGTGACCCTGCGCTACGGCGGCTACGACTACCACAGCAACCTGCCCAAGGTGGCACTGCTGTCGGTGATCGCGGTGCTGGTGCTGTGGCTGCTGTGGAGCCTGATCGCAGCACCGTTCCGCGCCTGGGGCCGCTACCGCCGCAAGCAGGGCCGGGTGCGCCTGATCGACGGCCTGCAGGCCTATGAGCACGGTCAGTGGCAGCGTGCCGAAAAGCTGCTGGACGGTGCCGCCAAGGATCCGGAAGTGAGCGCGGTGGCGCTGGCCAACGCCGTGCGCAGTGCGCAGGCACGTGCCGACGGCCCCGCCGGTGAAGCCCTGCTGCAGCGCCTGGGCGAGAGCGATGCCACCCTGCAAGCGCTTCTGCGCGCCGAACAGCTGCTGGCGCGCGATCTGCCGGTGGATGCGATCAACGCGTTGGATGTGGCGACGATCCAGCCGCTGCCGCCGCGCGGCCTGTGGCTGCGTACCGAAGCGCTGGCACAGGCCGGCCGCGCCCACGAGGCGTATGGCCAGCTGGGTGCACTGCGCCAGAGCAAGGTGCTGCCGGCCGACGCCAACAGCGAACTGGAAGCACGCCTGGCCGCACAGGCACTACTGGAAGCGGCCGACGTCAATGCGCTGGCTGCGCAGTGGGAAGCCACGCCGAAGGCGCTGCGCCCGACCCCGGACGTGGTCGGTGCGTATGCCAGCCGTGCGGTTGCGTTGAACTGGGACGAACCGGCGCTGCTGGCGTTGGAACAGGCACTGGACCAGCGTTGGGATGACGAACTGGTGGCGCTGTATGGCCGCCTGCCGGCCGAACGCCTGGCCACGCGTCAGGCCAACCTCGCGCGCTGGCGCAACGTGCACGACAGCTCGGCTGCGCTGCGCCTGGCACAGGGCCGCGTGGCCCTGGCCCAGCAGCAGTGGGATGCCGCCGATGCGTTCCTGCACGAGGCCATCGCCGCGGGCGCCGGTGCCCCGGCGTGGGAGGCACTGGGTGAGCTGTTCGCACAGCGTGGCGAGCACGCGCTGGCCGCGCAGTGCCTGGCCAATGCGCTGCGACTGCAGCGTGGCGAGGACAGCGTGGAACTGGTGCGCGGCACCGAAGCGCCGCTGCGTGCCACGGTGGAGGAGCAGCCGGTTACGGTGCAGCCGCCGGTGTATGACGCCAACGAAGAGCGCGACGAATTCGGCAATCCACGGTTGCCGTGAAGCGTGCCGACCAACGGTCGGCACCCACCGGAGCAGAAAAACGCCGCCCATTGGGCGGCGTTTTCATCTGTGGAACCCGGTAGTCGCCAACCTTGGTTGGCGCTCTGACATCTTCCGAACGATGACATCGCATGGCCGACCAAGGTCGGCATCTACCAAAGCAGATCCAGCGCGCATTCCCGGTAGTCGCCAACCTTGGTTGGCGCGCGGTCGCAACGATCAGCGTTCGACGATCGCCACTACGCCCATGCCGCCGGCGGTGCAGATCGACACCAGCGCACGGCCGCCGCCACGTTCGGCCAGCTGCTTGGCGGCCGTGGCGATCACGCGTGCGCCGGTAGCGGCGAACGGGTGGCCGGTGGCCAGCGACGAGCCCAGCAAGTTGATCTTGTCCGGGTCGATGCGACCCAGCGGTGCATCCAGGCCCAGGCGATTGCGGCAGTAATCCTCGCTCTCCCACGCACGCAGGGTGCACAGCACCTGCGCGGCAAAAGCTTCGTGGATCTCGTAGATGTCGAAGTCCTGCAGGGTCAGGCCGTTGCGCTTGAGCATCTCCGGCACGGCCACGGTCGGCGCCATCAGCAGGCCTTCGCCATGCACGAAGTCCACCGCCGAGACGTGCGCGTCACGCAGATAGGCCTGCGGCTCATGGCCGTGGGCACGCGCCCACTCTTCGCTGGCCAGCAGCACGGCGGCGGCGCCGTCGGTCAGCGGCGTGGAGTTGGCGGCGGTGAGCGTGCCGCGGCCGGAGACCTTGTCGAACGCCGGCTTCAGCGTGGCCAGCTTCTCCAGCGAAGTATCAGGGCGCAGGATGTTGTCACGCTCGACACCACGGAACGGTGCGATCAGGTCGTTGAAGAAACCGCGCTCATAGGCAGCAGCCAGCTTCTTGTGCGACGACACCGCCCACTCGTCCTGCGAGTCACGCGAGATGTTCCATTCCTTGGCCATGTCCTCGCAGTGGTCGCCCATGCTCTTGCCGGTGCGCGGCTCGGCCACGCCCGGGAATTCGGGCTTGAGCTCGGAGAACTTGAAGCCAGCGGTGAGCGCGCGGATCTTGTCGCCGGTGCTCTTGGCACGGTTGGCGGCCAGCAGGCGTGCACGCAGCTTCTTGCCGTAGACGATCGGCACGTCGGAGGTGGTATCCGAACCGCCACCGATACCCGATTCGATCTGGCCCAGCGCGATCTTGTTGGCAACCGTGATGATGCTGTCCAGCGAGGTGCCGCAGGCGCGCTGCAGGGTGATGCCCGGGGTCAACGGCGACAGGCCGGAGGACAGCGTGGCTTCGCGGCCCAGGTTCCAGTCGCTGGAGTGCTTGATCACCGCACCCATCGCCACTTCACCCAGCTGCTGGCCATGCAGGCCGAAACGTTCAACCAGCGCGCCCAGCGTACGGACCGACATGCCAAGGTTGCCGACATCCGAATACGCGGTGTTCTGGCGGCAGAACGGAATGCGGACGCCACCGAGGATGGCGACGGGACGAGCGTTGGGCATGGAGATACCTGGCATGGATGAGGGTGTCTGCAACATGGCCTGCACGACGGAGCAGGCATAATGGAGCCAAGTGTAGCTGCCGCCCTGTGATGGGCCAACCGTGGAACCATGAGCAAACCCGACCCCGCGATGAATGCCCTTGGCGTGCTGGCCCTGGAACTGGCCGGCGGCGAAATCCCCCGCCAGGCGGTGCTCAGCGCCGAACAGGCCGGTGAACTGGCCGATCGCGTCGGCCGCGACCTGTCCAAGCTGGTGCCGCAGGTGGCCGAGCTGGACCTGGTGTTCGCCGCCGCCCATTTCGACCCGGCCGAAGTACTGCGCCCGGGCTGGCCGATCCATCGCCGCCTGGAAGAACTGCAGATGCGTGCGCCGGGCCGCAACCAGGGCCCGCGCCTGCTGGCCTTCGGTACCGATGCCAACGGTGACGTGCCGCTGCCGTTCCAGGCCGATGCCAGCCTGGTGGGCGGTGGCCTGCGCGTGGTGCCGTTCCTGCTGACCGGCAGCGACGTGGCGACGACCAATGCGGTGGCCGAGGCGCTGGAAGACACGCTGCTGGCCAACGGCATGGCCCATGCCGACACCGCATTGATGGCGCAGAACAGCTTCGGTGCCCGCATCGAGCATGCGCGCTATTTCACCGTGAATGATCTGGCCGCGATGATGTCGATGCAGTACGACAACCAAGGCCTGGCCGCGCTGTGGCCGCTGATCGAGACCGCGATCATGGCCCCGGGCGAGGACGAATGGCTCAACGCGGCGCCCGAGCCGCTGCTGCGCTACACGCACGGCGAGGCACGCATGGCGCTGTTCGATCCGGCCGGCTGGTGCGCGCACTACAACCACGGCAACAACGACTGCGACCGCCTGAAGGGCATCTACGAGCAGTTCCTGATGCGCCAGCGGCAGATGGCCGCGGTGCTGGAAGCGCACGGCGTGCCGGTGCTGTTCGTGCACTGCGAGGCCGGTCAGGACGCGCGCGAGTTGCTGGCGCGCTGATGCGGGTGTTGGTAGTGCCGGCCGCTGGCCGGCAACCTCCGGATCTGCGATTGCCGGCCAGCGGCCGGCACTACCGATAAAGAAAAACGCCGGCTTGCGCCGGCGTTTTCTGATGGCTTACTGCGCCTTCTGGATCACTGCGCAGGCCAGGCGCGCACCGGCGTTGCCGGTCGGCTGGGTCTTGTAGTCATCCGCATCGGCGTGGACGATCAGGCCGCGGCCGATGATGTCGAAGTCATCGCCCTTGCCGATGTTGACGTTGCTCGACACCGGGCCGTCGATGGTGGCCACGCCCTTGTCGTCGGCCTTGATGTTGGGCATGTCGCCACCGTGGTGCGGATCGGCGGACACGCTGCCGTGATCCTGCTTGCCCGGGTTGAAGTGGCCACCGGCGCTCATGCCGTCCGGCGCGCTGCAGTCGCCCTTCTCGTGGATGTGGAAGCCGTGCTCGCTGCCCGGCTTCAGGCCGCTGATCTGGCCGGTCACGTGGACCTTGCCGTCAACCACCTTGAAGGTGACGCTGCCCTTGGCCTCGTTGCCCTGGGTCGGTGCCAGCTCGGCGGTGGCCGAGGCGTCGGCCGCCGGGGCGGCAGCGGGTGCCGGTGCTGCGGCCGGTTCAGTGGTTGCGCCCTCGGCCGGCGCGGCCGGCGGGGTTTCAGTCTGCGGAGCGGCCGGCTGCTGGCCGCAGGCCGCCAGGCCCAGCGCGGCGATGGCCGCAAACAGCGAAGTGTGGATCAAACGCATGGAATCTCTCCCTGGATGATGCCTGCAGTGATCAGCGGACAACCCGGATCACGCCACAGGCGATGCGGACGCCGGCATTGCCGGCGGGCTGGCTGCGATAGTCGTCGGCGTTGGCATGCACGACCAGTGCACGTCCGGCGATATCGGTGGCGGCGCCTCCGCCAAGGGTAACGCCCTTGAGGTGGATATCGACGTTGGCGCGGCCCTGGGCGTCGGCACGCAGATTGTCCATGTCGCCCAGGTGGTGCTTGCCGGTGCCGGCGCGGCCATGCGCAGCGCCACCGGGATTGAAGTGATTGCCGGCACTGCTGGCATCCACCGCGCTGCAGTCACCGCGCTCGTGGATGTGGAAACCGGCCTGCTGCATCGGCTGCAGGCCACCGATCAGCCCGGTGATGTGGATGCCACCGGGCTCCACCATCAGCGCGATGCGGCCACTGACGATGCTGGCCGAGGCCGGCGACAGATTGGCCTCGGCCTGCTTGGCGGCGCTGACCACGGTCGGCGGTGGCGGGGTGGGTTCGGCCTTCTTCGGTGCGCTGCCACAGGCAGACAGCAGCACGGCGGCGGAGAACGGCAGGATGGCAAAGGACAGACGCATCGAAGACTCCTTGCAGGTGACACTACGGACGGCATCGTCCATGAACGATCAACGGTTCGGCAAGCGGGCGCGAGGATCGCGTGCAGGGACCGTTCAATGGCCCCCGCGACGGCGCCCGGCGCCCAGCTTGCGGGTAAGGGTATTGCGGCCAAGGCCCAGGCGGGCCGCGGCTTCGGCACGGCGGCCATGGGTGATCTGCAGCGCGGCCTCCAGCAGGGCATGGTCGACCCGCTCTCGCACCTGCGCGTGCAGCCCTTCCACGCCTTCGGCCAGCTGACGGCGTGCCCATTCGGCCAGCAGCGCCTCCCATTGCCCCGGATCGGCGCTGGTGGTGCTGCTGCGACGACCGCGCGTACGGTTGAGCGCGGTATCGACGTCGGCCACACCAATGGTGTCAGCGGCGGCCAGCGCCGCCATCCGCCAGCACACGTTTTCCAGTTCGCGCACGTTGCCCGGCCAGTCGTGTTCGCGCAGCGCCTGCAGTGCGGCAGCGGTCAGGCGCTTCGGCGGCGTATCCAGCTTGCGTGCGGCGGCGGCCAGAAAGGTGCTGGCCAGTTGCGCGATGTCCTCGCGACGCTCGCGCAGCGGTGGCAGCTGCAGGCGCACCACGTCCAGGCGATGCAGCAGATCGGCACGGAACTTCCCCTGCGCGACCAGTCCTTCCAGATCCTGGTGGGTGGCGGCAATCACCCGCACGTCGACGCGGATCAACTCGCGGCCACCGACGCGGAAGAACTCGCCCTGTGCCAGCACGCGCAGCAGGCGGGTCTGCAGCGGCAACGGCATGTCGCCGATCTCATCCAGGAACAGGGTGCCGCCGTTGGCCTGCTCGAAGCGACCGGTATGGCGGCGCTGGGCACCGGTGAAGGCGCCGGCTTCGTGGCCGAACAACTCGCTTTCCAGCAGCTCGGACGGGATTGCAGCAGTATTGAGCGCGACGAACGGCCCCTGCGCGCGCGGCGATTCGCGATGCAGCGCATTGGCCACCAGCTCCTTGCCGGTGCCGGTTTCGCCGGTGATCAGCACCGCCAGCGGCGCCTGCGCCAGGCGGCCGATGGCACGGAACAGCGCACGCATCGGCGGGGTATCGCCCACCAGTTGCGGCGGCTGGTCGCCATGCGCTTCCGCCGCAGGTGTGGGCGCCGCCAGTGCCGGTGCAACGGCCGGCAGCACACGCTGCGCCAGCGCCACGGCGTCGTCCAGATCGAACGGCTTGGACAGGAATTCATGCGCGCCACCGCGGAACGCACCGGCCGTGCTGGCGACGTCGGTGTAGGCCGACATCACCACCACCGGCAGCTGCGGCAGCGCGGCCTTGAGCTTGTCCAACAGCACCAGGCCATCGTCACCCGGCATGCGCACATCGGTGAACAGCAGCGCCGGCGGCGGGCCTTCGCTCAACGCCTGCAGGGCGGGGGCGGCGCTGTCGAAATCGACGACCTGGTAGCCCGCCTCGCGCAGCGCGGTGCACAGCACGAAACGCACGGCCCGATCGTCATCGACCACCCAGATGCGCTGCGGGGACGAAAAAGACTCAGACATCGCGCGGGGCCTCCTCGGCCGGGGCGGCGCCGCTGACGATCGGCAGCAGCAGGGTGAACACGGTATGGCCCGGGCGCGAGCGGTAGGTCAGTGTGCCGCGATGTTCGCGTGCGACCTGCTGCGCCAGCGCCAGGCCCAGGCCAGTGCCTTCGGCGCGGCCACTGACCAGGGGCAGGAACAGGTGCTCGGCCAGCTCCTCGGGCACGCCACGGCCGTCGTCGGCGATCTCCAGGCGCAGCGCCAGCGTGTGCAGCTGCTCGGCGATGCGCACGCCATGCTCCACGCGGGTGCGCAGGGTGATGTTGCCGGCACCGGCCTGGATCGCGTTGCGCACCAGGTTCCACACCGCCTGGGTGAGGCGGTCGGCGTCGCCGTGGAATTCGGGAATGCTGGGGTCGTAGTCGCGCTGCAGGCGTACCGCCCAGCCGGCCTCGTTCTCGGCCAGGCGCAGCACGCGCTCCAGCGCGGCATGGATGTTCAGTTCGGCATGCGGTGCGGCCGGGGCCGGCGACAGCAGCTGGTCGAGCAGGCCGTTGAGGCGTTCGATCTCCGAGCCGATCAGCTCGATCAGCTCGCGTTCGCTGGCATCGCGCTGGGCCGCGCGGCGGGCCAGCAGCTGGGCCGCGCCCTTCAACCCGGCCAGCGGATTACGAAGCTCGTGGGCCAGTCCCTTCAGCGCCGCGCTGAGCGCGCTGGGCAGGGCCTGGGTCGGGTCGAGCCCGGGGAATTCATCGACCGGATGCGCCTCCAGCAGCCAGCCGCCATCGTCGCGGCGGCTCATCCAGCCCTCGGCGAAGCGCGGGGCCTCGCCGGGCACCGCCAGCGCCAACCGGTTCAGGCGCAGGCTGTCGCGCTCATCGCGGGCCAGGAAATGGGCCAGTGCCTCGCCCTGCACTTCCAGTGCGGCCAGCGGCCGCCCCAGCAGGCGCCGGACGCTGACGCCCAGCCAGCGGGCGAAGGCCGGGTTGCAGCCGGCAATGCAGCCATCGGCCCCGGCCCAGGCCAACGGCGTGCCCAGGGCATCGAGGGACGGCGGGGGTGCGGGGTCGGACATTGCACCAATGTAGTGCAAAACGCGGGTCCGGGGTCGGATCGCGTCGAATGCGTCGCCAGTCGTCGCGCCCGGGAATTACGCGCCATGCTTGCCGAAGGAATACTAACGCCTTACGATACTATCGTCACACGTTATCAATATGCCGATCCAATCATTTGCCTGCAAACGTACGCAGGCACTGTTTGATGGTCATCGCGTGCAGAGATGGCGCCACATTGAAGCTGCCGCGCTGCGAAAGCTGGCCATGCTCAATGTGGCAGCTGATCTGCGGGATCTGCGTCTGCCGCCAGCGAACAGACTGGAATCGCTGCATGGGGACCGGCGCGGCCAGTACAGCATCCGCATCAATGACCGGTTCCGGCTGTGCTTTGTCTGGTCTCGGGAAGGTCCTGCCGAGGTCGAAATTGTCGATTACCACTGAAGGAGTCGTGCGAGTGCGAACCGCCCCCTACCCCGCTCCCGGCGAGATCCTGTTGCATGAATTCCTGGAGCCTCTGGGCATCACCCAATACCGGCTGGCCAAGGCAATTGGCGTCTCACAACGCCGTATCGGCGAGATTGTCTCCGGTGATCGCGCAGTCACTGCGGACACCGGGCTGCGCCTGTCCCGCTACTTCGGCGTTTCCGACAAGTTCTGGATCGGCCTGCAGGCCGACTTCGATGCCGCGATGACCAAGGAAAAGCTGGCCGACGTGCTTGCCCGGATCGAACCCTACAACGCGGCTGCCTGAGCCTTGGCCCGGGGTCAGAGCCCTTTCCCTGCGGAAAGGGACCCGAGCCCGGGCGGGCAGCGTTACACCGGGTAGCCGGTGGCTTCCCGGGCCTTCTTCCAGGCACTTTCGAATTCGCGCGCGGAGATTTCGTCGTCTTCGTCGAAATCCAGGAACGACACCGGCTGGTCGGCCAGCAGGAAGCGGTCATCGCTGTGGGCGTGCTCGTCGGCCCAGACCATCTTGGTGCCGTAGATCTCCACCTGGCGCACGATCTTCTCGCCACGGGCTTCCATCAGCACGTTGCCCTTGCCCAGGCCCGATTCGGCCCAGTGCTTGTAGTACTTCTTTGCGTTGTTGTTCTTGATGTTCTTCATTGCAGGGGTCCTGGCCGCAGGCGCGGCCGGAGAGTTCGGAATGGCGCCATTATCAGGCATCCGGGGTCAGAACCCTTTCCTGCGGAAAGGGATCCGACCCCTGCCGGTTCAGTTCGGCAGCGCCACGCCCTTCGGCCACAGCATCCAGATGTTGCCCTTCTGCTTCATGTCGCCGGCCAGCTTGCCGGCGGCATCGCCACTGCCCCAGTACAGGTCCGCGCGCACTTCGCCGGCAATGGCGCCGCCGGTGTCCTGCGCGGCCACCGGGCGCACCACCGGGGTGCCGTCCGGGCGCGTGGTGGACAGCCACAGCAGGCTGCCCAGCGGCACCACGCTGCGATCCACTGCGACGCTGTAGCCGGCGGTGAGCGGCACGTTCAGTGAACCACGCGGGCCTTCCGGGCTGTCCGGGTTGCGCACGAAGAACACGTAGCTGGGGTTGCTGCGCAGCAGTTCCGGCACGCGCGCGGGATTGGCCCGGGCCCAGGCGCGGATCGCGTCCATGGTGACGTCTTCTTTCTTCAGCTGGCCCTGGTCGACCAGCCAGCGACCGATCGCGCGGTAGGGGTGGCCGTTCTGTTCCGCGTAGGCCAGCCGCACCTGCGTGCCATCGGGCAGGCGCACCCGGCCCGACCCCTGGATCTGCAGCAGCTGCAGGTCCATCGGGTCGGTCAGCCAGGCCAGTACCGGCGCCTTGGCGCCCTTGGCCGCGATGGTGCCGGCGTCGTCATAGGGCTTGAGCACCTTGCCCTCGACGCGCCCGCGCAGGCGCTTGCCCTTCAATTCCGGGTAGACGCTGTCCAGCTGCACCACGATCAGATCATTCGGCGTGCCGTAAACCGGTACGGTGGCAGCAGCCGTGCGGGTGAGGCTGCCGGGGTAGATCGGCTCGTAGTAGCCGGTAATCAGCCCGTCGGCCTGGTGGCCGCCGGCACGCAATGCATAGACATCCAAATCGCGCTGCAGGAACTGGCGGATCGCCGCCGGGTCCTTGTCCGAAACCGTCGCGGCGGTGGCGCAGGGTTTGGCCCAGACCGCATCGTTCTTCAGGCGGGTGCAGCTGCTGCGCCAGGCGACGAAACCGGCCTGCAGGTCGCTGTCGGAGACCGGTGGCAGTGCGCTCCATGCGGCCTTGGCATAGGTGGCAGCGGGCGGCGTGACCGGCGTCGGCACTTCGGTTCCGGTGCGGGGAGCGGTGGTGGAGCAGCCGGCGAGCACAGCCAGCGCAACAAGGCCCAAGCTCGTGCGATTCAGGGGGGCAATGATGTCTTTCATTGCCCCAATGTAGAGGAAACAGCACGGTGCCGGACGCGCCGGGTGCCCGGCACCACGCTCTCCCTTCAGCGTCCGCCACTGCCCAGCAGGCCACTGTTGCTGGTGGCGAACACCGGCGGCGGTACGTCCAGCTCGGCATCGTTCACGATGCGACCGGCCAGGAAGTCGACGATGCTGCGGGCAATGGCAGGATTGCCGGTCCACAGCTCGTGGTGATGGCTGGCGTTGCGCACCAGCAGCGAGCGGCCATGGCTGAAGCCTGGACGCAGCGCATCGGCGTTGGCCGGTGGCGTGCGCCCATCCAGCGTGCCGCTGATGAACAGCACCGGCACGTCGCTGCGCAGCGGCCCGCGGAAGGATTCGCCCAGATCGGCCAGGCCCAGGCCGTTGCCGATGGCGGGGAACGGGAAGTTCAGGGCGTCGCCGAACAGGCTTTCGCGTGCCTGCGCCTCCACCCGCGCCAGGCGCTGCGGGCTCTGCCCGGAAGCCACGTCCATGGCCAGCCCCATCGCCGGGTACTGGGCGAACTGTGCGCGCACGATCAGCACCAGATCGGCCAGCGGGTCGTAGTTGCCGCGCTCGGCCTCGCGGAGTATCAACGGCAGCCACTGCTGGGTATGCCGCTGGCCAAGAGTATTGGCAATCAGGATCTGCGCATCGAATTCACCGATGGTCACCTGGCGACCGTCATGCATGCGGCTGCGACCCTGTCGCGGCTGCTCACGCAATGCCTGCAGCACGCGCTTTGCCGATCCGGCCAGATCATCGAAGCCGTCCCTGCGGGCCAGTGGCGTCAGTTCCTGTAGCAGCGCATCGCTGCTGAGCGGCAGCTTCAGTGTGTCATCGGGGCCTTCGGTGCCCATCAGCACGACGCGTTCCAGATCTTTGCCGTGCAGGCGCACCGTCGCAAGCGCCAGGTGGGTGCCGTAGCTCATGCCCCACAAGCTGATCCTGGGCACACCCAGTGCGCGCCGCAGATCATCCAGGTCATCGGCACTCTCGGCGGTCGTATAGGCGCCCAGATCGACGCCAGCCTGACGCCAGAATTCCACGCACTTGGCAGCCGTCGCCTGCAATGCGGCCAGGGCCGCATCGCGCTGCAGTGGTTGGCCATCGTCGAAGCGGGTTTCATGCGGACACTCCGGCGGTGGTTCAGACAGACCGGCACCTCGCTGGTCGAGCAGCAGCACGTCGGCTTCGCGTCGGACCTGGTCGAACACCGGCCAGCGCGGGCCGCGCGCGGTATCGATGCCGGAACCACCCGGGCCACCGGCCAGATAAACCACGGGGGCGCTGCGGCCATTGCCACCGGTTGCACGCAGGCGTACCACCTTCAGCCCCATGCGCGGTCCGTCTGGCTCGCTGTGTCGGCGCGGCACCTCCAGCACGGCGATCTCTGCAGGGATGGCGCCATGTGCTTTGGTCTGCAGCGTGTACGGCTCGAACACCAATGCCCTAGGCGTGGCCTGCGCCGGCATGGCCGCAGCGAGCGCCAGGCAGAACGTGGCCACCGTGGCGACCAGGGCAGAGCGACGAGGATGGAGACTGCTGGACGATGTGCAGGCGTTGCGGCTCATGGTGGGCTCCAAAGGAGGGACGTGCGCGGTCAGCATCGGCTCGATCACAGGGCTGTGGGGGCACCCGCCTGCCGAACGTCTCCAAAAGGCGGTCCAATGGCTCCACGCAACCGATACGATGGCCGCCATGCAGATCCCACGTACCCTGGCTGTTCTTGCTCTGCTGCTTGCGGCGGTGGCCGCATGGCTGGTCGTGTCGACGCCACCCGCCGGCGTGGTATTCGTGCAGGGGGCGCAGATGGCACCTGCGGACGCCGGGGCATCCAGCCCCCTGCCTGCGCGGCCGCCGCAGGACCTGGCCTGGCGTCCGCTGGATCAACAGCAGCTGGCGCAGTGGCGCGGCCCGTACTGGCTGCGCTGGCAGGTGCCGGCGCCAACCGGCACCGACGATCATGACCGCACGTTGCGGCTGTCGCTGCGCGCTGCCAGCCAGCTGTACTGGAACGGCACGCCCTGGATCAGCAATGGCATCGTGGGCCGCACCGCTGAAGAAGAACAACCAGGACGCATCGACCTTGTCCACGTGCTTCCCCCCGCTTCTGGCAATGCCACCGATGAGCTGGTCGTGCTTGCATCCAGCCAGCGACAACATTTCACCCTGCATGGCGCCGACGCGATGGCACTGATCGCGCCCGCAGCTGTGCTGTATGGCCAGATCATCCTGCCATGGCTGGTTGCGGCCTTCGCCATCGGCGCACTGGCGGCAGCGAGCCTGTATTTCCTGGCAGTACTGCGTGGCCAGACCCGCACGCCCGGCACGCGCCTTCTGCTGGCACTGGGCGTGGTGGGACTGGCGTTGCCTGCAGTGGAAGCGTGGCGCTCCCTGCTGGGGTATGACTACCCGTGGCATGGCCCGCGCCTGATTGCACTGCTGGCATTGCACGTAGCCGCGGCCACGCTCCTGCCGGCCTATCTGGCGCGGCGATTCCGGGTGGCGGTTCCGCGTGCCGGGTGCTTCGTCTATCTGTCCGTGATCGTGGTGCTCGCCTTCGTCCTGCCTGGCTTTGACACCCGCTCGGCGGCAGTGCTCTTGTTGAGCCTGCTCGCTTCGGCATTGCTGCTGCTGCGTGCGCGCGGCGACACAGAGGATCGATGGCCGATCCTGGCATTGCTGCTAGCCGGTCTGCTGGCGTTGCTGGTCGCGCGCGGCGCCTTCCTTGATGGGCCGTACTTCCTGCTGCTGGCGGTGCTGATGGTGTTCCTGCTGCTGCGTCACGCGGTACAACTGCAGGCACTGGACCGGCACAACGCGTTGTTGCGTGAAGAGCGCGCACGGCTTTCATTGCAGCTGTTGCAGCGAGGCATCCAGCCACATTGGCTGATGAACACCCTCACAAGTCTGCAGGAACTGATCGAGCAGGCACCTTCGCGTGCCAGCCGCCTGGTGGAGTCATTGGCCGATCAGTTCGATCGGCTGCGTGACAGCAGCAGCCGGCAGAGCATTCCGTTGCAGGACGAGCTGGCCCTGTGCCGCAGCCATCTGGACATCGTTGGCCAGGCACTGGGCCAGCCCCTGGTGCTGGACGTGGATGGCGAGGATGCGCCGCTGTTGCTGCCGCCCGGCATCCTGCATGCACAGGTGGAAAACGCGCTGACGCATGCCGGTGCGCTGGCATGCGCGCAGCACCCGTTCCGTCTGCGCGTGCAGCGCGGCGGTGGACGTTGGGTGCTGGAACTGCACAGCGCGCACGGCTCATCCTCGCATCGCGGTCGCGGCACGGGCACGCGCTACATCGAAGCCAGTCTGGCGGCCGCCAGCCCCGGCGGATGGAGCTTCGTGCAAGGCATCGACGGCAACCAATGGTGCGGACGGATCGAACTGACATGCGCATCCTGATCGTTGAAGACGAACCGCTGGTACGCCAACGTCTGCAGCGGCTGTGCGCCGAGCTGGCAGGAACGCGCGCACGCTTCGATGCCGTGGCCGATCTGGAGGCAGCCGGCGACCGCCTGCAGCGCAATGTCTACGACGGCCTGCTGCTGGACCTCAACCTTGGGGGCGAGGACGGTTTCGAACTGCTGCGGCGTGCGGTAGCCGGCCGCTACCAGTGCGTAGTGGTGTCGGCCCACCGTGATCGTGCGCTGCAGGCATTTGAACACGGCGTGCTCGACTTCGTTCCCAAGCCCTTTTCGCGCGAACGCCTTGGTCAGGCGCTGGAACGCTTGTTCGATACCAGCGGTATGCGTTCAGGCCGGGCACGCTACCTGGGCATCTGGCGTGCGCAGGGAACGGCAACCGTCGAGCTCTCGGAGGTGATGTGGATCGCGGCAGATGGCGACTACAGCCAGGTGCGCATGCGCGATGGCCGCAGCGAGCTGCATGACAAACCCCTGACTGCACTGGCCTCGGTACTGCCTCAGGATTTCGTCCGCTGCCATCGATCGCACCTGGTCAACCTGCGGCACGTGCGTACGTTGCATGCGGGTTCCGGCAGCCGCTACTGGCTGGTGCTGAGCGACGGTAGCGAGCTGGTTGTTGGCCGCGCGCACATCGTGGCGCTACGCGATGCGCTGGGTCTGGGGTGATCGCCAGAGGATGCCAGGCATGGTCTGGCACTACCGGGGAGCGGGAACGGCATGGAGATGCCTGCGCTGCGAACGCGCCAGGCATGGTTCACGGCGTCTGCAGCAGCAGGGAATGCAGGATGCGGGCGTCTTCGGCATCCAGTGTCTTCGGCAGGTCGTCGCGGCCACGGAAACGGCGGTGGAAGGCTGCGACGGTGGCGTCCCGGTTGTCGAGCGGATAGCCGAAGCGGGCCAGCGCATTCCACGCGTCGAAGCCTTCCGGCGCAGCCCCGTCGGCGGCGCGTGGCCAGACGCCGAAACCGGCCTCGGCCAGCTGCTGCCACGGGAAGAACCGGCTCGGATCCTGCTTGCGCGTCGGCGCCAGGTCGGCATGGCCGATCACCTGCCGCGGCGGAATGTTCAGGCGGGTGGTGAGATCGCGCAGCAGCACGATCAGCGATTCGATCTGCGCCGCACTGAACGGGCTGCGGCCATCGTTGTCGAGCTCGATGCCGATCGATGCCGAGTTGAGGTCGGTGATGGTGCCCCAACGCCCGGCGCCGGCGTGCCAGGCGCGGCGCTCATCGGCGACCAGCTGGTAGCGATGGCCATCGGCACCGATCAGGTAGTGCGCGCTGACTGGTCCACCGCTGTTGGCGGTGCGCAGCGTGCGCAGGCTCTGCTGCACCGATTTCTGTTCGGTGTGGTGGATGACGATGATGACCGGCGTGCGCGCATTCTGGTTGGGTGACGACACCCAGGTGGCGAGCGGGTTGCGGGTTTCCTGCGGCGCGGAGGCACAGGCGGCCAGCAGCAGGCAGGCCGAGAGCATCAGGGCGGTGCGGATCGGGGGCATGGCCCGATTGTGCGCGATCAGGCGCGATGATGCATGCTGCCGTGCCGACCAAGTGGTCGGCACCCACCAGAGCAGACCCAAACCCAGTGCCAAGCAAGCTTGGCACCTACCGGAGCAGTAGAAGTGCCGACCAACGGTCGGCACCCACAATATCAATGCAGCAGCTCGGCCGCTACTTCAGGCCTCGTAGGCGGACTCGCCGTGCGAGGTCACATCCAGGCCGGTGCGCTCTGCTTCCTCGGTCACGCGCAGGCCGACCACGCTGCGCACCACCAGCAGGATCAGCGTGGTCACTACCGCCGACCAGACCACGGTCAAGCCGACGCTGACCACCTGCACCCAGACCTGATGGGCGATATCCAGATCGGCCTTGGTGCCGCCCAGCGACTGCGCACTGAACACACCGGTGAGAATCGCGCCGACGATGCCGCCGACACCATGCACACCGAACACATCGGCGGTGTCGTCCACCTTCAGCAGGCGCTTCAAGCCGGTCACACCCCACACGCAGACCACGCCGGCGACGAAGCCGATGATGATCGCGCCGAGCGGGCCGACGGTGCCGCAGGCCGGGGTGATGCCGACCAGGCCGGCGACTGCGCCCGAGGCCGCGCCCAGTGCCGACGGCTTGCCCTTGCTGATCGCTTCCACCAGCGTCCAACCGAGTACGGCAGCGGCCGTGGCCAGCACGGTGTTGAGGAAGGCCAGCGAGGCGACGGTATCGGCGGCAGCGGCGGAACCCGCGTTGAAGCCGAACCAGCCGACCCACAGCAGCATCGCGCCGATATACGTGAACGGCACGTTGTGCGGCTTCAGCGCGGTCTGGCCATAGCCCAGGCGCTTGCCGACGAACCACGCGGCGACCAGACCGGCCACACCGGCGTTGATGTGGACCACGGTGCCACCGGCGAAATCGATCGCGCCCATCTCACCCAGGTAGCCGCCACCCCAGACGATGTGCGCCATCGGGATGTAGCTGAGGGTGAACCACAGCGCCGAGAACAGCAGCACCGCACGGAACTTGATGCGCTCGGCGAACGCGCCGACGATCAGCGCGGTGGTGATGCCAGCAAAGGTCGACTGGAAGGCGACGAACAGGTAATCCGGCAGGCCCTTGATCGGGGTGTTGCCGACCGACTCCGGGGTGAAGCCCTTGAGGAAGGCGAATTCGGTGAACGAGCCGAAAAACGGGTTGCCGGCGCTGAACACCGCGCTGTAGCCATAGGCCACCCACAGCAGCAGCACCAGCGAGAACACCACCAGGATCTGGCTGAGCACCGACAGCACGTTCTTCGAACGCACCAGGCCGCCATAGAACAAGGCCAGGCCCGGCACCACCATCAGCAACACCAGCAGGGTGGACGTCAGCATCCAGGCCACGTCGCCATGGTCGTAGGTCGCGGCGGCTTCAGCCGCGGCCGGTGCGGCGGCCGCAGCGACCGGATCCTGCAGCGGTTCGACCGCCACGCTTTCGCTCGGCAGCGGCGAGATCTGGGCCTGAGCGTGGGCACTGCCCGGCCACGCACCGGCGGCCAGCGCGCTGAGCAGCATCAACAGGCACACGAAGTGGAACCGGGCTTGCCACCCGGTGAGAAGGCGCATCTTCATGGGGGAGTCTCCGGAAAGGGGTTACAGCGCGTCGGCACCGATTTCGCCGGTGCGGATGCGGATGACCTGTTCGACGGCGGTGACGAAGATCTTGCCGTCACCGATCTTGCCGGTGCCTGCCGACGACTGGATCGCTTCGATCACCGCGTCGGCACGCTCGTCGGTGACCACGGTTTCGATCTTGATCTTGGGCAGGAAGTCGACGACGTACTCGGCGCCGCGATACAGCTCGGTGTGGCCCTTCTGGCGGCCGAAGCCTTTCACTTCGGTCACGGTGATGCCCGACACGCCTGCGTCGGAGAGGGCCTCGCGGACCTCGTCGAGCTTGAACGGCCGGATGATGGCGGAGATCAGTTTCATGCGCATGTCCCGAGGGTGGATGGGGCCAGCGCGCCAGCGCGCGTTGGCATCAGGCAACCAGCGGCCATCAGGATGATGGCCGTGGCTGTTGCACCGGACACGTACAGGGCCGGGACGGCCGTGCCTCTCTCCTTGCACGACCGACGCGGGAGGGAGGGCGGCCCTGGTCGCGTATCCGGTCTCTCTTGCCCCTGTTTCAGCGGACTAACAGTCCGCTCTACTGCAGCGGGCCAGCGGCCCGCTCTACCACGGCGGGCCAGCGGCCCGCTCTGCCACGGCGGGTCGGGGTCCGCTCTACCACGGCGGACCGGGGCCCGCCCTGCGGCTCCCCAGCCGCGAAGACGGAAGCGATGGCGGCGGGTGGGAGGGGGAAGCCCACCGCCATCGCCACCGGTCAGCTGGCGTAGTACAGCTGGTATTCCAGCGGGTGGGTGGCCGCGCGGAACTTGGTCACTTCCTGCATCTTCAGCGCGATGTAGCCGTCGATGAAGTCATCGCTCATCACGCCGCCGGCCTTCAGGAACTCGCGGTCCTTGTCCAGCGCTTCCAGCGCCTGGTCCAGCGAGGAGCAGACCTGCGGGATCAGCTTCTCTTCTTCCGGCGGCAGGTCGTACAGGTCCTTGTCGCTCGGTGCGCCCGGGTCGATCTGGTTCTTGATGCCGTCCAGGCCGGCCATCATCAGCGCGGTGAAGGTGAGGTAGCCGGACTGGATCGGATCCGGGAAGCGCATTTCGATGCGGCGTGCCTTCGGGTTGGACACCCACGGAATGCGGCACGAAGCCGAACGGTTGCGGGCCGAGTAGGCCAGCATCACCGGTGCTTCGTAGCCCGGCACCAGGCGCTTGTAGCTGTTGGTGCCCGAGTTGGCGAAGGCGTTGATGGCCTTGGCGTGCTTGAAGATGCCGCCGATGTACCACAGCGCCAGCTGGCTCAGGCCGCCGTAGCCGTCACCGGAGAACAGGTTGGTGCCGCCCTTGGACAGCGACTGGTGCACGTGCATGCCGCTGCCGTTGTCGCCGACGATCGGCTTGGGCATGAAGGTGACGGTCTTGCCGTTGCGGTGCGCGACGTTCTTGATCACGTACTTCATGCGCAGCAGTTCGTCGGCCTTCTGCACCAGGGTGCTGAACTTGGTGCCGATCTCGCACTGGCCGGCGGTGGCCACTTCGTGGTGCTGCACTTCCACTTCGATGCCGACCTGTTCCAGGGTCTTGCACATCTCGGCGCGCAGGTCGTGCAGGGTGTCGGTCGGCGGCACCGGGAAGTAACCGCCCTTCACGCCCGGACGGTAGCCGCTGTTGGCGCCGTCGTACTTGGCGCCGCTGTTCCACGCCGCTTCTTCCGAGTCGACCTGGAAGAAGGTGTGGCCCATTTCATTGGCGAAGCGGACCGAATCGAAGATGAAGAATTCCGGCTCCGGGCCGAAGAACGCGGTTTCGGCGATGCCGGAGGACTTCAGGTAGGCCTCGGCGCGCTTGGCGATGCCGCGCGGGCAACGGCCATACGGCTGCATGGTGGCCGGGTCGAGGATGTCGCAGCTGATCACGATGGTCGGATCGGCGTAGAACGGGTCGACGTAGGCGCTGGCGGTATCCGGCAGCAGCACCATGTCCGATTCGGCGATGCCCTTCCAGCCGGCGATCGAGCTGCCATCGAACATCTTGCCTTCTTCGAACAGCGACGGCTCGACGATGCTGACCGGGAAGGTCACGTGCTGCTCGACACCACGCATGTCGACAAAGCGCAGGTCGACGAACTCGATCTGGTTGTCCTTGATCAGCTTCTCAACGTTTTCCACGGACATCGGTACGACCTCGGATGGGGATGAATGCCTGCTGAGGTACAGCAACGACCGTGCCAACTTTTCGCAGGCTGCAAGTCATTGATTTCAAAAAGGCCGCCCCGCAGCGGTGCAGAACCGTGCGCACCAAATGGGTGCAGCCGACAGCGGACGCACCCGTTTGGTGCGGCAGTGATCGTCTATCCTCTCGACCTTCTTCCTTCCTGCCGCGCGTGCCCGCACCGTCCATGTCCGACCTGCTCTCCGCCCTGTTGCTGGGCATCCTCGAAGGCTTGACCGAGTTCCTGCCGATCTCCAGCACCGGCCACCTGCTCATCGCCCAGCACTGGCTGGGTGCCCGTTCGGACTTCTTCAACATCGTCATCCAGGCCGGCGCGATCGTGGCGGTGGTACTGGTGTTCCGCCAGCGCCTGCTGCAGTTGGCCACCGGTTTCGGGCAGCGCGAGAACCGCGAGTACGTTTTCAAGCTGGGCGCGGCCTTCCTGGTCACCGCGGTGGTCGGCCTGGTGGTGCGCAAAGCCGGCTGGTCGCTGCCCGAGACGGTCAGCCCGGTGGCCTGGGCACTGATCATCGGTGGCATCTGGATGCTGCTGGTGGAGGCCTACACCGCGCGCCTGCCCGACCGCGACCAGGTGACCTGGACCGTGGCGATCGGCGTCGGCCTGGCGCAGGTGGTGGCCGGCGTGTTCCCCGGCACCTCGCGTTCGGCCTCGGCGATCTTCCTGGCCATGCTGCTGGGCCTGAGCCGCCGCGCGGCCGCCGCCGAATTCGTGTTCCTGGTTGGCATTCCCACCATGTTCGCCGCCAGCGCCTACACCTTCCTGGAAATGGCCAAGGCCGGACAGCTGGGCAGCGAGAACTGGACCGAGGTGGGCGTGGCCTTCCTTGCCGCGGCCGTCACCGGCTTCGTCGTAGTGAAGTGGCTGATGGGCTACATCAAATCGCACAGGTTCACCGCGTTCGCGCTTTACCGCATCGCGCTGGGCGCCGCGCTGCTGCTGTGGTTGCCGTCCGGCAGCTGAACAGCACCGGGGCACGGTAACCCCATTGCCGGCCCCACCCCGTTTCCCCCACGGTTCCCCAAGGAGAATCACCATGAACCGCAAGCTCACCCTGCTCCTCCCGCTGGCCCTGCTGGCCGCCTGCAGCCAGACCCCGGCCCCGGCCGGCACCGGCGGCGACGACGTGGCCCCGGCCGCGGCCAAGGCAGCAGACCAGCAGACGCTGGCGCACCTGGACGCGCAGCGCCTGCAGAGCCAGCACTGGCTGCTGCAGCAGGCCACCGCCGCCGACGGCAAGCGCATCGACGCGCTGTTCGCCCGCGAAGACAAGCCGGTCACCCTGGACTTCGCTGATGGCCGCCTGTCGGTCAGCAACGCCTGCAACCACATGGGTGGCGGCTACACCCTGGCCGACGGCAAGCTGACGGTCAGTGCGATGGCCTCGACCATGATGGCCTGCACCGACAAGGCGCTGATGGCGCTGGACGAGGCCGTGTCGAGCCGCCTGCAGGGCGAGCTGAAGGCCGAGCAGGATGCCGATGGCAAGCTGACCCTGACCAACGCGAAGGGCGACGTGCTGGTGTTCAACCCGGAACCGACCGCTGAAACCCGCTACGGCGGCGCCGGCGAAACCGTGTTCCTGGAAGTGGCCGCCAAGACCGAGAAGTGCTCGCACCCGCTGATCCCGGACTACCAGTGCCTGCAGGTGCGTGAAGTGAAGTTCGACGACAAGGGCCTGAAGCAGGGTGAGCCGGGCAAGTTCGAGAACTTCTACGGCAACATCGAGGGTTACACCCACGAGGACGGCGTGCGCAACGTGGTGCGCGTGAAGCGCTACGAAGTGAAGAACCCGCCGGCCGATGCGCCGTCGCAGGCGTACGTGCTGGACATGGTGGTCGAGTCGGCCATCGAGAAGAAGTAAGACGACAGAAGGGCGGCCGAAAGGCCGCCCTTCTTCGTGGTGGGTAGAGCCGGCCGCTGGCCGGCTGCCCCTTTTCATGGTGGCTCGACACTACAGAAGCAAAGCCGGCCAGCGGCCGGCTCTCCCCATCGTGCCGCTCAGCCCAGCGCCGGGTTCAACGTGTAGGTGCCATGCAGTGCGGCTTCGGCCAGCACGTGGCCGTGCATGGCGCGATATGCGTCGGCGGCGGTGAAGCGCGCCGGAAGCGCCAGCGAGGCCACATCCAGCGCGAACACGCGGAAGAAATAGCGGTGCATGCGTTCGTCGTTGAACGGCGGATACGGGCCGTCATAGCCCAGGTAATCGCCGGCCATGTCCGGGTTGCCCGCAAACCAGCCGGTGAAGTCGTTCAGGCCCTGGCGGCTGCCCGCCGGGCCAGCCGGTGCGGTCTTGCCCTTCACCACGAAGCCATCGCTGCAGCTGCCGGCGGCGATCTCCTGCACCGAGGCCGGAATATCGGCCATCACCCAGTGCACGAAGTCGCAGCGCGGCTGGTCGCGCGGCACGGTCATGTCGCTGCGGCCGACCGTTTCCGCAACGGTCGGCACATCCGGGTCCACGCACACCAGCAGGAACGAACGCGTGCCTTCCGGTGCGCCGTTCCAGGCCAGGTGCGGATTGCGGTCCGGCGCGAAGCCGGTGGCATCGCCGGCGGCGAACTCGCGGTCGATCGGCGCGCCGTTGGTCAGGCTGTGGCTGCTCAGTTGCATCGGCTTCTCCTTACTCTTCCGGGTAACCCAGGCGCACCGCAATCGGGGTGAGCTTGGCAAAGGCGGCGCTCATCACGTCGCGGTAGTTGCGCCAGTGGCCCGGCGGGAAGCGCGGTGCGCCCAGCTGTGCGGCCGGCGGCATCTGCCGCTCGAACAGGCGTCCCAGCAGCTCGGCCATCGCGTGCGGATCATTGCCGATCTGGTCGATGCGCAGCAGCACGTGCGGATACAGTTCTTCCTCATGCAGGGTGGCAACCTGCGCCAGCCCGCGCGCCAGCCATTCGCTGGCTTCAGCCAGCGAGGTCATCGCCAGCGGAGCGGCAGCGCCGTAGGCCACCCAGTCCAGCAGCATGTCGCGCGGATCACGCAGCACGAGCACCAGTCGTCCCTGCGGCAGCTGCGGGCGCAGCGCCCACAGCAGGGCGTTGTCCCACCACAGCAGCCAGTCGATGACGGCATCGCCCTGCAGGCCACGCGCCGGCAGCTGCTCGCGCCAGCGCTGCACCAGCCGCTCCGGGGTCAGCACGCCGGAGGCGAGGTCCTGCAGCGTGTGGTAGTTCTGGAATGCATCATCCGGCGGATTGCTGGTGTAGCGGTCGCTGCGCAGCACCGGGCTGGCGGCCGCCAGGCCGGTCGCAACCCGCTCCACACCCGAACCCGGCGCACCCCACAGGAAGATCGGCGCGGAGCTGGCATCACTGTCGATCTCGCCCTTCTCCGGCCAGCTCGGCGGCGCCTTGGCCTGTGGCGGAAGCGGCAGGCGCTGCGGTGCCTGGTCGGCCTGCAGCGCCATCCACGTCTGCAGCGCCTGTTCCGGCTGGCCAGCGCGGTCCTGGATTTCACCCAGCCAGGTACGCAGGTCGGCGCGATGGCCGTCCGGCGCCCTGTCGATCAGCGCCTGCACGCGCGCGATCGCGGCAACCGGATCACGCTGCAGCAGGCCTTCGACCAGGCGTGTTTCGCCACTGACACGGCCCGGTTCGAGGCTGACGATACGTTCGGCGATGGCTTCGGCCTGTTCGTGTTCGCCCACCATGTCATGCAGGCGCAGGCGTGCTTCCAGTGCCGGCAGATGACCCGGCATCGCGTCCATCCAGCGCTCCACGGTCGCCGCGGCGGTCGGGCTGCCGACTTCTTCCACGGCCAGGCGTGCCAGCCACAGGTCGTGCAGCTGCGGATGCTGTTCCAGGGCAGCGTCCAGGCGCGCGCGGGCCTCGTCTTCGCGGCCCAGGCGCTGCCAGGACATCAGCAGCAGCTGCAGCACCTGGCGGTCATCGGGGATCGATTCCAGCAGCGGCAGCAGGTGGTCCAGCGCCTGCAGCGGCTGGCCGCCGCGCAGCGCCAGTTCACCGGCCAGGCGACGCATCGACGGTGTATCCATGCCTTCCTGCTGCAGAGCGATCTGCATCGCTTCGGCAGCCGCCTCCACGTTGCCCTGGCGCAGCGCCAGCTGCACCACGAGGCCATGCAGCGAGCTGATGGCCGGGTTCAGTTCCAGCACGCGGCGGAACGCCTGCTCGGCGAACGCCAGCATGTCCTTGCCCAGGTAGGCGAAGCCCAGTGCATAGAGCACGCGGGTGTCATTCGGCTGCGCCTGGTTGGCGGCCGACAACAGCGTCAGCGCGCGGTCCGGGTCGTCACGGCGCAGCGCGATCATGCCGTCGATGGTCAGCAGTTCCGGGTGGTCCGGCTCAACGCGCGAGGCCAGCGTGGACAGGCGCTGGGCTTCATCGAAGTCGTTGCGGCCGATCGCCAGGTGGGCCTGCATCAGGTAGGCGGAGAAGGAGTTCGGGTCGAGCCCGGTGGTGCGTGCCAGCGCTTCGTCAGCGCCCTGGTACTGGCGCAGGGCGAGCAGCAGGCCAGCGTGCTGCAGGTGCAGCTGGGCATCATCGGGGGCCAGCTGCAACGCTTGCTGCAGCGCCTCCATCGCGTCCTCGGCCTTGCCCTGCTGCTGCAGCGCAAGCGCCAGCCAGCGGTGGGCGTCGGCCAGGCCGGGTTCGTCACGGGTCCACGCCTGGGCCAGCTGCACGGCCTGGTCGGCCTGGTTCTGGCGCAACGCTTGGATGATCTGGTCTTGCATGGCAGTCCGCTTCAAGTGCAAACCCGCATTGTAGCGGGCTGCGCGCCGCTGCCGGTTCAGGCCTGCAGGACACGCTGCAGGCGTTGCGCAACCCAGCGCTCGGAGAAGCCGTCGCCCCGCCAGTTCTCGATGAATCCGCAGTGGCCGCCCCAACACGCGGTTTCCAGGCGCGCCTGGCGCGGCAGCTGCCAGTCACTGAAGGTCGCGTACGGAATCACCGGGTCATCCTGCGCCATCAGGATGTCGGCCGGCACCTGCAGGGTGGACAGGCGGTCGCCGGCAATCGAGTAGCCATCGAAATAGGCCTGCAGTGAGCCGAAGCTGGTGTGGCGCTCGACCAGCCATGCCGTCAGCGCGCGGATGTCCAGCTTCAGCACGCGGTCGTCGCAGTCGCTCAGCTCGGGGAACAGGTCGCGCTTGCGGCGCAGCGAACCGGCCCATTTGCGGCGGAAGTACCAGTCATACATCGCCGGGCCGTTCTCGATGCTGTCCATCGTCAGCGCCGGGTCCAGCACTGGGCATACGGACGCCACCCGCAGCAGCGGTACGCCAGCGGCCGGCGCGCGCAGGGCCAGCCGCAGCACGAAGTTGCCGCCCAGCGAATAACCGGCGGCCACCAGCGGCAGCTGCGGCCAGCGCTGGGCGATATCGCCGGCGGCATGCACCACTTCGTCGATCAGGTTGGAATGGAAGATGCCGGGGTTGAGATGATGGGTGTTGCCGTGGTCGCGGAAGTTCAGGCGCACCACGTCGAAGCCCTGTTCCAGCATGCGCGCGGCCGCCATGCGCATGTAGCTGGATTCGGCACTGCCTTCCCAGCCATGCAGCAGCAGGGCCATGCCTTTCGGTTCGCGGCCTTCGACATGGCTGTGCCAGCCCTGCAGGCGCACGCCGTCGCCGCCATCGAGGATCAGCTCCTCGCTGACCGCACCCGTGGCGGCCAGCAGCAGCAGGCCACGCTGCAGGCGCATGCGGCTGGAACTGAGCATCGACTGCAGGTGCGGATTGCGCAGCCAGCGCGGCGGCTGATAGTCAGCCGCGTGCAGCGTCGGCGTACCGGCGTCCAGGAGAGGTGGCGGGATCAGGGCCACCGCACCCTCACTGCGTGCTCATGGCCGCCACGATGCGCGCGCGCGAGGTTTCCGCGATGCGCCGACGGCCTTCCAGGTCCTGGGCACCGATCGGCGCCAGGAAGTGCACTTCCGCACGTCGCGCCGGCTCACCGAGCAGGCGCAGGAAATTGGCGAAGAAACTCTCGCCCGGACCGAATGCGACGATGGTCTGCGCATTGCCATGCACGCCATACACCAGTGCCACCGGCTGCACCGGAACACCGGTTTCGACCGCGGCCTGGAAGATGCGGGCATGGAACGGCCCCACTTCGTGGCCACCGCGGGTGCGGCCCTCGGGGAACACGCCGACGGCTCTGCCGGCACGCAGGCGATCGGCCATCACCTGCATCACGCCACCCAGCGATTCGGTATTGCCGCGCTGGTGGAAGATGGTCTGCCCGCGCGCAGCGAGCCAACCGACCAGTGGCCAGCTGGCGATTTCGCGCTTGGCGACGAAACCCATCATGCGCTGGCTGTGCAGGATGCAGATATCCACCCAGCTGACATGGTTGGCGACGAACAGCACGGCGCCGGGCAGCGGCTTGCCGATCTGCACTAGGCGGAAGCCGAAGATCCACATCAGCCCACCCTGCCACCAGTTCACCACCTTGGCGCCGAAGGTCGCTTCGCCCACGCGCAGTTCGCCCCACGGCGGAAGCATGCCGATCAGGATGAGCGGCAGGAACACGGTGATGTGGACCAACAGCAGCGGTACGCGGTACAGGTAACGGCACACACGCGCCACGCCGCCGCGGGGGGCCGGAGTGGGGGAAGTCATCCGCGCACGATACCGGAGGGCCGTCATCGCTGCCAGCCGATTTAGGCCATAAGACCGATCGACCGGGGCAATCGATGGGGAACGCTGGGTTCTGCCACCGTCAACGAGCCTCCAGGGGCTCAGCCGTGGCCGGCCGCCACCACGGCCAGGGTCAGCCGCGAGATGCATACCAGCCGGCCCTGCTCATCCTCGATACGGATCTCCCACAGCTGGGTGCTGCGGCCCACGTGCAGCGCGCGGGCAGTACCGGTGACCGTGCCCGAGCGTACTGCGCGTACGTGATTGGCGTTGATTTCCAGGCCCACGCAGATCTGCTTGGCCGTATCCACGCACAGGTTTCCGGCACTGCTGCCCAGGGTCTCGGCCAGCACCACCGAGGCACCGCCATGCAGGATGCCGTACGGCTGGCGGGTGCGCTCATCCACCGGCATGGTGGCCTGCAGCCAGTCCTCGCCCGCAGCGCTGAAGACGATGCCCAGGGATTCAATCGCCGTGTTGCGGCTGAGCGCGTTGAGCTGCTCGATGGAAACGGCTTCGCGGAATACCTGGGTCATGCGGGCACCTTCAGAGGATGGGAACGAGGCCGGCGCCGAATGCAGTCAGCATGCGCACCAGCAGCCACTTCGGGCCGACGTTGACTTCGGGGAAGTCGCCGACGGCGACGTAGCAGTTGTGGAACGCCGGGTCCTGCCGGGGCAGCGGCTGCGGACAGTCGGGGCCCGGCTTGAATTCGTAGTCGGTGGCGTAACGCCACGGCCAGAAGTCGAGGATCGGCAACGCTTCGGAGGCCTTGCCGACACTGTAGTTCAGGCCCGACAGCACCGGCGGCTTGGCCCGCGGCGCCACCGTCCACGAGTTCTGCGGATGGGTATCGCGCAGGATGCTCTCGGCCAGCTGCTCGGCAAATACCGGGTCGTCGATGATCACTGCGCCTTCGGTGTTGTAGTTCTCGCTGCGCGGATCGAAGTTGTGGGTGCCGACCACGCCGATGCGGCGATCGACCACCAGCGACTTGGCGTGCAGGCCCATGCGGGCGCCCTTGCGGGTGACCGGCAACGGCTTGTTGACCGCCTTGCTGCCCAGGAACGACGGTCGTGTCTCGGTGCGCAGCAGGCGCGTTTCCACCTCGCTGCCGGCGGCACGGCGACGTTCGCGCGCGTTCTGGTAGGCGCTACCAGTACGCGGATGATTCACCGGCACCTGCTTGCGGGGCGCGGCCAGATCTCCGTCGCTGCCACCACCGGCATTGCTGCCAGCGGCGCTGCCGCCGATCAGCGGATTGCGCCCGCCGTCGTCGTCGCCCTCGGGCGCAGCGATCGGGTCGGGCAGCAGGTTGCGGTAGTCGACCGGTGCATCCAGCGGGAACGGCTTGTATTCGAAGATGTTGAAGCCCAGTTCGCGCATGTTGCGCCGCTTGTACTTGTACGACAGCGCATACACGATCGGGTTGTCGGTGGCCGCCAGGCTGTTGCTGGACACCACCACGCGCGGCGGCTGCGGGCGCTTGCGCAGCTCGCGGAACAGCTTCTGCGCCGGCTTGGACAGCACCAGGTACGGCGTCTGCAGGATCACTTCCTTCTGCGCGCCGGCAATCAGTGCATCCAGCTGCGGCTCGGTCACGTGCTGGCCGGCCAGCGGGGCATCGGCCTTCTCGCGGCGGTGCTTGCGCGGCAGGTCGGCGACGTAGCGCACCGAGGCCACCGGCAGCGCGGTATCCACGAAGGAACGGGTGACGAACTCCATGTCATTGGCTTCAGCGCTGACCCGCTGCACCCGCTCCGGGCGGCGGAACGTGGCGGGCGGCAGCACCGGCACGCCTTCGCGCAGCAGGGTGCGGCCCACGTCATTCAGGCGCTCGGCCGGCACGCTGCGCTTGGCGCGCCAGAACGCATCGAAGTTGGCCGCCATCGCCCGCGCTTCCGGGCCGGCGATCATGACGTCGCGATCGCGGAAGTTGTACTCGCGATCCCAGTCGTAATAGTCGTCCTGGTAGTTGCGGCCGCCGACCACGCCGATCGCATCGTCGATCACCAGCAGCTTGTTGTGCATGCGCTGGTTGAAGCGACGGAAGCAGCACAGCACGCTGCCGGCGTAATCGAAGTAGTTCAGCCGGGCCTTGCCGAAGGTCGGGTTGTAGACCCGCAGCTGGAAGTTCTGGTGGGCGCCGGACAATGCGCCAAGGATCTGCAGGTCGGAGATCGCCGAGAGCTGGTCGATCAGCACCCGCACCTTCACCCCGCGCCGCGACGCGGCCAGCAGTTCGTCGATGACCAGCCGCGCGCTGTCGTCCTTGTCGAAGATGTAGGTCTGCAGGTCGATGCTGCGGGTGGCACTGCGCAGCAGGTTCAGGCGCGCCACCAGGGCGCCCTCCCCCTCGTCCAGCAGGGTGGCGTAGTGGCGCGGCTGCTCCGGGGTGGATTCGGTGAACGCCCGGCCGGCCAACGCCCGCAGCGGCGAATCCTGTGCGCAGCGGTCGGCGCGCTGGCAGTCGACCTGGATCGAGCGCGCCTGCACGGCGATCGCTTCGGCGCGGTCGCGCTCGGCATTGGACAGCGATGCACAACCGCTGCCCAGCAACACGGTTGCCAGCGCCAGTACACGCAGCAGGAGGTTCACGGTTTCGGCGCCTCGCTCAGGCGCGCTCGCAATACGAAGGTCACTCGGTCACTCAAGGCAAGCTGCCAGCTGTCCATTCCATACCGGCCTCGCTGCACGGTACCGCGGCTGACGACGTCGCAATCATAGCCGGGTCGGGCGCAATCCGCCTTCTCGACCTTCAGTGTCTCGGGGTGGCTGATCCCGCGCAGGGTCAGCCGCCCGTTGATGTCGCCCCCGTCTTCCACGGTCTCCGGCCAGTACGGCAGCGAGTCGAACTCGACCACCGGGTGGCGGCCTGCGTCGAAGAACTCCTCGCCGCGCATCCAGCCGGTGTAGCGCGCCTTGCCGGGGATCTCGACCGAGCGCGTGAACATCTTCAGGTGCACCTGGTGGCGGCCGTCGGAGAGGATCTCGATGCGACCCTCGAAGTGCGGGAACAGGCCTTCGATGCGCTGCCCGAAGCGGGTGCGCACCTCGAAACCGATCTGCGAGCGCTGGGTATCCAGGTGCAGGACCCGGTGCGCTTCAGCGACCACCGGCGGCAAGGGCGTTGGCGGTGGCGCGGCAGCCCAGGCCGCGCCGGAAGCCAGCAGCACGGGCAGCAGAAAGCGGCTGCGCCGCGCCAGGCTCATTGGATCACGGCCACCAGAACGCGTTCAGGCTGGCCACGCCCGGCTCGATCGAGGCCTCGCGCGGGAAGCCGAGCACGGCAATGCCGGCCGGCGGCATGCCGCGATAGTCGCTGCTGGTGCCTTCCGTCATCAACGCCACCAGGCGCTCCAGGCCGGGGTTGTGGCCGACGATCAGCACCCGGTCGAGGTCACGGCGGTCGTCCACCAGCGCCGCCAGGGTGCCGGGGGTAGCCTCGTAGATGCGGTCTTCCAGGCGCTTCTCGACATAGCCGATGGTGCCGAGCACGGCTTCCAGGGTCTCCCGGGTGCGCCGCGCCGGTGAGCACAGCACACAGTCCGGCAGCAGGTTGTTCTCCTTCAGCCACTTGCCGGCGGCTTCGGCTTCGGCGAGCCCCACCGGCGACAACGGCCGGTCGAGGTCGGCCTGGCCGGGGGTAGCCGGTTCGGCATGGGCATGGCGCAGCAGGATCAGTTCACGCATCGCGGGTTTCCATGAAGAAGAGGATGCAGCAGAAAGAGTGACGCAGGCATCAAAGCTTCAGCCAGGACAGCAGCGGCTCCCAGTCGGCCTGGTGCTCGCGCACCTGGGCCGAGCGGTAGTCGAACAGGCTGCGGCCCAGGCCGGTCATGACCACATAGCTCTGGCTGTCGCGCAGCTGCGCGACCACCGGGTACGGCCATTCACCCAGCATCTGCAGCGCCTGCTGCGAGGTCTGGGTCCATGGTTTGGTACGGTTGAGCACCAGCCCCACCGGCAGCTTGCGGCTGTGCACGCGCGGGTTCTGGGCCAGGCTGTTGAGGAAGCCGACGATCGCTTCGATGTCCAGCGCCGAGGGCAGCACCGGTACCACCACCGCGTCGGCAGCGTCGAGGAAATGGGGAATATCGTCAGCCAGGGCACCGGCCGGCGCATCGATGATGACGGTGTCGGTGCCGTCGGGCAGCTTCTGCGCCCACTGCTTCTTCCGATACACGTCGATGGGGAGCACCGCGCTTTCCAGCCCGGCACGGCGTTGTGCCCAGCGGGTGCTGGAACCCTGCGGGTCGGCATCGGCAATCACCGTGGCCTTGCCCTGCAATGCCGCGTACGCGGCCAGGTGGGTGGCGACGGTGGTCTTGCCCACCCCGCCCTTGGAACCGGCCACCAGGATCGTCTTCATGCCAGCCTCGCTTCCGGGTACGTGCCCCGAGCGTACACCGGTGATGGTGACGGGAGGTAGCGTCGTGCTGAACCAGCGGCCATCGCCTTTGCTATCGTGGCGCCCCCGAAGGATCGAACCGGCATGAGCGAACTGCAGGATCTGAGCGCGTTGATCCGCGCCAATACCCCACTGATCGTCATCGAGACCCAGGACGAGGGTCGCATCGTCGAGCTGTTCCGGCAGACGCTGATGCACGTATGGCGGGCGCTGCACCGCTGGTCGATCACCGAGGGCCTGCGCCGGATCGACCTGGACAGCGAAGACCCGCCGGTCGGGCCGCCCGATGCCAGCGCGGCCCTGCAGATGATCCGCCAGGCCGACCAGCGCGGCGTCTACCTGCTGCTCGATTTCCACCCCTACCTGGGCTATGCCAGCCACCAGCGCGCCCTTCGCGACCTGATCCAGCGCCGCCACAGCGAGCCGCATGTGCTGGTGCTGATCGGTGCCAAAGTGGAGCTGCCGGCCGAGCTGGAAGCGCTGGCGGTGCGCTTCAACCCGCGCCTGCCCGATGCCAATGCCCTGCTGAAGATGCTGCGCGAGGAGGCCGACGCCTATGCGCGCGAGCATGGCGGCCGCCGGGTTGAAGTCGACAGCGAGGCGGTGAAGAAAATCCTGAAGAACCTGCAGGGCCTGAGCCTGGTCGATGCCCGGCGCATCGCGCGCCAGCTGATCTACGCCGACGGCGCACTGCGCGACGACGACCTGCCACAGCTGGCGCGGCTGAAGTTCGAGCTGCTCAACCGCAGCGGCCACCTGTTCTTCGAACATGACAGCGCGCGCTTCGGCGATGTGGCCGGCGCCAACCGGCTCAAGCGCTGGATCAACCAGCGGCGCGTGGCCTTCATTGCCGGCTCCGTCCCGGCCGGGCTGGACCCGCCGCGCGGCATGCTGTTGCTGGGTGTGCAGGGCTGCGGCAAGTCGATGCTGGCCAAGGCCACCGCCGCCGGCTTCGGCGTGCCCCTGCTGCGCCTGGACGTGGGCGCGCTGTACAACAAGTACCACGGCGAGACCGAAGCCAACCTGCGCCAGGCGCTGGCCTCGGCCGAACAACTCGCGCCCTGCGTGCTGTGGATGGACGAGATCGAGAAGGGCCTGGCCAGCGGAGGCGAGGACGGCGGCGTGTCACGCCGCGTGCTCGGTTACCTGCTGACCTGGATGGCCGAACGCAAAGCGCCGGTGTTCATCGTCGCCACCGCCAACCAGGTGCACGAGCTGCCCGCCGAGCTGCTGCGCAAGGGCCGCTTCGACGAGATCTTCTTCGTCGATCTGCCCTCGCCCGACGTGCGCGTGGAACTGCTGCGGCTGCATCTGGGCCGGCGGCAGCTCAACGCCGACGACTTCGCACTGCCCGCGCTGGCGGCGGCCGCCAATGGTTTTTCCGGCGCCGAGATCGAGCAGGCGATCGTGGCTGGCCTGTATGCGGCGCATGCCGAGGGCCGGCCACTGGACACCGAGCTGCTGATGACCGAGATCCGCGCCACCCGACCGCTGTCGGTGCTGATGGCAGAGCAGGTAGAAGCACTGCGTGCGTGGGCGTCGGGGCGGACGGTTTCCGCGGACGACTGAGGGGGTTTCCGGCCAACGGCGGAGCCCCTCGTGGCTGGTCGCTCAAAGCAACAGCCGTGGTTGGCCGGTTGGGTAGGCTGCGCAGGGGACGCTGCAAGTACGTCCATGTAAGCTCGGTCGCCGCATCCATGCGGCTCACGCCCCTGCGCAGCCTACCCACCCGGCCCCTGACAGTCTCCCGGGGCGATCAGCCACGTGGAAGAAAGAAGAAGAGCAAAAGCGCTTGGCCGGCCGCTCTTTGTAGAGCCGAGCCCACACTCGGCTGCTCTTCGATCAGATATCGAATAGTCGATTCCGTTACAGATTCATCCACGCATGGCGTGGATCTACCGTGTCGACCAAGGTCGACACCTACCAGCAGCAGGGAACTGTCGGAGGCGGGGCGGTGTGGGTTGGCAGGACCGTTGGCGCCATGGATGGCGCCATCGAGCCCCCATGGACGGGTTTACGGCGTGTCCTGCCAACCCACACCGCCCCGCCATCCCACGGATTGCCCGCTGTTGCTGTTGCTGTTGCTTTGGCTTTGGCTGTTGCCTCTGCGGGTGCCGGGTGCAACCCGGCCGAACCCCTTCCCTCAGGGCCAGGCAGGCGGTGCGGCCGCCCAGGCCTGCTGCACCTCGGCCAGCGACGCGCGCTCATCCTCACGCCACTGCGGCAGCAACTGCCCATAGTTGGCCGTGGTACTCCACTGCGTCGGCTCGGTGCGTACCGCAGCCGCATACCACTGCACCGCCTCCTGCTTCTGCCCCATCCGCCACAATGCCAACGCATAGGTCGGTGGCACCCAGGTGGGCTTCGTACGGGCGTTGCTGGCCGATACCAGCCACTGTTCCAGCGCCGCCTCCGGCTTGCCCTGGCGCAGCAGGTCCCAACCGTAGTTCCAGCGCACGCTGCGGCCGCTGCTGCTCTGTGCCGGCGCCTCCTTCATCGCCTCGCCATACAGCTGCTCGGCCAGCTCGCCACGGCCCTGCGCGCCGGCCACCGATGCCAGCTGCACCGTCGCTTCCACCGCGCGGCGGCCGCGCTCACGCAGCTTGACCAGCTGGGCCACCAGCTCATCGCCCTCGCCCTGCACCGCCACCATCGGCGTTGCCGCCAGGTCGTTGTCGAAGTAGAACTCCTGTGGTGCCGGCACGGCCGGCGCGGCCCACGCAGTGGCCACTCCCGAGGCCAGCAGCACGCTGGCCAGGATCTTTCCTGGAACTGACATCCCTTCTCCCCAGGCCGCAACTGCAGCCTCCCTCTCTCTCCCCGATCCTAACCCCAGCACCGCCGCGGGCGCGAGTGCCGGGGCCTCGCGGCCCCGCTGCTACAATTCGCGCCTTTCCCGCCGCGTGCCTGCACGCGGCCGGTGCCAGCCGATCCTACCGGGCCAGCCATGACCAGTACCGCGCAACTCACTTCGCCCTCGTCCGCCGACCTGCTCGACCGTGATTACACGCTCGACCACAAGTACACCCGCAGCGAGGGGCGGATCTATCTGAGTGGCGTGCAGGCGCTGGTGCGGCTGCCGCTGATGCAGCGGCTGCGCGACGCCGCCGAAGGCATCGACAGCGCCGGCTTTGTCAGCGGCTACCGTGGCAGCCCGCTGGGTGGCTTCGACCTGGAGCTGTGGCGCGCGCGCAAGCACCTTGAAGCAGCCAAGGTGAAGTTCACCCCGGGCCTGAACGAGGACCTGGGCGCCACCATGGTGTGGGGCACGCAGCAGACCAACCTGTTCCCCGGCGCCAACGTGCAGGGCGTGTTCGGCATGTGGTACGGCAAGGGCCCGGGCGTGGACCGCTGCGGCGACGTGTTCAAGCACGCCAATGCCGCCGGCACCTCGCGCTACGGCGGCGTGCTGGCGCTGGCTGCCGACGACCATGCCTGCCGCAGCTCGACGCTGCCGCACGGCAGCGAGGACGAATTCGTCAGCGCGATGATGCCGGTGCTGAACCCGGCCGGCGTGCAGGACATCCTCGACATGGGCCTGCTGGGCTGGGCGATGAGCCGCTATACCGGCCGCTGGGTCGGCTTCAAGACGATCGCCGAGACGGTGGAATCGTCGGCCTCGGTCGAGGTCGATCCGATGGCGCGCCGCATCGTGCTGCCGGAAGACTTCGAGATGCCGTCGGGTGGCCTCAACATCCGCTGGCCAGACCCGCCGCTGGACCAGGAAATGCGCCTGCACCGCTATGCGGTGAAGGCCGCACAGGCCTTTGCCCGCGCCAACGGCATCGACAAGGTGGTGATGGATGCGCCGCGCGCGCGGCTGGGCATCGTCACCACCGGCAAGAGCTACCTGGACGTGCTGCAGGCGCTGGAGTACCTGGGCCTGGACGAAGCCGCGTGCGCCGACATCGGCATCCGCGTGTACAAGGTCGGCATGACCTGGCCGCTGGAACCGCAGGGCATCGCGCGCTTCGCGCAGGGCCTGGAAGACATCATCGTGGTGGAGGAGAAGCGTGCCTTCATCGAGCGCCAGATGAAGGAACAGTTCTTCAACTGGCCGGCCAGCTGGGGCCAGCGCCCGTCCATCGTCGGCAAGTACGATGAAAGCGGCGAATGGATCCTGCCGTCCACCGGTGAGCTGACGCCGGCCACCATCGCCGGCGTGATCGGTCGCCGCATCCAGAAGTTCTTCAACAACGAATCGATCGAGCAGCGCCTGCAGTGGATGCAGGAGAAGGAAGCCGAGCTTGCGTTGCCGCGCGCCAGCTTCCCGCGCGTACCGCACTACTGCTCGGGCTGCCCGCACAACACCTCTACCCAGGTGCCGGAAGGCTCGCGGGCGCTGGCCGGCATCGGTTGCCACTACATGGTGACCTGGATGGACCGCAGCACCGACACCTTCACTCACATGGGCGGCGAAGGCGTGACCTGGGCCGGGCAGGCGCCGTTCACCGACACCCCGCACGTATTCCAGAATCTGGGCGACGGCACCTATTTCCACAGCGGCTCGCTGGCGATCCGCCAGGCGGTCGCCGCCGGCGTCAACATCACCTACAAAATCCTCTACAACGACGCGGTGGCGATGACCGGCGGCCAGCCGGTGGACGGCCCGCTGAGCGTGCCCGACATCGCAAAGCAGATGCGCGCCGAAGGCATCCACACCATCGTGGTGCTGTCGGACAACATCGGCAAGTGGACCGGCCAACGCGAGCACTTCCCCAGCGACGTCGAGTTCCACGACCGCAGCGAGCTGGATGAGGTGCAGAAGCGCCTGCGCGAGGTGAAGGGTGTTTCGATCCTGATCTACGAACAGACCTGCGCCACCGAGAAGCGCCGCCGCCGCAAGCGCGGCAAGCTGGAAGATCCGCAGAAGCGGGTGCTGATCAATTCGCTGGTCTGCGAAGGCTGCGGTGACTGCGGCAAGAAGAGCTTCTGCGTGTCGGTGCTACCGAAGGAAACCGAGTTCGGGCGCAAGCGCGAGATCGATCAGTCCAACTGCAACAAGGACTATTCCTGCGTGAACGGTTTCTGCCCGAGCTTCGTCACCGTGCACGGTGGCCAGCCGCGCAAGGGCAGCAAGCGCGATGCTTCCACCCTGCTGGACAACCTGCCGGCACCGGCCATCCGCGGCACCCTTGAACAGCCCTGGAACATCCTGATCACCGGCGTCGGCGGTACCGGCGTGGTGACCATCGGCGCGCTGCTGGGCATGGCCGGCCACCTGGAAGGCAAGGGTGCGACCGTGCTCGACCAGACCGGCCTGGCACAGAAGGGCGGCGCGGTGACCACGCACATCCGCATTGCCCGTCGCCCTGAAGACATCCACGCCGTGCGCATCGCCGCCGGTGAGGCTGACCTGGTGGTGGGCTGCGACATGGTGGTGGTCAACGACTACTGGGCCCTGTCGAAGGTGCGTGCCGGCCGTTCGCAGGTGGTGCTGAACACCTACGAAGCAATGCCCGGCACCTTCACCACCCGCCCGGACATGCAGTTCCCCGCCGCCGACATCGTGGCCGGTGTGCGCGTGGCGCTGGGTGGCGAGGAACCGCTGCTGCTGGATGCCACCCAGCTGGCCACCGCGCTGCTCGGCGATGCGATCGCCGCCAACCTGTTCATCCTCGGCTATGCGTGGCAGCAGGGCCTGGTGCCGCTGTCGTTCGAGTCGCTGATGCGCGCCATCGAACTCAACGGTGCGGCCGTGGCGATGAACCAGCAGGCCTTCGCCTGGGGCCGCCTGGCCGTGGTCGACCCGCAGGCCGTGCAGCAGGCCGCCGGCCTGGTGCGCAACCGCCACACCGATACCGAATCCACTCCGGGCCCGCTGCACCCGCTGCCGCCGGGCGAGTGGGAGGGCAACGAATGGGGTGCCACCGCCGCACCGCGCAACACCGACGACGAACGCGAACTGCGTGGCCTGCCCTCGCACGGTGGCGATGTTGCGTTCCTGCCGCTGGACGACGCCCGCCTGTCGCGCTCGCTGGATGAAATGATCGAGCGCCGCGCCGCGTTCCTGGTCGAGTACCAGGACGCTGCCTACGCCAACCGCTACCGCAGCCTGGTCGAGCGCGTGCGCGCCGCCGAAGCCGAGCGCATCGGCGGTTCCACTGCGCTGACCGAGACGGTGGCCCGCTACCTGTTCAAGCTGATGGCGTACAAGGACGAGTACGAAGTGGCCCGCCTGTACACCAGCGGCGACTTCCAGCGCCGCCTGCAGCAGCAGTTCGAGGGCGATTACCAGCTGCGTTTCCACCTGGCACCGCCGCTGTTCGCCAAGAAGGACGAGCAGGGCCGGTTGCTGAAGAAGGAGTACGGCCCGTGGATGTTCAAGGCCTTCGGCCTGCTGGCCAGGCTGAAGTTCCTGCGCGGCGGCCGGCTTGATGTGTTCGGTCGCACCGAGGAACGCCGCATGGAGCGCAAGCTGATCGGCGATTACGAGGCCACCGTGCAGCTGCTGCTGGACGGCCTGGATGACGACCGCCTGGCGCTGGCGGTGGAGATCGCCAGCGTGCCCGAGCACATCCGCGGCTTCGGCCACGTCAAGGAAGCGCATTTCGAGCAGGCCAAGGCGCGCGAAGCCGCCCTGCTGGCGCAGTGGCGGAACCCGAAGGCGCTGCATATCGTGCAGGTGGCTTGAGCACCGCTGACGGCACGAAAGCAACCTATTGATTGCATATTGAGATAGCAATCGATAGGTTGCCTCCAGCGAAGGAAAGAGATAGGTTGCTTGTCGTAATGCAACCTATCCTTTGCGTACACGTTCGCGTACGGTCACTTTCTAGGGGACTGCCGATATGGACAGGCCGCTGCACACGGTGAGGACACCTCAACAACTGGCACCGCTGATGCGTGCGTTCAGGCGCCAGGCGGGCCTGAGCCAGGCGCAGTTGGCGGCACAGCTCGGCATAAGCCGCCAGGCAGTAGGCGCATTGGAGCGCGACCCGGCATCAGCAAGCTTCGAACGGCTGATGCGGGTCTGGGCAGTGCTGGGTCTGGAAGTCAGATTGCAGCAGCGAAGCCCCCCGGAGACAACGTCAACGTTGGAGTGGTGAGCCATGGGTACGCTGCGGGTCTGGATGAATGGTGTCGAGGTCGCGCTCTGGGATGATGTCCGGAGCGGATCTTCCCGGCTTTCGTACGTCGACTCGTGGATCAGCTCCGCCCAGTCCCGGCCGTTGTCACTCTCACTGCCCCTGCTCCCGGAGGGTGAGAGCCATCGGGGCGATGTCGTCAACAACTACTTCGACAACCTTCTTCCCGACAACGCCGTCATCCGCAACCGGATCCGCGACAGGTTCTCCACGCGCAGCAGCGACACGTTCGATCTTCTCGAAGCCATTGGCCGGGATTGCGTCGGCGCAGTGCAACTGCTGCCGCTTTCGCATACACCGGGGGACATCCAGCAGATTACGTGCGAAGCGTTGGACGAATCAGGCGTCGCTGCGATCCTGCGTCAGGTGACGGCAGGGAATCTACCTGGCGCACCCACCAGTGATGATGCGTTCCGCATATCCATCGCCGGTGCGCAGGAGAAGACGGGACTTCTGCTGCATGCTGGCCAGTGGTGCATTCCTACCGGCAGTACCCCATCCACCCATATCTTCAAGCTGCCGCTTGGCATTGTGGGCAACATGCGGGCGGACATGCACCAATCCGTCGAGAACGAATGGCTGTGCATGCAACTGCTTTCCGCCTTTGGAATCCCCGTTGCGAATACGCAGATGGGACGCTTCAAGGACGAACGCGCGCTTATTGTGGAGCGATTCGACCGCCGCCTTTCTGCGGATCGCCGGTGGTGGCTGCGACTGCCGCAGGAAGACATGTGCCAGGTCTTCGGTCTGCCCGCTGCCAGGAAGTATGAATCCGATGGCGGCCCAGGCATCGTGACCATCATGGATCTGCTTCGACAATCCGAGCATTTCGAGGATCGGGCGACCTTCTTCAAGACGCAGATTCTTTTCTGGATGTTGGCTGCAACCGATGGACATGCCAAGAACTTCAGTGTTTACCTCGAAGCCGGTGGACGCTTCCGCCTGACACCCGTCTACGACGTATTGTCGGTGCATCCCATCCTGGGTAGGGGGCCAAACCAGCTCGACCCGCGGAATGCACAGCTCGCCATGTCCGTCCAGGGCAAGAATCGCCACCGGAAGCTGCACCTTGTGCGACGACGCCATTGGAACGAAACCGCACGCGCCTGTGGTGTCGCTGATGGTGCGGAGCCGTGGATCGAAGCGCTGATCGCAGCCGTCGAACCCGCCATCGAGCAGGTCACGCGTCAGCTCCCAAGTGATTTCCCCGTAAACGTGTCCGAACCCATTTTCAACGGGCTGCGCGCTGCGGCGGCACGCCTTTCCAGCATGTCGCCGGACGCCTGATCACCCCAGCCGCCACAGCAGCAACCGGTTGTTGGCCGGCATCGCCACATCACCCAGGCGGGTGAAGCCGTTGTCCGCCGCCAGCGCCTGCACCGCTTCCACATCGCGGATGCCGCTGCGTGGATCACGCGCCTTCAGCCAGGCATCGAACTGCGCGTTGCTGTCGCTGGTGTAGCGGCCGCCGTAGTTGAACGGGCCGTACACCGCCAGCAGCGCACCATGCCGCAGCACCGACGGCAGCGCGGCGAACAGCGCCTGCACATGCTCCCAGCCCATGATGTGCAACGTGTTGGCACTGAATGCGGCATCGAACGTGCTGCCCTCGGGCAACGACAGGCCCGGCGCCGGGGGCAGTTCCACCTGCAGCGCCACCGGCGGCAGCAGATTGAGCAGCGCGGCCTCCGCACGCCAGGCCTCGATGCCGGGCAGATGGTCCGGATGATCGCTAGGCTGCCAGCGCAGCCACGGCCAGCGTTCGGCGAAGAAGGCCGCGTGCTGGCCGGTGCCACTGCCGATCTCCAGCAGCCGATGGCGGTCGCCCATCCACGGGTCGAGTGCGGTGGCGATGGGTTCGCGGTTGCGCTCGCAGGCTTCTGAATACGGCTTGCTCGACATCAGGGACGGTGTCCAGGCGGGGTCGGCCCCATTGTGCACGAGGGGGTGTTGCTCGGCAGGGCTTGCAGCCCTGCACCTGCTTCAGGCCAGGACAACGTCAACGTCAGAAGCGGGCATTCCGTGGGATGGCGGGGCGGTGTGGGTGGTCAGGACACGCCGTAAACCCATCCATGGGGGCTCGATGGCGCCATCCATGGCGCCAACGGTCCTGCCCACCCACACCGCCCCGCCTCTGACAGATTTCGTGTGCTGTTGGTAGGTGTCGACCGTTGGTCGACACATCTGTCAGATATCAATTTTTAAGACGTGATCCGACCGCGTGCCGACCAACGGTCGGCACCCACCAACAGCAGCAGGTTCCAACAGCTCGCAGGAAACCGTCGAAGGCGGGGTGGATCCGGTTGCGGGGGCGTGAGCGCCATGGATGGCGCGACCGAGCCTCCATGGACGGATTTACGGCGTCCCCCGCAACCGGACCCACCCCGCCAACCCACGGATGGCCAGCTTTCGACGTTGACCTTGACGTTGCCTTGGCTTGTAGCCTCTGCAGGTGCAGGGCGTAGCCCTGCCGAAATCCACCCAACCATGACTGCAGTCACTTGCCCGGACGCGCCGCGCTGGCGAAAGTCGAGGAGTTGACGTGATCGGTCCGGCCCGTTGCCAACCGCACGCAAGCGAGAGAGAGAAACGCTGTGCAACGACGTGAGTTCCTGGCTTTTTCCGGTCTGGGCCTGGCGGGCCTGCTGCTGCCGCATTCCCGTGCCATCGCCGCCGAGCAGCTGCTCGCCCCGGTCGATACCGCCCAGCGCAGACGCCTGGCGGACGTTGCGCTCGCCGCCGCACGCACCGCCAAGGCCAGCTACTGCGACGTGCGCATCGGCCGCTATCTCAACCAGTCGGTCATCACCCGCGAGCACCAGGTCGGCAATGTGACCAACCGCGAATCGTCCGGTATCGGCGTGCGGGTGATCGTCAACGGCGCCTGGGGCTTTGCCGCTACCCACCAGCAGACCGAGGCTGCCGTGCGCGCGGCGGTCGAGCAGGCCGCAGCGATCGCCCGCGCCAACGCCGGCATCCAGACCCGGCCGGTGCAGCTGGCACCGACGCCGTCGGTGGGCGAGGTGCGCTGGCAGACCCCGGTGCGCAGGAACGCGATGGCGGTGCCGATCCAGGACAAGGTCGAGCTGTTGCTGGCGCTCAACGCCGCCGCGCTGAATGCGGGCGCCGACTACATCAATTCCACCCTGTTCCTGGTCAATGAACAGAAGTACTTCGCCTCCAGCGACGGCTCGTTCATCGACCAGGACATCCATCGCATCTGGCTGCCGTTCACTGCCACCGCCATCGACAAGGCCAGCGGCAGGTTCCGCACTCGTGCCGGCCTGTCCTCGCCGATGGGCATGGGCTACGAGTTCCTTGATGGCGATGCGCGCGGCAAGGTGCAGCTGCCCGGTGGCATCACCGCCTACCGCGATTCCTACGACCCGGTCGAGGACGCCATCGCCGCCGCCCGCCACGCGCGCGAGAAGCTGAAGGCGCCGTCGGTGAAGCCGGGCAAGTACGACCTGGTGCTGGACCCGTCCAACCTGTTCCTGACCATCCACGAGAACGTTGGCCACCCGCTGGAGCTGGACCGCGTGCTCGGCTACGAAGCCAACTACGCCGGCACCAGCTTCGCCACGCTGGACAAGCGCGATGCCGGTTTCCGCTGGGGCAGCGACATCGTCACCTTCTTCGCCGACAAGATCCAACCGGGCAGCCTCGGTGCGGTCGGCTACGACGACGAAGGCGTGAAGACCCAGCGCTGGGACCTGGTGCGCGACGGCATCCTGGTCGATTACCAGGCCACCCGCGATGAGGCCCACATCCTCGGCCGCGATGCCTCGCATGGCTGCAGTTACGCCGATTCCTGGTCCAGTGTGCAGTTCCAGCGCATGGCCAATGTCTCGCTGGCGCCGGGCAAAAAACCGCTCAGCGTCGAGGACATGATCAAGGACGTGGAGAACGGCATCTACATCCACGGCCGCGGGTCGTACTCGATCGACCAGCAGCGCTACAACGCGCAGTTCGGCGGCCAACTGTACTACCAGATCAAGGACGGAAAGATCGCCGGCATGGTCGAGGATGCGGCCTACCAGATCCGCACGCCGGAGTTCTGGAACGCGTGCACTGCCATCTGCGACGAGCGTGACTTCCGCCTGGGTGGTTCGTTCTTCGACGGCAAGGGCCAGCCCGGCCAGGTCTCGGCGGTCTCGCACGGTTCGTCCACCACCCGCTTCAACGGCATCAACATCATCAACACCGCGCGCAGTCTCGGCGCTTGAGCCACCCATCCTTCGACATGGAGAGCAGCCTTGCAAAGACGTGACTTCCTGGCCCTGACCGGGCTTACCGCGGGCGGGCTGATCGTGCCCTCCTTCTTCGGCAAGGCGATCGCCGCTGAACAACTGCAGAGCACGCTGGACCTGGGGCTGAAGAAGCGCCTGGCCGATGCAGCACTGGCCGCTGCCCGCCAGGCCGGTGCCACCTACTGCGACGTGCGCATCGGCCGCTACCTGCGGCAGTTCGTGATCACCCGCGAGGACAAGGTGCAGAACGTGGTGAACACCGAGTCCACCGGCGTGGGCATCCGCGTGATCGTCAACGGTGCCTGGGGCTTCGCCGCCACCAATGCGCTGGGTACGGCCGATGTAGCCAAGGCCGCGCAGCAGGCCGCAGCAATCGCCAAGGCCAATGCCGGCGTGCAGACCGCACCGGTACAGCTGGCCAAGGCGCCGGGCGTGGGTGAGGTGAGCTGGCGCACGCCTATCCGCAAGAATGCGATGGAAGTGCCGATCAAGGACAAGGTCGGCCTGCTGCTGGACGTCAACGCTGCGGCGATGGGCGCCGGTGCCAGCTTCGTCAACTCGATGCTGTTCCTGGTCAACGAGCAGAAGTACTTCGCCTCCACCGATGGTTCCTATATCGACCAGGACGTGCACCGCATCTGGGCACCGATGACGATCACCGCCATCGACAAGTCCAGCGGCAAGTTCCGTACCCGCGAAGGCCTGTCCTCGCCGATGGGCCTGGGCTACGAGTATCTGGACGGTGCGGCTGCCGGCAAGGTGGTCAGCCCGAATGGCGTGGTCAACTACAGCTCTTCCTACAACATGAAGGAAGATGCCATCGCCGCCGCCAAGCAGGCGCAGGAAAAGCTGAAGGCCCCGTCGGTGAAGCCGGGCAAGTACGATCTGGTGCTCGACCCGTCGCACACCTGGCTGACCATCCATGAGTCGATCGGCCACCCGCTGGAGCTGGACCGCGTGCTCGGCTACGAAGCCAACTACGCCGGCACCAGCTTCGCCACCCTGGACAAGCGCGAACAGCATTTCCAGTACGGCAGCGAGCTGGTCAACATCTTCGCCGACAAGACCCAGCCGGGCAGCCTCGGTGCGGTGGCGTACGACGATGAAGGCGTGAAGTGCAAGCGCTGGGACCTGATCAGCAACGGCAAGCTGGTGGATTACCAGACCATCCGCGACCAGGCCCACATCCTCGGCAAGACCGAGTCCGACGGCTGCTGCTACGCCGACTCGTGGTCCAGCGTGCAGTTCCAGCGCATGGCCAACGTGTCGATGGCACCGGGCAAGAAGCCGCTGAGCGTGCCGGACCTGATCAAGGACGTGGAGAACGGCATCTACATCATCGGTGATGGTTCGTTCTCGATCGACCAGCAGCGCTACAACGCGCAGTTCGGCGGCCAGCTGTTCTACGAGATCAAGAACGGCCAGATCACCCGCATGCTGGAAGACGTGGCCTACCAGATCCGCACACCGGAGTTCTGGAACGCCTGCACCGCCGTGGCCGACGAGCGCGACTACCGCCTGGGCGGTTCGTTCTTCGACGGCAAGGGCCAGCCGGGCCAGGTCTCGGCGGTCTCGCACGGTTCGTCGACCGCGCGTTTCAACGGCATCAACGTCATCAACACCGCACGCAGCCTCGGCTGATCGGTCAGGAGCCCTTACACCATGAGTATCTTCACCGAAGCCCAGGCCAAGGCCATCCTCGACAAGGTCATCGCCCTGTCCAAGGCCGACGAATGCACCGCCGTGCTGGCCGGCGCGATCAGCGGCAACATCCGTTTCGCGCTGAACAATGTCTCCACCAGCGGCATCGTCGACAACACCGAACTGGCGGTCACCGTCGCCTTCGGCAAGCGCGTCGGCACTGCCTCGATCAACGAGTTCGACGATGCCGCGCTGGAACGCGTGGTACGCCGCGCCGAAGACCTGGCGCGCCTGGCGCCGGAGAACCCGGAGTTCATGCCGGCCATCGGCAAGCAGAGCTACCGCGCCAGCCCGACCTTCAGCGAATCCACCTCCGCGATCGATCCGGCCTTCCGAGCCAAGGTCGCCGCCGATTCGATCGCCCCGTGCCGTGGCCACGGCCTGATCGCCGCCGGCTTCCTCGAGGACGGCCAGGGCTTCCAGGCCACCGCCAACAGCAACGGCAACTTCGCCTACCAGCGCACCACCAACTTCGATTACACCTGCACCGTGCGCACCGAAGATGGCCGCGGTTCGGGCTGGGTCGGCCGCAACCTGAAGGATGCCGCCGACTTCAAGGCTGACCAGGACATCCGCATCGCCATGCGCAAGGCCACCGAATCGGCCGAAGCCAAGGCGCTGGAGCCGGGCAAGTACACGGTGATCCTGGAACCGGCCGCGGCCGCGGGCCTGATCAGCTTCATGATGAACTTCTTCAGCGCACGCTCGGCCGATGAAGGCCGCAGCTTCCTGTCGAAGAAGGGCGGCGGCAACAAGCTGGGCGAGCAGGTCTACGACCCGCGCGTGACCATGATTGCCGATCCGTGGCATCCGGACGCACCGGTGCTGCCGTGGGACGGCGAAGGCATGCCACGCGAGCGCATGGCCATCATCGAGAACGGCAAGATCGCCAACCTGGACTACTCGCGCTTCTGGGCGCAGAAGCAGGGCAAGACCGCCAAGGCAACGCCGGGCAACCTGCTGATGAGCGGTGGCGACAAGAGCACCGCCGAGCTGGTGCGCGGCACCCAGAAGGGCGTCCTGGTCACCCGTACCTGGTACATCCGCATGGTCGACCCGCAGACCGTGCTGCTGACCGGCCTCACCCGCGACGGCACCTTCTACATCGAGAACGGCCAGATCAAGCACCCGGTGAAGAACTTCCGCTTCAACGAGTCGCCGGTGATCATGCTCAACAACATCGAAGAGCTGGGCAAGCCGGTGCGCGTGGCCGGTGATGAATCCAGCTACGTGATGATGATCCCGCCGATGAAGCTGCGCGATTTCACCTTCACCTCGCTGTCCGACGCCGTCTGATGGATCGCCGGGCCTGCCTGCGCTGGTTGGCCGCTGCCGCTTCGGCGGCGGCGCTGCCGGCCTTGGCGCAGTCAGGCCCGCGCAGTTCGCGCTACGACTTCTGGTTCACCCGCCTGCAGTACGACTCCGGCGACTGGGATGTGGATGCGCGCATGCCGTCCAACCTGATCACCTCGCTGATCGACTACACCTCGCTGCGCGTGGACCCGCAGGAACACGTGGTGGCGCTGGCCGATCCGCGCATGCTGGAAGCGCCGTTCTGCTACCTGGCCGGGCACACGCTGGTGGAGTTCAACGCCGCCGAGCGGCAGAACTTCGTGCGCTATGTGCGCAATGGCGGCTTCGTCTTCGTCGACGACTGTAACCACGATATCGACGGCCTGTTCGCCACCTCGTTCGAGGCGCAGATGGGTCGCCTGTTTGGTCCCAAGGCACTGCAGAAGCTGCCCAACAGCCACCCGCTGTACCGCAGCTTCTTCCGCTTCCCCGATGGCCCGCCCGCCACCAGCTTCGAACTCAACGGCTGGGGCGACGACCTGGTGCACGACTATCTGAAGGGCATCGAGGTCGATGGCCGCCTGGGCCTGCTCTACAGCAACAAGGACTACGGCTGCGAGTGGGACTACGACTGGCGCAACAAGCGCTTCCTGGCCGAAGACAACACCCGCTTCGGCGTCAACATCGTGATGTACGCGTTGAACAATTGATAGGACCTGCACGCCCATGACCACCGCTGACCTCGACTCCCTGCTGCCGCGCCTGCACGATCTGCGCGCTGCGCTCGCACGCGCGGTGGTGGGCCAGCACACCGTGGTCGAGCAGCTGCTGATCGGCCTGCTGGCCGGCGGCCACTGCCTGCTGGAAGGCGCGCCGGGGCTCGGCAAGACCCTGCTGGTGCGCTCGCTCGGGCAGGCGCTGGAGCTGCAGTTCCGGCGCGTGCAGTTCACCCCGGACCTGATGCCCAGCGACATCCTCGGCACCGAGCTGCTGGAGGAAGACCACGGCACCGGCCATCGCCATTTCCGCTTCCAGCAGGGCCCGATCTTCACCAACCTGCTGCTCGCCGACGAACTCAACCGCACCCCGCCCAAGACCCAGGCCGCGCTGCTGGAAGCGATGCAGGAGCGCACGGTCAGCTACGCCGGCACCACCTACGCATTGCCCGCGCCGTTCTTCGTGCTGGCCACGCAGAACCCGATCGAGCAGGCCGGTACCTACCCGCTGCCGGAAGCACAGCTCGACCGCTTCCTGCTGCACGTGCTGGTGGATTACCCCAGCGAAGACGAGGAACGGCAGATCCTGGAACAGACCACCGGCGGTGCCACCGACGCGGTGCCGAAGGTGATGGATGCCGAAGCGGTGATCGCGCTGCAGGCCGCAGTACGCCAGGTGCATGTCAGCCCTGATGTGCTGGCCTGGATCACCCGCCTGGTGCGCGCCAGCCGCCCAGGCGAAGGCGCACCCGCGGCGATCAACCAGTGGGTGAAGTGGGGTGCGGGCCCGCGCGCCGGGCAGTCGCTGGTGCTGGCGGCGAAGGCACGCGCACTCCTGCAGGGCCGCTTCGCCGCCACCCGCGAGGATGTGCAGGCACTGGCCGCACCGGTGATGCGCCATCGCCTGCTGCTGTCGTTCGCCGCCGAGGCCGAGCAGAAGCGTGCCGACGACGTGGTCGCCGCCCTGCTGCAGGCCGTGCCGTTCCCGGGTTGAGCCACGCGTGAACGCAGGTGCCCCGCTGACCTTGCCACCGGAACTGCGCGCGCGCCTGCGCCTGCTGCGGTTGCGGCCGCGCCTGGCCAGCGGTGCGAGCGGCATTGGCCAGCACGCCAGCCGCAGCCGTGGTGCCGGCCTGGAGTTCGCCCAGTACCGGGCCTACGAGCCGGGTGACGAACTGCGCCAGATCGACTGGAAGCTGTATGCACGCTCGGACCGCTTCTTCGTGCGCGAATCCGAACGCGAAAGCCCGATCACGGTCTGGCTGCTGCTCGATGCCACCGCCTCGGCCGGCCAGGCCGATCGCGCGGTACCGCAGCGCACGCGCCTGGATCATATGCGCGGCGTGGCCGCGTGCGTGGTGGAGCTGGCCCTGCAGCAGGGCGACCGTTTCGGCCTGCTGGCGATCAATGGCGATGGACTGCAGCTGGTGCCCGCAGCGAGCGGCGCACGCCAGCGTGATCGCGTGCATCTGCAACTGCATGCCCTGCAGGCACGCGGTGGCTGGCCTGCGGCCGATCGCCTGCGTCCCCTGTGGGAGCGCGTACGCCCGGGCGACCTGCTGCTGGCGATCGGTGATGGCTTCGACGAGGCCGGCATCGTACTGCTGGAACAACTGGCCAGCGCGCGCCGCGAAGTGGCCCTGCTGCAGATCCTGACTGCCGACGAGCGCGACTTCCCATTCGACGCCGGCCACCGCTTCCGCGACCCGGAGACCGGCGAGGAACTGCTGGGCGATGGCGCGGCGATCCGCAACGACTACCTGCAGCACTTCGCTGACGCACGAAACGCATTGCAGTCGCGCCTGCAGGCCAGCGGCATCGCCAGGGCCACCGGCTGGCTCGACCAGCCCCTGGACCAACCACTGCAGGCGCTGTTCGGCCGTGGGGGCGGTGCATGACCCTGCTGTTCCCATTGGGTCTGGCCGCGCTCGCTGCATGGCTGCTGCCGCTGCTGATCCACCTCGCCCGCCGCCATCCGTACACACCGCTGGATTTCGCCGCGCTGCGCTGGCTGCGCGCACAGATCCGGCCACGCCAGCGCATCCGCTTCGATGACTGGCCATTGCTGCTGGTGCGCCTGCTGTTGCTGGCCGCGCTGGCCTTGTTGCAGGCACGGCCTGCGTTGACCGGGCCTGCACCAGCCCCCACTGCGTGGACGGTCGTTGCTCCAGGGCTGGACGCGACCGCTCTGCGCGGCACCGCCGAAGCGGGCAACTGGCACTGGCTGGCGCCCGGCTTCCCCGCCATTGATCAGGCGCCATCTGCAACCAGCGGATCCCTGCCCAGCCTGCTGCGCGAACTGGACGCGCAGCTGCCCGTTGGCACCGCATTGACCGTGCACGTTCCCGATCCCCTGCCCGGCCTGGATGGCGCCCGCCTGCAGCTGTCGCGTGAGGTGCAATGGCACACGCAGCCGATGCCGGTCACTGCGCAACCGCGTGCCGCAACGTCGCCGCGCCTGCGCGTGCACAGCGATGCTTCGGCCGCTGCCCAGCACTGGTTGAATGCACTGCAGCGCGCGTGGGGCGTGCAGGCGCCGCTCGCTCCTCTGGGGGCGGATGCCCTGCCCGAACGCGGCGAGATCGGCGTATGGAGCCGCAACGACGCACTGCCGGCGAACTGGCAGGCGTGGCTGCGCGACGGCGGCAGTGTGCTGATCGCCACCAAGCCCGCCACGGAAGCCCAGGTCCTGCTGCGCAGCGCCGAAGGCGTGCCGCTGTTGTGGCAGCAACGTGTCGGCCTTGGCCGCCTGCTGTCACTACCGGGTGATTGGGATGCCGCCAGCAACACCGCGCTGCGCGATCCACAGCTGCCGCGTTCCCTGCTGCTGGCCCTGCAGCCGCCGCCGTCGCCACGCGTGGGCGATGCACAGGACCAGGCGCCGCGCCAGATTGCACTGCCCGCCGCAGCGTCGCCGGTGCGTGAGCCCACGGCGTGGCTTCTGCTGGCAATCGTGCTGCTGTTCGCACTGGAACGCTGGATGGCCAGCAGCGCGCGGCGCAGGGCGATCGCATGAAGACGCTGCAGCATGCCTGGCAACGTGCGCGTCGTCGCCGCGCCGCCATCACCCTGCTGCTGGGCCTGCCGTGGGCGCTGGCTGCGACGGCGCTCGCACTGCGGCTGTCCGGTTTCGATATCGCCTGCGTGGTCGCCACGGTCAGTCTGCTCGCCTGCGCGGCCTTCGCCACTGCACGTGCCCGCCAGCTGGACCGCCAGTGGCTGCAGCGCCAACTCGATGGCAGCGGTACGAGCGAAGACAGCGCCGATCTGCTGTTCGCCGATACGCTCACCCTCAATCCGCTGCAGCAGCGCCAGCGTGTGCATGTGCTGGCCACGCTGGAACGCGCGATGCCGGAGCTGCGTCCGCGTTGGCCGCACCTGGCGGTGATGCTGTGCTGGATCGGTGGCTTGGCCGTTGCCCTGCTCGCGTTCGGCTGGCCGCGTTCGAACCCAGACCCGGCAGCCGTTCATTCCGCCACGACCGGCAGCACGGCGTCCGCAGGCCCGCTGCAACTGCAGTCCAGTCGCCTGCGCATCGACGCACCGGCTTACACCGGGCAAGCCACGCTGACGCAGAGCACGCTGGATGCAAAGGTCGCCGCCGACAGCCAGCTATCGTGGTCGTTGCGCTTCGACCGCGCACCGGCCAAGGCATGGCTGCAGTTCCACGATGGTCGCCGGTTGCCACTAAGCGAGCACGATGGACAGTGGCAGGCGCAGGATGTGGCACGCACGCCGGTGCTGTACCGCGTGGTGAGCGAACCGGCGCTGGCCGAAACCCGCCTGTACCGGCTGGATGTAGTGGCCGACCGCGCGCCCAGCGTGCGCGTGCTGGAGCCGGCCGCCAGCCTGGTGCTGGGCACGCCGGGGCAACGCCAGTGGGCGCTGCGCTTCGAGGGCAGCGACGATTACGGTGTCGCGGCGCAGGCAACGCTGTCGATCACCACCACCCAGGGCAGCGGTGAGAACATCACCTTCGTGAAGCGCAGCGTCACGCTTGCCGGCAGCGGCGAAGCCACCGCGCGGCGTTTCGCCCATACCCTTGATCTTGCTGCGCTGGGCGCACAGCCCGGCAACGATGTCATCGCCCAGCTGGAAGTGCGCGACAACCATGCGCCCACGCCGCAGACCGGACGCAGCAGCAGCGTGATCCTGCGCCTGCCCAGCGCCGAAGTCGCACTCGGTGCAGAGCTGGAAGGCCGCATCAAGAAGACCCTGCCGGCCTACTTCCGCAGCCAGCGGCAGATCATCATTGATGCCGAAGCGCTGATCCGGCAGCGCCGCACTCTCGCCGCCGAGGACTTCGTGAAGCGCAGCGATGCGATCGGCGTCGACCAGCGCATCCTGCGCCTGCGCTACGGCCAGTTCCTGGGTGAGGAAAGCGAAGGTGCGCCGAAGCCACCGCCGACCAGCGACCTGCCCACCAGCGATACGCCCGCCGCAGACGACCACGATCACGACGACGATCACGATCACGGCCATGGCGCCGAGGCCGGAGCGCACGATGAGCATGGCCACGATCACGGCGGCAAGGCGTCCAATGCCGATACGCCACCGGTGTTCGGCAGCGCCACCGATGTGCTCTCCGAATACGGCCACACCCATGACCATGCCGAGGCGGCCACCCTGCTCGATCCGCAGACACGCGCCACGCTGAAGGCCGCGCTGGACCAGATGTGGTCGGCCGAAGGCGAGCTGCGCCAGGGCCGACCGGAGCAGGCATTACCCTTCGCCTACAAGGCATTGGGCTTCATCAAGCAGGTGCAGCAGGCCGAGCGCATCTATCTGGCCCGTGTCGGACCGGAGCTGCCACCGATCGATGAAGGCCGCCGCCTCGGCGGTGACCGTGCCGGGCTGGCCAGTCGTGAACTGCCGCTGGCCGCCCGCACCCCGCCCGATCCGGCCATCGTCGAAGCCTGGCAGCGTCTCGGCGACGACACCGGCGCGCCGGATCTGGACGCGCTCGCGATCTGGCAGCAGCGCAACGCGGCCTACCTGCCCGATGCACTCGATCTGGCTGCGGCCATCGAGCAGCTGCGCATCGAGCCCGACTGCAGCGACTGTCGCCAGCGCCTGCGCGCACAGTTGTGGCGGGCGCTGCAGCGTCCGTTGCCGCAGGCGATGCGGCGCAGTGCCGCCGATGCGATGGGCCAGCGCTACCTCGACGCGCTGGAGGCGCAGCCATGAACGCCTCCGCTGTGAACCTGTGGATTGCGCTGGCACTCGCCCTGATCGTGGTCATCGCCAGCGTGCGCCAGCTGCGTGGAAACACCGCGCACCCTGGCCGCCGGTGGATCGTGATCGCACTGCAGATCATCGTCGCCGCGCTGCTGTATTTCTGCCTGGTGCCGCCCACCCGCCAGCAACCCGCAGGCGGGCTGGTCGTGCTGGGAACCGATGCCGGCAAGGCCGGCGCGCTCCCGGCCAGCGAAGGCCCGCTGTTGCTTTTGCCCGAAGCTGCCGATGTTCCCGGCGCACAGCGCGTTCCCGACATGGCCACCGCGCTGCGCCAGCATCCGGCGTCCACACTGACACTGGTCGGTGCGGGCCTGGCCGCACGTGACCGTGACGCGCTGCTGCCACCGGATGTACGTTGGCAGGCCGCACCGGAGCCGCGCGGCTGGATCGCACTGCAACCACCGGCCGATGTCGCTCCCGGTGCTCGTTTTGACGTCCAGGCACAGGCGCGTGGCGCGGCCAAGGCGAAAGCAGAGCTGCTCGACCCCGCCGACAGCGTGGTTGATCGCACGGACGTTGCCGAGGACGGGCGCGTGAAGCTCAGCGGCATCGCCCGCGCCGAAGGCCGCAGCGTGTTCCAGCTGCGCCTGCTCGATGCCGACGGCCATGTGGTGGACAGCGTACCGGTACCGCAGCAGACCCTGCCGGCCGCACCGCTGCGCCTGCTGGTGCGCGCCAGTGCGCCGGGTCCAGAGCTGAAGTACCTGCGGCGTTGGGCGGCCGATGCCGGCATCCGCGTGCAGGTGCAGGCGGATACTGGGGCCGGACTCAGCGTCGGTGATGGCGCGGTGTCGATCGATGCAGCATCGCTCACGCACAGCGATCTGCTGCTGCTGGACGAGCGCAGCCTGGCCGCATTGAGTGCCGGCCAGCTGGCCGCCGTGCGGCAGGCGTTGCGCGAGGGACTGGGCATGCTGGTACGCAGTGCGGGCGCACCTTCGGCCAGCGCGCGCCAGCGCCTCCGCGATCTGGGCCTGCCGGTGCAAGGCGATGGCAGCAGCCACGCCCTCGAACTTCCCGGCGACGGCGACAGCGCGGTCCTCGCCGCACGGCGTGGCCCGCTCGCCGCGGGTACGCTGCCGACCGGCTACGGCGAAGAGGCTGACCGCAGCTCGCACAATGCTCCCCTGCCTGCGCTGGAAGCACTCGCGCTGCAGGCACCGGGCAGCACCGCCCTGCTGCAGGATGGCACGGGCAAGGCTGTCGGTGGCTGGCGCGCTGCCGGCAAGGGCCGCATCGGCCTGCTGCCGCTGACCGACAGCTGGCGCTGGGTACTGGCCGGGCGCGACGACCGCCACGGCGAACTGTGGAGCGGCGTGGTGGCCACGCTGGCACGCGCACAGGGCAGCGCTGATGCGCTGTGGTCACCGCAACCGATCAGCTGGGCAGGCGAACGGCAGGCGCTGTGCGGTGTGCAGGCGCCGCTGCAGGTCTTCAACAAGCGCGGCGACGATGTACCCCTGATCGTCGATGGCGCGACGTCGGCGCTGCGCTGCGCTGGCTGGTGGCCCCGCGAACCGGGCTGGCAGCGCCTGCAGCACGGCGACATCGTTGTCTGGCGCTATGTGTTCGATCCGAAGGATGCACCGACGCTGCATCGGCAGGCGATGATCGATGCGACCACGCGTGCACTGGCTGCCAGCACGCCGGCAGACGCGTCAGTGATGCAACCCGTGGCAGGCCCACGCTGGCCATGGTGGCTGGCGTTCGTGTTGTGCGCATCGCTGCTGTGGTGGCTGGAACGGCGACGCTGAAGCCGGGGATTGATCCCGGGGTCGGATCCCTCCGATTGCCCTGGTAGATGCCAACCTTGGTTGGCGCCTTTCCGCGGGGTCAACGCGAACCGGCGCGCCGGTACACGCCGTTGAAGCGCACGTTCATGCCACCGCATTCGCTGTTGTCGACCACGATCAGCACCTCCCCCAGCGAATGCACGCGCACCTTGCAGGTGTCCTCTACAAACTCGACATCGGCACCACGCGGCGCCGCGCGCGCTTCCACCTGGCCCATGTTCGGCCCGTAGGGACGCTGCTCCGGCGTGGGGTTGGCGGAGGGCCAGTAGGCGTCACCCTCCACATGCAGCTGCCCGCCCTGCACGGTGATGCGCAGGCCGTTGTCGCCGTCCTTCCAGTGGCCCGCCCAATCCTGTAGCAACGGCACGACCACCGGCAACGCCTGCAGCTTGCTGCGGTCCACCCAGCCAGCACTGCCACCCACCTTGTTCGGGAAGAACGCGCAGCGGTAGCGGCCAAGATCACGCCCGGTCACCACGGTATCGCCATTGACCACATAGCTGCGCTGTCGGCAGGCCGGTTCGCCCTTCGCCGGGCAGCCGTCCATGTCGCCAAGCAGGTACAGACGGGGCGCATCGACCACCCGCGCCAGAGCGAACCGGCTCTGTTCAGAGGGAAACGCGCCATTGCGGCAGGCGCCATCACCGGCGATGCCATCGGCGAAGGCGGACGCCGGCAGCGATGCGGCCAGCAGGCAGATCGAACGCAGGAACATGGCAGCACTACCGGTGGGGAGCCGGCAGGATATACCGGCCTACTTCACCGGCGGTGCATCGCCGGCATCCTGCTCCTGGGAGAACCGCAGCGCACGCTGCTGCTGTTCGGCACTGAGCTCCGGCGGTGGCCGCGCCACGGCGGCCTGGATCTGCGCCGGTCCGCCGGTGAGTTTGTTGATCCCCTTGGCCGCCGCCATCACACCCTTGACCACGCCCATCATGATGTAACCACCGCCCATGCTGACCTGCTCCGGCGACGGCGGTTCGCTCCAGTCGCGACTGAAGCGGTTGTCGCCGAACTTCACCGGGTTCTTGAAACGGTACAGATCCAGCGGCTCGTCTTCGGGCTTGAGCGCACGCACTTCGCCAAGGGTGGTGACGTTGTCCTGCGGCAGGGTGGTGGAGATCGGCGCGGTGGTTGCCGCCAGCGCATCTGCAGGAGGTTCGGGCGCTGGGTCGGGCACCGCTACCGGCGTGGCCTGCTGCGCCTGCGCGATACCGGCCAGCAGCATGCTGGCCAGGACGGCTCCCTGCGTTCCACGTCGTGCCACAGCCATCCACCCTGTTGGTTGCGTCCAGCACCCAAGGATACGGATGCCGGCTTCAGATTTCGTTGCTGCACGGGCAGCTGTTCAGCCAGGGGAGATGCGGCGACGCCACGGGACGCGAGCACTGAACGGTTCATGCCCTTGGTGTGCGGTGTCTCACATCCTGAGACGTGAGTGTGGTGCCATGTGACCCCTCGCAATCCGTCCCGGCTCGACTTTCCATGGCTTACGAACTCGCCAAGCGCACCGCCGATGCCGAGCAGAAGCTCGCCACCCGCGATGGCCTGCCCGCCCGCGACGGCGCCCTGCTCAGCGCGCGCCTGCAGCGCCGCTACCAGGACCGCATCACCGGCAGCTTTGCCATTCCCGGCCGCGAAGGCCGCTATGCGCCCATTCCCGATTCGGTTCCGCCGGCCCTGGCTGCCGCCCTGAAGGCGCGTGGCATCGAACAGCTCTACAGCCACCAGGCCGAGGCCTGGGAGGCGAGCCAGCGCGGCGAGCACGTGGCCATCGTCACCCCCACCGCCAGCGGCAAGTCGCTGTGCTACACCCTGCCGGTGGTCAGCGCGGCGATGCAGGACAAGGCCAAGGCGCTGTACCTGTTCCCGACCAAGGCGCTGGCCCAGGACCAGGTGGCCGAGCTGCTGGAGCTCAACCGTGCCGGCGACCTCGGGGTGAAGGCCTTCACCTTCGATGGCGACACCCCGGGCGATGCGCGCCAGGCCATCCGCCTGCACGGCGACATCGTGGTGTCCAACCCGGACATGCTGCACCAGGCGATCCTGCCGCATCACACCAAGTGGGCGCAGTTCTTCGAGAACCTGCGCTACATCGTCATCGACGAGGTGCACACCTATCGCGGCGTGTTCGGCAGCCATGTCACCAACGTGCTGCGCCGGCTCAAGCGCATCTGCGCGTTCTACGGCGTGCAACCGCAGTTCATCCTGTGCTCGGCCACCATCGGCAACCCGCAGGCCCATGCCGAAGCGCTGATCGAGGCACCGGTCACCGCCATCACCGAATCCGGCGCGCCCAGTGGGCCCAAGCAGGTGCTGCTGTGGAACCCGCCGGTGATCAATCCGGACCTGGGCCTGCGCGCCTCGGCACGCTCGCAGAGCAACCGCATCGCACGCATTGCGATCAAGTCCGGGCTGAAGACCCTGGTGTTCGCGCAGACCCGCTTGATGGTCGAGGTGCTGACCAAGTACCTGAAGGACATCTTCGACCACGACCCGCGCAAGCCGCCGCGCATCCGCGCCTACCGTGGCGGCTACCTGCCCACCGAACGCCGCGAGACCGAGCGTGCGATGCGCGCGGGCAACATCGACGGCATCGTCAGCACCTCGGCGCTGGAGCTGGGCGTGGATATCGGCAGCCTGGACGTGGTCATCCTCAACGGCTACCCCGGCAGCGTGGCCGCCACCTGGCAGCGCTTCGGCCGTGCCGGCCGCCGCCAGCAGCCCGCACTCGGCGTGATGGTGGCCAGTTCGCAGCCGCTGGACCAGTACGTGGTGCGGCATCCGGACTTCTTCGCCGAGGCCTCGCCCGAGCACGCGCGCATCGCGCCGGACCAGCCGCTGATCCTGTTCGACCACATCCGCTGCGCGGCGTTCGAGCTGCCGTTCCGGGTTGGCGATGGCTTCGGCCCGATCGATCCGGAAGTGTTCCTGGAAGCGCTGGCAGAGACAGAAGTGATCCACCGCGAGGGCGAACGCTGGGAATGGATCGCCGACAGTTACCCGGCCAACGCGGTCAGCCTGCGTGCGGTGGCCGATGGCAACTTCGTGGTGGTCGATCGCAGCGATGGCCGCCAGCAGATCATCGCCGAGGTCGACTATTCCGCTACCGCACTCACCCTGTATGAAGGTGCCATCCACATGGTGCAGTCCACGCCCTACCAGGTGGAGACGCTCGACTGGGACGGCCGCAAGGCCTATGTCACCCGCACGCATGTGGATTACTACACCGACAGCATCGACTTCACCAAGCTCAAGGTGCTGGACCGCTTCGACGGCGGCGTGGCCGGCCGGGGGGATTCGCATCATGGCGAAGTGCACGTGGTGCGCCGCGTGGCCGGCTACAAGAAGATCCGCTACTACACCCACGAGAACATCGGCTACGGCCCGGTGAACCTGCCCGACCAGGAACTGCACACCACGGCGGTGTGGTGGCAGCTACCGCAGGCACTGCTGCTGCGCGCCTTCGCCAGCAAGCAGGATGCGCTGGATGGCTTCCTCGGCGCCGCGTATGCGCTGCACATCGTCGCCACCGTAGCGGTGATGGCCGATGCGCGTGACCTGCAGAAGTCGGTGGGCAACGGCGATGGTTCCTGGTTCGCGATCGCCGACCAGAGCGGCCGCGGCCAGCTGCGCGGCAGCGAGGGGGATCCTGGCGTTGTCGAACTCCTGCAGGAGTTCGTGCCCACCGTGTACCTGTACGACAACTTCCCCGGCGGCGTCGGCCTCAGCGAGCCGCTGTGGCAGCGCCAGGCCGAGCTGGTGCAGCGCGCGCGCGAACTGGTGCAGCGCTGCGACTGCAAGGCCGGCTGCCCGGCCTGCGTGGGCCCGGTGCTGGCCGCGCAGGAAGAAGATGAGACCTCGCCGCGAGCGCTGGCGCTGCGCGTGCTGGACCTGTTCGATGCCGAGGCCTGCCAGCACGTGCCCGACGTGGTGGTGACCACGCGCGATCCGATGGAGCTGCTGGCCCCGTGAGCCTGAGCCTGGACAAGCTGCGCCTGCTGCGGAAGCAGGCCGGTGACCCGAAGGCAGTCACGCCGGCTGCGCCCGAGCCGCCGCCCGCAGCACCTGCGGCACCGGTGGCCGCCAACGATGCGCGGCAACCACCGGCCGAGCGTTCGGTGTTCGCCTGGGTCGAACAGGAAATCCGCCACAAGCCGACCGGCGCTGCGGCCTCCACACCGGCACCCGCACCGCTGCGTCGGCCGGAAGTGGGCAGCCTGCATCGCCTGCTCGGCCTGCGTTCGCGGGGTGGAGCCGCGCCGGCACGCGCCAGCGCGCAGGATCGCCAGCTGCCCGGCGAGGAAATCGCACCGGGCCTGTTCCTGATCGAGTCGCTGCAGCCACAGCCGATTCCGTCGCAGCCGCTGTCGCTGGATTTCGCCCGCCGCGAAGGCGAACACGTATCCCCGCTCGACCTGCTGTTCTTCGATACCGAAACCACCGGCCTGGCCGGCGGCACCGGCACCCGCGCCTTCATGATCGGTGCCGCCGACTGGCATGTGTGCCCGCAACGCGGCGAAGGCCTGCGCATCCGCCAGCTGCTGATGGCGACGATGGCCGCCGAGGATGCGATGCTGGCCACCTTCGCCCGCTGGCTGCAGCCGTCCACCGTGTTCTGCAGCTACAACGGCCGCAGCTACGATGCGCCGCTGCTGAAGGCGCGCTACCGGCTGGCCCGCCAGCGCTGCCCGATCAGCGCGCTGGATCACGTCGACCTGCTCTATCCCACCCGCCGCCGCTATCGCGGCACGTGGGAGAACTGCAAGCTGTCCACCATCGAACGCCAGCTGCTGCGCGTGGTGCGCGAGGACGACCTGCCCGGTTCTGAAGCGCCGGGCGCATGGCTGCGCTTCCTGCGCGGCGGCGACGCGGTGAACCTGCGCCGGGTGGCCGACCACAACCACCAGGACGTGGTGACCCTGGCCCTGCTGCTGCAGCGGCTGGTACGGGAAGAACAACGTGAGCGCGAAACCCTGGCGCTGGTCGGGCAGTAGGCGTTGACGCAGCCTGACGGTGGCAGCGGTGACACTGCCGCCACCATCCACGCCTGGAGCCCGACGATGCGCCTCAATCCCCTGGTCCTGCTCGCCATCCTGCCCTTGGCCGCCTGCAGTCACGCCGGCAGCAGCACCACCCACGATCCCGCGCCAGCGCCCGTGGCCGATGCCGCGCACGAATGCAGGCCGGAGGCGCTGGAGGCCTTCACCGGCAAGACCGCCGACGAAGCCACGATCAAGAAACTGGTGGCTGACAGCGGCGCGCGCGGTGCACGGGTGGTCAAGCCGGGCATGGCGGTGACCATGGACTTCCGCCAGGACCGCGTGACCGTGCAGGTGGATGCGCAGAACCGCATCGAGCGCGCCAGCTGCGGTTGATCGCCTCAGGGTAGTGCCGGCCGCTGGCCGGCACCCCACATTGCCGGCCAGCGGCCGGCACTACCGCTCAGAGGCGCTCGGCCTTGCCGCTGGCCAGTGCGCGCGCGATCACCTGCTGTGCCTGCTGCGATGCCTGCGCATGCACGCGTGCCTGACGCTCGCCCAACGCGGCCTGTTGGCTGCCCAGTGCCGCCTGTCGGCTGGCCAGTTCAGACTGCTGGCTGGCCAGGCGCTGCATGTCACGGGTGCGGCCGGATTGCGCGGCCTCGCTGCGGGCTTCCTGCATCGCACGACGTGCCTCGGCGGCGGCCTCGCGTGCGCCCGCCATGTCGTTGGTCACGCTGCGCGCCGCCTCACGCACACCGGCCACGTCTACGGTCAAGCCACGCACCGCCTTCACCGCTTCCGCGGCAGCAGCTGCATCGTGGGCCGCACCGCGCGCCGCCTTCGCCGCTTCCGCCGCCGCTTCGCGGTTGATGTCATGCGCAGCCATCGCGCTGCGCGCAGCCTCGGTGGCGGCCAGTGCGATGCGACGCGCCTCCTCGCCCTGCAGGCGGCCCATCTCGCCCATCTGCCTGCCGAGTTCGCCCTGCTGGCGACCCAGCACACTCTGCTGGCGGCCCAGTTCGCTCTGCTGGCGGCCCAGATCCACCGCGCCGCTGTAGGCACGCTGCAGGGTCTGGATCATCATCGGGTCACGCACCACGTAGCGCTTGTCACCCTGGCGGAACCACAACGCCGGGCCCTTGCCGAGCTGCCTGCGGGCCACCGTCACGTCGTCCATGCCGCCGTTGGCGAAGGTCGAATCGCCATCGATCAGCACGAAGGCCTCTCGAGGCGGCTTGCCCAGATCGAGGCGACCGTAGGTGGTGATGGAGGTGGTCGAGGTGGTCGAGGTGGTCGTGCCGTCATGGTCCTCATCCATGCCAGAGGCATCCTCGACGTAGGCCACGTCGGCATCGTCAGGACCGGACGGTTCTTCGGCATCGGCCGGCTCGGCAGGCGCTGCAGGCGCGACCGGCACCGCCGGAACGCGCGCGGACGACGGAGGTGCCGGCGGAGCCTTCGGCGGCGGCGGCACCACGGCCTTCGGTGCGGCCGGCGGCGCGGGCGGGGCCGGCGGCACCGGCGCAGCGACCAGTCGCATCGGCGCCACGCCCACCAGCACCACCACAGCGGTCAACGCCATCGCCAGGATGCGCGGGCAAGACCGGCGCGACTGCAGCGAGAGCAGGCGACGCTTGAGGCTGGTGGTGTTCGGCGCGGCGCTGGCCACGCCCAGGTGTGGCTGCGGTGCCACGCCAAGCTGCAACAGCAGGCGACCGTAGGCTTGACGGCTCGCGCCATGCTGGCCAACCACGGCCGCATCCACCGCTTCTTCGCGGGCCTGTGCGTATTCGCGCACCGACAGGCGCAGCAGCGGGTGGAAGAAGAACAGGTGCTGGGCCAGTGCGGGCAGCAGGCCCCACTGCAGGTCACGCCGCTGCAGGTGTTGCAGTTCGTGAGTCAGTGCCAGGTCCAGCGCATCACCCTGCAGGGCGTTGTCGCCGGCCGGCAGCAGCAGCACCGGGCGGAACGGCCCGACCAGCTGCGGTGCGTCCACCTGCGCGCTCATCCACAGCCGCGGCGCAGGGCGTACGCCGTGGGCATCGGAGGCCAGCTGCAGCGCCTGCACCAGCGCTTCGTCCTCGCAGGGATAGGCGGCGGCCAGCAGCGCCCTGCAGCGGCGCCACTCACCGAAGGTGCGCAGGGCCATCAACAGCACACCGGATGCCCACAGCGCAGCCAGTGCAACGGCCCACCACGCCACTGCCGGCACGTCCGCTGCAGGCACCGGCATCGTCGCCAGCAGCTGCGCCGAGGCTTCCGGCGCCAGCGGGTAGACCAGATCTGCGGCAACGTCAGTGGCGGTCATCGCCACCGCCTGCGGTGCCGGCAGCCAGGCCAGCTGCAGCGGCTGGCTCCAGAACAGGCCGAGCACGGCCTGCAGCGACACCAGCCACCACAGGCGGCAGCGGGTGGCCGCCGACAGCGACGGCAGCGCGCGGCACACGCCGTACACCAGGGCCACCAGCAGCACGGTCTGCAGGCTGGTCCAGCCCAGCCGTTCCAACAACGGGATCAGCATCGTGGTGTCCATGGCTCAGCCCTCGTGGCGGCGCGATTGGAGTTCGGCGACCAGCGCTTCCAGCTCGGCCAGCTCGTTGTCGCTGACCTGCTGGCGCTGCGACAGGTAGGCCACGAACGGCGACACCGAGCCCTGCAGGGTGTTGTCGACGAACTGGGCCACTGCACCCTGCAGCACGCTTTCCGGGCCACGCGTGGCCTGGTAGCGGTAGACGCCGTCCTGCTGCTGGCGACGAAGATACCCCTTAGCCCGCAGCCGCTCCATCATCGTCAGCACGGTGGACCGGGCCAGGCCACGGGCCTCGCCGTAGCCACTGGCGACCTCGCCGACGCTGGCCGGCGCATGTTCATCGATGTACTGCAGCAGGGCCAGTTCCTGGTCCCCGATCGTCTTGCCACGCATGACACCACTCCCTTGACTACACGTGTCGCCACTTTCTGCGTGACGACAACTGTAGTCAACCCCCCGGAAGTCATGGGCCGACGAACGGTAGGGGGGCGTGCCCCTCAGTACTCCACCCGATACCCGATCGAGAAGGTCCGCCCCGCCGCCGGCAGACTGGACATCTTCCCGTAGGTCGCCTCGGCCTGCTGGCCATAGACCGTGCGGTAGTCACGATCAGCCAGGTTGTAGATGCCGACACTGAAGCGGCCGCCTGCCAGCGGCAGCTCGCCGATCAGGTCGAACACCGCATAGCCGTGGATCTTCGCCGCCGGGGTAGCGCGGATGCTGGGACTGATCGCTGCGAGTGGCGCATCGCGCCAGGCACGATCGGTCCCGCCCACCACTTGTCCCTGCAAGCGCAGCAGGCTGTCATTGGCGAAGCGCCACTGCCCATGCACACCCGCCTTCAAGGGTGAAACGCGGAACGCATTGAGCTCACGCCAACGTCCGGCAGCATCGCGGTACTGGCCCCGGGTGCTGGCAAGGCTTGCGCCCAGCTCCAGCTGCGCCGTCGGTGTGTAGCGCAGGTTGGCCTCCACGCCCCACACGCGCTCATCGGTGTCGGCCACCGACACGCTGTAGTCGCGGTTGAACTGCACGGTCTTGTCCGAGCGGTTGTAGAACGCGGTCACCGCGCTCTGCAGCGATGCATCGCTGCGGCGCCAGCCCAGCTCATAGCTGTCGACCTTGATCGGGCCGACGTTGCGGCTGTCGATGACGAAGCTTGCCGGTACATCGCGCAGCATGCGCTGGGTGTCGGGCAGGCTGAAGCCCTGCGAGACGTTGGCGAACAGCTGTTGCGATGCATCCAGCCGGTACACCACGCCCGCATTGAACAGGGTCTGCGAGTGGCGCACGCGGCCGCCCCGCAGCAGGTGCGGCTGATACCCGGCAACGGCATCGGCGGTGATCGCTTCGGTGTAGGGAAGTGAATCCTCGACGCGGTTGCGCAGGATCTGGTGGCGCACGCCGGCCTGCACGCTGAAGCGCTCACTCAGCGAATGGTCGGCCTGCAGGAACAGGCCGGTGGTATCCACGCGCACGTCCGGCCCCATCGCGTACTGCGCGGTGGGCTGGTAATCGAGACCGTTGCTGGCGATGAAGCGGTTGATGTCATACATCTGCCCGCGCTGGCTGTCCTGCTCGCGCTCGTGGTCCACGCCGTACGACAGCTGCAGGCTGCGGCCCGCCACGTCGAAACCCTTGTGCAGCGCTGTGCGCAGGCCCCACACATCGATATCGGTATTGGACTGCATCGCCACATAGGCGAAGCCACCGCGCAGTGCCGGGTGCACCAGCGTCGACACCGACGGGAACCAGCGCCCCTGCTCGTTGCGGTAATAGGCTTCCACGCTCAGTTCCTGCCCGCCCAGTACATCGCGGTTGCGGTACTGCGCATTCACTCCCTGGTGCCGGGTACGTGGCTGCGCCTCCAGCTGCAGGCCGGGCAGCGCCTGGTGGCTGGGCGTGAATGCTGGGTTGAACAGCGCAGCCAGGCGCGGGCCATAGTCGGGGCCATGATCACTGTCCTGCTGATCGTCGAACCAGCGCACGCCCACGCTCAACTGCTGGCTGTCCGTCGGGGTCCAGTCGAAGCGCGCATTGAGTTCGCGGGTCTCGGTGTCCTGCCGATCAGTCTGCGCGATCTCCGGGCCGATACGGCGGCCATGCGCATCCAGCGATGCGCCCTGCCGGCCATAGGCGAAGCCGAACGCGCCACTGAACTGATCGCCGCGCACGGTCATGGTCTGCGCGGCGTTCCAGGCCAGCGTGTCACTGGACAGATGCGAGGGGCTGCGCAGGCCGAACTGGCTGGCCAGCTGCACCGGCTGCTCACCGGGCTGCAGGGTGATGATGTTGATGATGCCGCCACTGGCACCGGCGCCATACAGCGCGGTGGCGCCGGAGATCACCTCGATGCGCTCGATCATGGTCGGCGAGATGCTGTTGAGCTGGCGCGACCCATCGCGTGCGCCGGTCAATGGCACGCCATCGATCATCACCTGCACGCTGCGGCCACGCATGGTCATGCCGTAGTTGCTGGTGGTCCCGCTGGCCGGCGCCAGCGACGGCACCAACTGGCCGAGGATGTCGGCGGTGCTGCGCCCGGCGGTGATCTGCTGGGCAATCTGCTCGCGCTCGATGGCATACACGGTGCCGGCGATCTCGGCCACGCTGCGTGCGCCTCGCACGGCGGTGACACTCACCGCATCCAGTTGCCGGGTGCCAGCCGTAGCGGACGTATTCTGCGCCGCCAGCTGGCCACTGATGGCCAACGCCAGCATCGCCAGCGGAAGGGTTGCTGCGGTATGCCGCATGGTGTCCTCGTTGCGTATCAGGGGGAGTTCGTGGGTGCTGCGAAGCGGCGCATCAGCGGCCGGCACAGCAGCAACCCGAGCGCCGAAACTGCCGCCAGCGCGATGTAGTAGATGGGGTAGCCCAGGCCCTTGGCGAGGAAGCCAGACAACGCGCCGCCGATGAAATTGACCAGCAGCTCGAAGCACACCAGCAGGGTGAAGTCAGTGCCGGCCTGGGCACGCGAACTGACCCGCATGAACAGGGCATACAGGCTGGTCATCGACACATAGCGCAGCGCCAGCAGCGCGATCACCAGCGCGCCCAGGCCCCACCGTGACGACGCCATCGCACCGCTGTAAAGCATCAATGCCAGCAGTACATACAACACGGTGCGCCACCAGCCAGCGTGCATCAGCAACTGCTCGGCCCGGCGCTGCTTGAGCAGCCAGGCGGCGGCCACCGCAGCCAGCATGCCGGTACCGGCGCCGCCCACCGAGATCAGCAACCCGATCTCAGTCAGGCTGAACTGCTGGTCGACCAGCAGCGGGTTGATCATCGCCATGGCCGGCGCTTCCACCAGCCGGTACAGCACGATCAGCAGCAGCGCCCAGCGCAGTTCGGGGCGACGCAGCGCACGCAGGATGCTCGGCCGCGGCGCGTCGGGCCTGGCAGGCGTTTCATTGATCTGCTGCACTGCCAGCAGGGTCAGTGCGCTCATTGCCGCCAGGCTCAGCAGGGCCACGCTCCAGCCGCGGGTTTCATACAGCCACAGCACGCCGGCGCCACCGATCATGCTGCCCAAGGCCACGCCCACGCTCTGCGCCATGCTGCCCAGCCGGTGCTCGGCCGGCGCCAGCGCCTCCACGGTATAGCCGTCGATGGCGATGTCCTGGGTGGCGGCAATGGTCGAGATCCACATGCCGACCAGCACGAACACGACCAGGCCATGATCCAGGCCGGTGAACGCCAGCACCAGGATCCCGGCCAGCAGCAACAGCTGGGTCAGCCACAGCCAGCTGCGGCGGCGACCGAGGGCCGGCAGATGCCAGCGGTCGACCAGCGGTGCCCACAGGAACTTCAGCGCCCACGGCAGGTAAAGCAGCGACAACATGCCGATCCAGCGCAGATCCACGCCCTGGCTGCGCAGGATGGCCGGTACCGCCACGTTGTAGAAATACAGGGGCAAGGCATGCGCCATGTACAGCGCGACGATCACCCCAAGGCCGAACGGCGAAGCGGCGGCGCGCTCAGTGCGCATCAGCCTGCTCCAGGTGCTCGCCAATCCAGCGCATGCCCGCGCCGGCATCGGCGGTGACGAAGTACGGCACGGCCCACGCCGCATGCAGCGCCGGAGTGTCCAGCCGTTGCTGCTCGGCGGCATCGCTGGCGATGCGCACCAGGCCCCGGCAGTACTGCCGGAAGGCGGCCTTGTACTGCTTGTACCAGACCGCCTGCAGGGCACGGTAATCGTCGCAGAAGGTGGTACCGGGCGCGGTGCTGGCAACGAAGTAGAAGGGGCGGTGGGCATCGATCAGCGCCTGCACGCGGTCCAGCCAGTACCGGATCTGGTGCGCATCCACCGCGCCATGGAAGACGGCACGCAGCACCACCGCCTCGTTGATCACCAGACCCATCGCCATCGACCTTCTTGCTGAACAGGGGAAAGGGGCAGCGAGCCCCCGCAAATGAGAATAATTTGCAATACCATTGAAAGTTTAGGCGCGACGAAAGAAAATTTAGCCACGACAGCATTCGCGGGTGCCTTGCATGCAGGTCTATTCCTGCGCCGAACTGATGAGCGCCGCCCACGCGCTGGGCGGCCGGGTCGACTTTGAATCGGGCCTCCCCGATGCGCTGCCGGTGCTGGCCGGCTGGCAGCAGGTGCAGTCGATGGACAGCGGCCTGGTGCTCTACCTCAGCCGCAGCCAGGACATGGTCGGCGGCCGCAGCCAGAACTGCCTGCCTGCGGGTCTCACCGCCAGCTTCCTGCTGCAGGGGCAGGCCGAAGTGGTCATCGCCAACCAGCGCCTGCAGATGGACAGCCGCCGGACCGGGAGCCCGGCGATGCTGGTCCACCTTCGTGAGGAGGAAGCGTTCCAGCGCCATTGGCAGGCGGGTCGTGAGGAAACCAAGGTCAGCCTGCACCTCGGCCAGGACTGGTTGTCGCGCCAGCTCGATGGTATTGCATCGGCCGGACTCACCCGCCTGCGACTGAGCCACGCACGCAACCAGGCGTGGCAACCGCCTGCGCCACTGCTGCGGCGGGCCGCAGCGTTGTTCGGGGCGGAAACGGCGGAGCCGCCTCTGCTGGCCAGCCTGCAGCGCGAGAGCTTTGCGCTGGAGGTCGCGGCGAGCGTGGTTCGATCCGTGATCGCCGAACGCGAGGCGCCTGCCCCCAGCGCACATCTGCGGCGTTGCGTGGACCAGTTGCAACAGTGGCTGCAGAGCGGCGAGGCCGATGGCCTGACCATCAACCAGATGGCGCGCAGGCTGGGTACCAACGCCGTCGACCTGCAAAGCACCTTCCAGCAGCTGCACGGCAGCAGCATCGCCGCCTGGCTGCGTGCACTGCGCCTGCAACGGGCGCACGATGCCCTGCTGCAACGACGGGTGTCAGTGGACGTGGCGGCCAGCGTGGCCGGGTACGCCCATACCAGCAGCTTCAGTGCCGCGTTCAAGCGGCAGTTCGGAAGGTCTCCTTCCCGGATCCGCTAACCGCAGCAGGCACGCCCCGCGCGCACAACCAGTACCTGCCACGCAGCGCAGGTACTGCTTAAACCTTTTACGCACCCGCTGCATCCGATCCTCGACGCCCCGCCGGAATCCCGCATGTTCCGCCCAACGCTTCGAGTCATGCTCATGCTCATCACTGCCCTGCCCTTCGCCGCCATCTCCGCCAGCCAGGACCAGGCCAACGACCAGACCCGCCGCCTGATCCGCCAGATCATGCTGGAGCAGCGCATTCCCGGGCTGCAGGTCGCGGTGATCAAAGACGGGCAGATCGTGTTGTCCGAGGCCTACGGCCTGGCCAATGTCGAGAACGGTGTGCTTGCCTCGCGCGACACCCGCTTTCCGCTCAATTCGGCCACCAAGGCGTTCACCGGCGTGGCTGCCGCGCAGCTGGCCCAGCAGGGGCAGCTGGATCTGGACGCGCCGACCTCGCGTTACCTGGATGATCTTCCGGCAGCGTGGAGAGACGTACGCGTACGCCAGTTGCTTGCGCATACCTCAGGCCTTCCGGACATCCTTGATGCGAATGGGCTGTTGGGCGGTGGCTCCGAAGCGCAGGCGTGGACAGCCGTCACTGCGCGGCCGGCCGAAGCCGCACCCGGGCAGCGCTTCGCCTACAACCAGACCAACTACGTACTGCTGGCACGGATCATCGCGCAGCAATCCGGCATGCCCTACGAACGTTTCCTCGCCACCGGCCAGTTCAGCAGCGCGCGCATGGCCCGCACCACCTTCGGCGACAGCTACGACCTGATTCCGGATGCGGCGACGATGTACAGCCTGGCCCCGCGTGCCACCGACGCAGCCGATGCACCGCCGCGCCTGTCGCACTGGTTCTACGACATTCCGCCTTCACTGTGGGCCGGTGGTGGCATCCTCACCACCGCCGACGACACCGCGCGCTGGCTGGTCGCGCTGACCGACGGGCGCCTGCTTCAGGATGCAGCTCGGAAGAGGATGTGGACCGCAGAGCGCCTCACCGATGGCCGTGCCGGCCCATGGGCGGGTGGCTGGCCGGTGCTGCGCGCATCGCCCGACCTTCAGGTGGCCGGCATCGGTGGCGCGCGATCGGCCTTCATCGTCTACCCCGACCGCGGCGTGGCGGTAGTGGTGCTGACCAACCTGGTCGGTGCCAATCCACAGCAGTTCATTCCGCGCATTGCCGATCTCTATGCGCCTGCGGTGACCGTGCCCTGAGGCTGCCGGCCAGCGGCCGGCCTACCGGAGCATCGGCCGCGCCGACGGCCATTTCCGGCAGAATCGGTGCGTCAGCCGCGCGGACCGCCCATCACCGGCAGGATCACCCCGCTGATGTAGCTGGCACAGACCGGCGAGGCCAGGAATACATAGGCCGGCGACAGTTCTTCAGGCTGTGCGGGCCGCCCCATGTCGCTGTCCTTGCCGAACTCCGCCACGTCCTCCGCCGGCTTGTCGGCCGGGTTCAGCGGCGTCCACACCGGTCCCGGCGCCACGCAGTTGACCCGGATGCCACGTGGTAGCAATTGGCTCGCCAGCGATTTGGTGAACGCATGGATCGCGCCCTTGGTGGCCGAGTAATCGATCAGCGCCTTGCTGCCGAAGATTCCCGTTTCCGATCCTGTGTTGATGATGCTCGCGCCCTCGCCCAGATGCGGCAGTACCGCGCGCGCCATCCGTATGTAACCGCCGATGTTGGTCTGCAGGGTTTCCTGCAGATGCGCGTCTTCCAGGTCTTCCAGCCGCTCGCAATGCAGCTGGAACGCGGCATTGTTGACCAGGATGTCGATGCCGCCGAACGCCTTGGCCACCTGCTTGACCGCCTTGTTGCAGAAGCGCGGATCGCGCACGTCGCCGGCGATCACCACGCAGCGGCCGCCTTCGCGCTCCACGTGCTGGCGGGTGATGTCCGCGTCCTCGGCCTCGTCCAGGTGCAGTACCGCCACATCGGCGCCTTCGCGTGCGAACAGCACCGCCACTGCACGGCCAATGCCGGAATCGCCACCGGTGACGATCGCACGCATCCCCTGCAGCTTGCCGCTGCCGGTGTAGTCCGGTGCAAGGAAACGCGGCGCCAGCTCCAGTTCGTGTTCATGCCCGGGCTTGGCCAGCTGCTGCGCCGGCATCGCCTCCGGCTGACGGCGTGCGCCTGCCTGGGTCGCGGTCTTCTTTGTTGCCTTCTTTGCCGCGCGCACATCCTTGGCCTTTTCCTGGTCCTGCAGGCGCCGCTGCCGGGCCGCGACGCGCGCTGCCCGCGGATCGCTGGCAGCCGCCTTGCGGGTTGCGGTCTTCACCACGCGCGGGCGATCGGGGTCGGCGACGGTCTTGGTTGCGGTGCTGCCTTTGCGCACCTTCGGCGATGCCTTGCGGCGGGCGGGGGGCTTCTTGGCGGTGGCCATGCAGGTCTCCTCGGGGGGGAATGGGGTTGCCGGCCAGCGGCCGGCACTACCCGGGGCGGCATCCGCCGCGCCTGCAGTGTCTCCACCTATGCTGTTGGCGGCAGTGAGCGCACCGTGTCCACGATGTGCACGGTATTCATTCCGCCACCACGTGCGACGTCGCACGCTGCACGCAACCACACAAGGAACGCCACCATGAAACATGCCATCGCCACCACCGCCGTCTGCTTCGCCCTCGCCGCCTGCAGCAGCACACCGATGGCCCAGGTGCAGCCGATCGACGGCGTGATTTCCGGGCAGTGCCACAGCGACATGGTGCGCGGCGCACTGGGCCTGGCCGCTTCGGATGCCACCGTGGCCCGCGCACGCGTGGACAGCGACAGCCTGCATGTACGGGTGCTGCGCCATGACGGTCCGCGGGTACCGCCGGCCAGCGAAGGCGGCGACCGCCTGACCATCGAAAAGGGCCGCACCAACAACATCACTGCGATCTACTGCGGCTGAGCCTGCGCGCCCTGCGCAGCACGCGCAGGGTGGCCTGTTCCCACTGGCGCGGCCCACGCAGGCCGGCCAGCTTGGCCAGTTCACCGCGCTCCCAGCCGGCGAACACGCACGGGTCGATGTAGGCCTTGCGGCACACCGCCGGAGTGTTGCCCAGCAGCGATGCCACTTCGCACACCACCGCGCGCTGCGCCTGCGCCAGCGCGCGCTGACTGGCCGGTTCCGGCAGTTCGGTGGCGGCAAACGCCTGCACCGCCGCCACCGTGCCACCCCAGGTGCGGAAATCCTTGGCAGTGAAGTCCTCGCCCATCACCTCGCGCAGGTAGTCGTTCACCGCGCCGGAATCCACCGGCTGCAGCGCACCGTCGTCATCGCGGTACTGGAACAGCGCCTGCCCCGGCAGCTGCTGCAGGCGCCGCACCAGCAGCCCCAGCCTGCGGTCGCCCACGGTCACCTCCTGCAGCTGCCCGGACTTGCCGCGGAAGCGCATGCGCACCCGGCCGCCGCGCAGCAGTTCCAGATGGCGGTTGCGCAGTGTGGTCAGTCCGAACGAACGGTTCTGTTGTGCATAGATTTCATTGCCAACCCGAACCAGGGTGTCCACCAACAGCGCCACCACCATGGCCAGCACCTTTTCCTGCGGAAACCCAGGTCGCTTGAGATCCCGCGACAACCGCCGCCGCAGCGTAGGCAAAGCCTCGCCAAAGGCGATGATGCGGTCGAACTTGCCGGCGTCGCGCTCCTTGGCCCAGTCGGCGTGGTAGCGGTACTGCTTGCGGCCGCGTGCATCGCGGCCGGTGGCCTGCAGGTGGCCGTTGGCGTACGCGCAGATCCACACGGCGGTATACGCCGGCGGAATCGCCAGCGCACGGATGCGTTGCAGGGTGGTGGCGTCGCGTATCGCGTGACCATCGGCATCGCGGTAGCTGAAACCCTTGCCGGCGCGGCGCCGGCTGATGCCCGGCTGGGTGTCATCGACATAGCGCAGGCCGGCCGCGCGCGCGGCCTGTCGTTCGGGGGTGGAGGGGGTTGGCATGTCGGTAGTGTCGCCGTCGCCATGCCGCGATCCTGTCGATAACACAAGACAAACACGTGAGGGCCGGTTCGCCGCTATGCTCGGGTCTTCACAACCCCTTCCGGAGTCATGATGTCGTTCCCGATTCGCGCCCGTTCGCTCTCCGCCCTGTTGCTGCCGGCCGTGCTGGCGCTGACCGCCTGCCAGGCACCGGCGCTGGATGAACAGGATTCGGCCACGGCCCACGCCCAGCAGGCCGCCGAAGCCGCCAAGGCGCCGGCCGACGAAGCCGGCAAGGCCACCGAGGCTCCGCCGGTCGGCACCTGCGATGCCAGCCAGGTGCAGAGCCTGGTCGGCCAGACCTACACCGACGCGCTGGGCAAGCAGGCGCAGGAAGATGCCGGCGCCAACCAGGTGCGCGTGCTCAAGCCCAACGACGTGGCGACGATGGAGTTCCTCGGCGACCGCCTGAACATCGAAGTGGACGCCAAGGGCGCCGTCAGCGGCGCGCGCTGCGGCTGAGTCCGGCCCCGCGCCGGCACTGGGTTGCCGGCGCGTTCTGTTGCACCTGCAACCGTGTATTGCGGCGTTGCAGCAACCTGTGATCTAGTCGAGGCATCCGGTGGCCTCACGATGCGCTCCAAGGATTGAGCGGGCTTGAGTGTCCCCGTTCAATTCATTCCGCATCGAGGTAGAGATGGCCCCCCGCAACCGCCAAGGGCTTTACGACCCGCGCTCCGAGCGCGATGCCTGTGGATTTGGCATGGTCGCCCAGCTCGACGATCAACCATCGCGCCTGTTGGTTGATACCGCCATCGCCGCGCTTTCGCGCATGACCCACCGTGGCGGTGTCGCCGCCGATGGCCTGACCGGCGATGGCTGCGGCCTGCTGCTGCGCCGCCCCGATGCGTTCCTGAAACTGCTGGCCAGCGAAGCCGGCATCGCGGTCGCTGCGCGTTTCGCCGCCGGCCTGGTGTTCCTGCCGCACGACGCCGACGCGGCGCAGGCCTGCCGCGCGCAGCTGCAGGCGCAGGTGGAAGCGGTCGGCTGCAAGGTCGCCGGCTGGCGCGAGGTGCCCACCGATGACAGCGTCTGCGGCCAGCTGGCGCGCGACACGCTGCCGCGCATCGAGCAGGTGTTCGTCGACGCCGGCATCGGCCAGGACGATGCCGGCTTCGCGCTGGCGCTGTTCCTGGCCCGTCGCCGCAGCGAACAGCAGCTGCGCGAACACGCCGACTTCTACGTCACCACCCTCACCCCGGATGCGATCAGCTACAAGGGCATGGTGCTGCCGGACAAGCTCAGCCGCTTCTTCCCGGACCTGCAGCGCCGCGAGCTGGCCTCCAGCGCGATCGTGTTCCACCAGCGCTTCTCCACCAACACGCTACCGCGCTGGCCGCTGGCGCACCCGTTCCGCATGCTCGCCCACAACGGCGAGATCAACACCATCGAAGGCAACCGGCGTTGGGCGCAGGCGCGCAGCAAGGTGTGGAAGACGCCGCGCTTCGATATCGGTGAATTCGACCCCGTCATCTCCATGCACGGCTCTGACTCGCAGAGCCTGGACAACATGCTGGAGCTGATGGTGGCCGGTGGCATGGAGCTGATCCAGGCGCTGCGCATCCTGGTGCCGCCGGCCACCCAGTCGCTCGAATTCAAGGATCCGGACCTGGCCGCCTTCTACGAGTTCCATGGGCTCAACAGCGAGCCGTGGGATGGCCCGGCCGGCATCGTCGCCTGCGACAGCCGCTACGCCGTATGTACCCTCGACCGCAACGGCCTGCGCCCGGCGCGCTGGATGCTGACCGCCGACCGCCACTTCCTGGTCGCCTCCGAAGCGGGTGTGTGGGAAGTGCCGACCGAGCGCGTGGTACGCAAGGGCAAGCTCGGCCCCGGCGAAATGGTGGCCATCGATCTCAAGCGCGGTGACCTGCTCGACTCCGATGCGGTGGATCGCATCAACCGCGGTCGTGCGCCGTACAAGCAATGGCTGCAGCAGGGCGTGACCTACCTGCAGACCGAACTGATCGATCCCTCGCTGGTGGAGGAACCCTTCGACGAAGGCACGCTGCGCAGCTACCACAAGCTCTACCAGCTCAGCAGCGAGGAAGTGGAACAGGTGCTGCGGCCGCTGGCCGAGACCGAGCAGGAAGCCACTGGCTCGATGGGCGACGACACGCCGATGGCGGTGCTGAGCCAGCGCAGCCGTCCGCTCTATGACTACTTCCGCCAGGCGTTCGCGCAGGTCACCAACCCGCCGATCGACCCGCTGCGCGAAGACTGCGCGATGTCGCTGTCCACCCAGCTCGGCAAGGAGACCAACATCTTCCACGCCGGCCCGGAGACGGTGAACCACGTCATCCTCAACTCGCCGGTACTGAGCCAGCGCAAGCTGCGCCAGCTGCTGAAGATGGACCAGTACGTGCAGGCCAACCGCCTGCTCGACCTGTCCTACAGCGAAGACGAGGGCCTGCGCGCCGGCATCGAGCGCATCTGTGCCGAGGCCGAACAGGCCGCGCGCGACGGCATGGTGATGCTGCTGCTGTCTGACCGCTACCCGGTGGCCGGACGGCCGATGGTGCATGCCCTGCTCGCCACCAGCGCCATCCACCACCACCTCTCGCGGCTGGGCCTGCGCTGCGACGTGAATCTCATCGTCGAGACCGGCACCGCGCGCGACCCGCACCACATGGCCTGCCTGCTCGGCTTCGGCGCCACGGCGGTGTATCCGTACCTGGCCTACCAGACCCTGTTCGACCTGGGCCGACGCGGCATCCTCAAGCTCAGCAAGGGCGGTGAGCAGTCGCAGATCGGCCGCCGCTACCGCAAGGGCGTCTACAAGGGCCTGTCGAAGATCATCTCGAAGATGGGTATCTGTACCGTGGCCAGCTACCGCGGCGCGCAGCTGTTCGAGATCATCGGCCTGGAACCGGAAGTCGTGGACCTGTGCTTCCCGGATACCGCTTCGCGCATCGGTGGTGCCGGTTTCGCGCGCCTGGATGCCGACGCACGCGAGCTGTGCGCGCAGGCCTGGGACGCGCAGCAGGACGTGGATGTCGGCGGCCTGCTGAAGTACGTGCACGGCGGCGAGTACCACATGTACAACCCGGACGTGGTGACCACCCTGCAGCGCGCGGCGCGCAGCGGCGATCCGCGTGCCTGGCAGCAGTACTGCGATGCCGTGCACGCGCGTCCGCCGTCGGCACTGCGCGACCTGCTGGAACTGGTGCCGGCCGCTGCGCCGACACCACTCGATGACGTGGCGCCGGCCAGCGAGCTGTTCCCGCGCTTCGATACCGCGGCGATCAGCCTGGGTGCACTGTCCCCTGAGGCACACGAGGCGCTGGCGATTGCGATGAATCGCCTCGGTGGTCGCAGCAATTCCGGCGAAGGCGGTGAGGATCCCGCCCGCTATGGCACCGCCAAGCGCAGCAAGATCAAGCAGGTGGCCTCGGGCCGCTTCGGCGTCACCGCCGAATACCTGGTCAACGCCGAAGTGCTGCAGATCAAGGTCGCGCAGGGCGCCAAGCCCGGCGAAGGCGGCCAGCTGCCCGGCCACAAGGTCAACGAACTGATCGCGCGGCTGCGCTATGCCAAGCCGGGCATCGGCCTGATCTCGCCGCCGCCGCACCACGACATCTATTCCATCGAAGACCTGGCGCAGCTGATCTACGACCTCAAGCAGGTCAACCCGACCGCGCTGGTGTCGGTGAAGCTGGTCAGCCATGCCGGTGTCGGCACGATCGCCGCCGGCGTGGTCAAGGCCGGTGCGGACCTGATCACCATCTCCGGCCATGACGGCGGTACCGGTGCGTCACCGGTCAGCTCGATCCGTTACGCCGGCGTGCCGTGGGAACTGGGCATTGCCGAAGCACACCAGGCACTGCTGGCCAACGACCTGCGCGGGCGCACGTTGCTGCAGACCGATGGCGGCCTGAAGACCGGCCTGGACGTGGTCAAGGCCGCACTGCTGGGCGCGGACAGCTTCGGCTTCGGCACCGCGCCGATGATCGTGCTGGGCTGCAAGTACCTGCGCATCTGCCACCTCAACAACTGCGCCACCGGCGTTGCCACCCAGGATGAGCGCCTGCGCGAGAACCACTTCACCGGCCAGCCCGAGCGCGTGGAGAACTTCTTCCGCCTGCTGGCCGAGGAAGTGCGTGGCTGGCTGTCGTACCTGGGTGCGCGTTCGCTGGAAGAAATCGTAGGCCGCGCCGACCTGCTGCGGCAGATCGACGCCGCGCCGCGCGACGGCGTGCGCGTGGATCTGTCGCGCCTGCTGGCCGACAGCCGCTACGAGGGCAGCCACTGCGCGGCGCAACGCCTGTACGAATCGCCGGACAGCCTGGCCACGCAGATGGACGGCCTGCTGGCCCCGGCCATCGAACACAAGCGCGGTGGCGAACACCGCTTCCTGATCCACAACACCGACCGCAGCATCGGCACCCGCCTGGCCGGTGCGGTGGCACGCGCACACGGTAACCAGGGCATGGCCGAGGCGCCGCTGGAACTGCGTTTCCGCGGCAGTGCCGGGCAGAGCTTCGGCGCGTTCAACGTCGGCGGCCTGCACCTGGAAGTGGAAGGCGAAGCCAACGACTACGTCGGCAAGGGCATGGCCGGCGGCCGACTGGTGGTGCGTCCGCCGCGCGGCGCCCGCTTCGAGGCACGCAGCACCGCGATCATCGGCAACACCTGCCTGTACGGTGCCACCGGCGGTGAACTGTTCGCTGCCGGTCGTGCCGGCGAACGTTTCGCCGTGCGCAATTCCGGCGCGCTGGCGGTGGTGGAGGGTGCTGGTGACCACTGCTGCGAGTACATGACTGATGGCGTGGTGCTGGTGCTGGGCAAGGTCGGCCTGAACTTCGGTGCGGGTTTCACCGGCGGGCTGGCCTACGTGCTGGACGTCGACCGCGATTTCGTCGACCGCTACAACCACGAGCTGATCGACATCCATCGCGTGTCCGCCGAAGGCTTCGAGAACTACCGCCAGCACCTGCACCGCCTGATCGGCCGCCATCGCGAGCTGACCGGCAGCATCTGGGCGCAGCAGATCCTGGACGAGTTCCGCGACTACATCGGCAAGTTCTGGCTGGTCAAACCGAAGGCCGCCAGCATCGAGTCGCTGACCGAAACCCTGCGACGCGCCGCGTAACGGTAGTGCCGGCCGCTGGCCGGCATCCCAGGATCACGTAGTGCCGGCCGCTGGCCGGCAACGTTCCCCCCCGCATTCCAGAGCCCGCCATGAGCCGCAAGCACGCCTTCCAGTTCCTCGATCTGCCCCGCACCATGCCGCAGCGCATTCCGGTGGAACTGCGCACGTCCGGCGACTGGGGCGAGCTGTATGGCAAGTTCGGCAAGGAGGACGCCCAGTACCAGGCCGGCCGCTGCCTGGACTGTGGCAACCCCTACTGCAGCTGGAAGTGCCCGGTGCACAACGCCATTCCGCAGTGGCTGCAGCTGGTGCAGGAGAACCGCATCCATGAAGCCGCCACGCTGTGCCACAGCACCAACCCGCTGCCGGAAGTGTGCGGCCGGGTCTGCCCGCAGGATCGCCTGTGCGAGGGCAGCTGCACGCTGGAGGAATTCGGTGCGGTCACCATCGGTGCGGTGGAGAAGTACATCGTCGATACCGCGCTGGCCAGCGGCTGGCGCCCGGATCTGGGCGCGGTGCAGCCCAGCGGCCACAGCGTGGCGGTGATCGGCGCCGGTCCGGCCGGCCTGGCCTGCGCTGATCGCCTCGCCCGCGCTGGCATTGCCGCCGTGGTCTACGACCGCTATGAGCAGATCGGCGGCCTGCTGCAGTTCGGCATTCCCAGCTTCAAGCTGGACAAGGACGTGATCCACCGCCGCCGCGAAGTGCTGGAGGGCATGGGCGTGCAGTTCCGCCTCGGCGTCGAGATCGGACGCGACCTCAGCGTGCAGCAGCTGCTGGATACCCACGACGCGGTGTTCGTCGGCACCGGCGCCTACCGCTACACCGATGGTGGCCTCGACGGCCAGGACCTGAAGGGCGTGCTGCCGGCCCTGCCGTTCCTGGTGCAGAACAGCCGCATCGTTGGCGGCGATGACCCGAAGGGCCGGCCGATTGCCGGCTGGGAAGACACCATTGCCCTGCCCGACCTCAACGGCAAGCGCGTGGTGGTGCTCGGTGGCGGCGATACCGGCATGGACTGCGTGCGCAGCGCGGTGCGGCTGGGCGCGGCCAAGGTCACCTGCGCCTATCGCCGCGACGAAGCCAACATGCCCGGCAGCGCGCGCGAAGTGGCCAATGCCCGCGAAGAAGGCGTGCGCTTCCTGTTCAACCGGCAGCCGCTGTCGATCGAAGCCGGCGCCGACGATGAAGTGATCGGCGTGACCGTGGTGGAAACCCGGCTGGGCGAGCCCGATGCCAACGGCCGCCAGAACGCCGTGCCGATCGAAGGCAGTGAATCGCTGCTGGAAGCGGACGTGGTGATCATCGCCTTCGGCTTCTCGCCGAGCGTGCCGGCGTGGCTGGCCGAGCTGGGCGTGGAAGGCCAGTCCAACGGCCGCATCGTGGCCGGCGGCAAGGACCGCCTGCCATTCCAGACCGCGCATCCGCGCCTGTTCGCCGGTGGTGACGCGGTGCGCGGTGCTGACCTGGTGGTGACCGCCGTGGCCGAAGGCCGCGATGCCGCCGCCAGCATCGTGCGGTTACTGGCCCACTGAGTCCGGTACCAGCAATGCCGCCAGCAGCGCCCGCAGTGCGTGCGGCTCCACCGGCTTGGCCAGGAAGTGGTCGATGCCAGCCGCACGACAGGCTTCGCGGGTGCTTTCCATCACGCTGGCGGTGAGCGCGATGATCGGCATCTGCGCACGCGCCGGGCAGGCGTCGGCACGGATCGCCCGTGCCAGCGCGAAGCCATCCATGCCCGGCATGTGGCAGTCGGTGATGACCAGGTCGAACGGCTGCGCCTGCCATGCTTCAAGCGCCGACCGTCCATCGGTACAGGCGTGGACCTGCAGCCCGAGCGCACACAGGTGCTGCTCCAGCAGATGCAGGTTGGTGGGATGGTCTTCAGCCATCAGCACGCGCGCCGCCGGCAATGGACGCTCGTCGGCAACCGCCGCCGCGGGCGCGGCCACGGGTGCCTCACAGGCATCCAGGTCCAGATCCAGCCACACCGTGGTGCCCTTCCCGGGTGAGCTGCGCAGCTGCAGCTCCGCCCCCATCGAGATCGCCAGCTCGCGGCAGATCGCCAGGCCCAGCCCACTGCCGCCGAAGCGCCGCGTGGTCGAGCGCTCCGCCTGGGTATAGGCAGCGAACACCGCCTGCTGGCGCTCCTCGCTGATGCCCACGCCGCTGTCGCTTACCTGCAGGCGCAGCCGCTGGCCCCAGTCACGTTGCTGCAGTACCTGCACCTGCAGTTCCACGTGGCCGTGCCGGGTGAACTTCAACGCGTTGCCGGCCAGGTTGAACAGGATCTGGCGCAGGCGCAGGCCATCGGCCAGCGATCCCGGCTGCATCTCCGGATCAAGCACCATCTGCAGGTGCAGGCCTCGGCTGGCGGCCACCGGCATCAGCAGCTGCTGCACCGCGCGCACCAGTGCCGCCAGGTCGGTGGGCCGCAGCTGCAGTGGTGCGCCTTCCAGGCGTTGGCTGTGCAGTACATCGTCGAGGATCTGCCGCAGCATCCGCGCGGCATCATCGACGGTGGCCAGCACCTGCTGCTGGCGCGCCTCCAGCCTGCTGCCCGCCAGCCGTTCGAGCATGCCCAGCAGCGTGCTCATCGGGGTGCGGATCTCGTGGCTCATCGTTGCCAGGAAGTGCGCCTTGGCCTGTGCCGCCTGCTCGGCCTCGCGGCGCGCTTCGGCCAGCGCGCGGGTACGTGACTGCACCTCACTGACGTCGATCCAGTAGCCGCTCCACTCGACGTCGCTGTCGTCGCAGGACAACGGCCGCCCATGCGAGCGCACCCATCGCCAGCCCTGTGGCGAGCGGGTGCGGAAGGTGACGTCGATCGGGCCACGCGCCAATGCAGCCATCTCGACGCAGGCCATCACCTGGTTACGGTCTTCCGGGTGGACCGCGGCCAACAACCGCTGGTGATCGATCCGCGCGGTCTCCACGCTGATTCCGAACAGGGCCTGCACGTCCCCGGCGATCTGCGGAAAGCTGTAGTGGCCGCCCGCCGAACGACGCGCCTGGTAGACCACCGCCGGCAGGTTCGCGGTCACCTCCTGCAGGCGCTGCTCCACCCCTCGGCGGCGCACGCTCTCGCGATGGACCCGCCAGTAGCCGAAGGCATGGACCAGCGCCAGGGCGAGCAGGATCAGCGAGGCCGGCACCAGCCAGCGCAGGGGCGACGATGACGGAGCGTTGCGCGGCCGGTCCGGCAGCCAGGCCGCGCGGATCTGATCGCGTTCGGTATCGGTCAGCTGCGACAGCGCCTGTTCGAAGCCGGCGATGACATCGGCGCAGGCGGGCGTGGTCGCCAGCACCAGGGCATCATCGAAACCGGCCGGCGCGGCGATCAGCAGTGCATCGCCCTGGTAGCGGCGCAACGCCGCCTCGACGTCGCCGAGGTTGGCGACCACCGCATCGATCAATCCGGTGCCCAGCAGCGGGAGTGCATCGTCCAGCGCTGCCGGTGGCAGCAGCTGTGCACCCGCTGCCTGCTCGGCCAGCAGCCCCTGCAGCGGCACCCGGCTGGGGCTGGCCACAATGCGTCCACGTAGATCTTCCAGGCCCAGCACCGGCGGCGCATCCTCCCGGCGCACGATCACCTGTGGCAGCTGCAGGTAGGGCGTGCTGACCACCCATCCGGCAGGCAGTTGCGAGCGTGGCCATCCCAGCAGCGCCTGGGTGCCGGCCGGCAGCTCGTCCCGGTCCACGCTGGTGGCCGGCACGGGCAACAGCTGCAGTGGCCGTTGCCCGCCCAGCAGCTTCAGGTACGCCGCGCCGAGCCCCCGGGCTTCGCCCTGTTCGCTGGACGACAAAGGAGCACGGTCGGACGGCCAGGCGATGCGCAGCGGTGTGCTGCAGCCCGTGGCGGAGGCCGCGGCAGGCAGCAGCAGGCTGGCCATGACAGCAATGGCTGCCGGGAAGCCGGCGACATTCACGGTAGGCATCCTCATCTCGCGGGCGGAAGGAACGGCCGCGCTGCGGTACCGCTGCCTGCCACGCTATCGACGCCCGGGCCGACGGCAATGAAGAAAGTTGTAAAAGCATCCAGATGGGGGAATGCCGACATACACTGCCGCCTTCACCCGTACCTGCGGAGCGTTCGATGCGCATCGGCCTGGCTGCCAACCGTCTTCATCACCACGACGCGCGCGCTGCGCTGTTCCGTTGGCTGCGCAGCAGCGAGGCCGGCCTGCGCGAGCTGGGCGTGTCGCTGCATGCGGTCGGCCGCACCCATGACGCGATCGAACGGCAGGGCTTCCTGACCGGGTACGCGGGCCTGCACCGTTATCCCTACGGACGCGAGGGTGGCCTGATGAAGCTGGTCGCCGAAGTCGTTGGCATGGGTCCGGATCGGACACTGGATGGCGCGATCTACCTGATCGACCCGGTCGATCCATCCTCGGTGTTTCCGGAAGCAACCGCGCTCAAGCGGCAGTGCGTGATCCACGGCAAGCCGTTCATTTCGACCGTAGCCACCGCACGCGACTGGGTGGAGGTGGAGCGCGTCCACGCCGGGCTGGCAGCCGATGCCGGCGCCGACGACCTGCATGCGTTCGAAGGCCAGACACTGGCGCTGATCGCGCACGATGCGATGAAGCCGGCGATGCTGGCCTTCGCCGATGAGCACTTCGATGTGCTGGCCCGGTTCGGTGAGCGGGTGGCCACCGGGACCACCGGCCAGCGTTTGAACGAGCTGGCCTGGAGCCGGGGCTGGCCGCGTGATACGCCGTGGGTGACGCGCTACCAGAGCGGTCCGATGGGCGGTGATGCGCAGATTGCCGACCGGGTGCTGGAGGGGCGTTGCCAGCGCGCGATCTTCTTCGAGGATCCGCATGTGGCGCGCCAGCATGAGGCGGATATCCAGCTGCTGGAGCGCGCGGTGACGACGGTGACCGATCAGGCAGTGTGCATTACGGCGCCGCGGGTGGCGGCGCGGTGGGCGGCGGCGGTGGCGCTGCGGGCGGGGTGAGGGTTTCGGCCAACGGCTGAGCCCCTCGTGGTGGGTGGGGCCTGCGCGGTCATGAGGTTGGCCGGGATGGGTGGAATTGCGGGGGACGCCGTGAACCCATCCATGGGGGCTTGGCCGCGGCATCCATGCCGCGGACACCCCCGCAATCCCACCCATCCCGTCCTTCGACAGTTTCCGGTGTGCCCACCACGGAAGAAAGAAAGAAGAGCAGGAGCGAAAGCGGGTCGCGCGCTGCGCGCGCTTTTGTAGAGCCGAGCCATGCTCGGCTGCTGTTGATCGCGAGGGCTGAATATCCGCGCTACGCGCGTTAGCCGAGCATAGGCTCGGCTCTACAGCAGCTGGCGGAGCATAGCTTTCAAGCGTCGCCCTTCCAGCTGGAAGTAATCGCGCTGTTCGCGCCAGGCGGGGAAGCGTTGTTCCACTTCGTGCCAGAACGCGGGTGAGTGATTCGGCTGGATCAGGTGGCAGAGTTCGTGCACCAGCACGTACTCGAACGCCTCGGATCGGCCCAGCACCAGCGCCAGGTCCAGTGCCATGCTGCCGTCCGGGGCCAACGATCCCCATTGCGAGGACATCACCTTCAGACGCAGGCGGCTGGGTGCGCGCGGCAGGGTGGGCAGGTACTTCGGCAGCCAGCGGCCGACGTCGGCGCGGGTCTGGGCTTCGTAGAACTCGCGCAGCAGGCGGCGCAGGGTGGCATCACCGCCGCGGGTCGGCCACTGCACGCAGGCGCCGTGCGCGTCGATCTCCAGCCGCGCGTAGCGGCCTTCCTGCCAGCGCAGCGGCAGCAGTTCGCCACGCAGGGGCAGCACGCCGTCTTCGCCCGGCTGCAGCGGTGCTGGCAGGCCCTGGCCCTGGTACTGGCGAAGCTGCAGTGCCAGCCAGTCGCGGTGCTGTTCCAGGAAGCGTTCGCCCATCACCAGGCTTGCGCGCGGCGGCAGGGTCAAGCGTGCGCCGCGCTCGTCCACGCTCAGCTTGATGCGGCGCGCACGTGGATCGCGCACGCGCAGCACCTCGATCTCGGCATCCTCCAGGCGCAGGCGAACGGTGTCGCGCTGTACGGTGGCGGGCGGGGTCGGGCTGATCAGGCGGCGCAGCAGACGGCTCATGCGCCCAGCATAGCGCCGCTTCGGGCCGCCGGATGACCGGCGGCCGTCGGGCTGCCTGTTCAGTCAGCCTTGCTGAGCTTGAAGGCTTCTTCCAGCAACAGGAACAGGCGGCGGATCTCGGCGCTCTGCAGGGCGAAGCGGGCGTCGAACTCGGCGCGGCGGCCGTCTTCGTCGGCATGCTCCAGCTGGTCCAGGGCGCCGTCGAGGAACTTCAGCTTGCGCACGATCAGGTCGTCGCCGATCACGAAGGACAGGTTGTCTTCGAAGATCAGCGCCAGCTTGGTCACCTGCTTGCCGGCGTCCAGGTGCTTGTCGATCTCGTCGCAGCGCAGTTCCTGGTGCTGGCACTTGACCACCGCACCGCCCTCCACCGGGTCCTTCATCTCGCATTCTTCGCCCAGGCTCAGCCCGGTCGGCAGCGGCTCGCCGGCGATCCAGCCGGTCAGGATCGAACGCGGTGCGACTTCGGCATTCAGCGGCATCGCCGGGAAGCTGCCGAGCAGGCCGCGGATGTCGGACATGAAGTACTCGCCGGTCTTGCGGCTGGAGGTATCCACCGCCACGTAGCCGTGCTGCAGGTCGATGAAGGCGTCGTTGCGCGAGGACTTCACGAAGGCGCGCGGCAGCAGTTCATGCAGCAGGTCGTCCTTCATGCGCTTGCGCTCGCGGCCACCCGGGCGGCGGCCTTCCTTCTCCTCGATCTCCTCCAGCTTGCGCTCGAGCAGGTCGTTGACCACCGCCGCCGGCAGGATCTTGTCCTCGCCGCCCACGGTCAGCCACAGATGTTCGGCGATGCGGTGGGAGAGCAGTTCCTTCTCCTCGCGGCCGAACGGCGAGATGAAGCCGCGCGAATTCATTTCCAGTGCGCCGACCGGCTTCAGCAGCGCGTGCGGCAGCAGGGTGTCGACTTCGGAAAAATCGGTGGTGGTCGGGAAACGGAAGAACGTCAGGTTGCGAAAGAACATGGAATTCCGGATGGCAAAGAGGAAGGGCGACCGACCTTAAACGGTGGGCGTCTCGGGATCTGCGTCGGCGTCGGCCGGGGAACCGGCCAGCCAGGCATGGGCGTCGGGCAGCGGCGCGTCGTCGCGACGGCCCAGCGCCATGAAGTCGAACAGGGTGGTGTCGGCCAGCTGCGAGGGCCGGACTTCGCCCATGGCACGCGCGATCTGCTCGATGCGGCCCGGGTGGTCCTTTTCCCACTGCTTCAGCATCAGGCCGACCTGGCGGCGCTGCAGGTTCTCCTGGCTGCCGCACAGGTTGCAGGGAATGATCGGGAACTGGCGTGCCTGTGCGTACTCGACGATGTCGCTTTCGCGCACGTAGGCCAGCGGCCGGATCACCACGTGCTTGCCGTCATCGCTGCGCAGCTTCGGCGGCATGCCCGACAGCTTGGCGTGGTGGAACAGGTTCATGAAGAACGTGGCCACCATGTCGTCGCGGTGGTGGCCCAGCGCGATCTTGGTGAAGCCATGGAGTTCGGCGTAGTTGTACAGCGCGCCACGACGCAGCCGCGAGCACAGCGAACACATGGTCTTGCCTTCCGGAATGACCCGGCTGACCACCGAATAGGTGTCCTGCTCGATGATGTGATACGGCACGCCCAGGCCTGCCAGGTATTCCGGCAGTACGTGCTCGGGGAAGTCCGGCTGCTTCTGGTCCAGGTTCACCGCCACCAGCTCGAACGGCACCGGCGCCTTCTTCTGCAGCTGCAGCAGCACGTCCAGCAGGGTGTAGCTGTCCTTGCCGCCGGACAGGCAGACCATGACCTTGTCGCCGGCCTCGATCATGCCGAAGTCGGCAATCGCCTCGCCAACCTGGCGGCGCAGGCGCTTGGCCAGCTTGTGCTGCTCGCGCTCGGCCACGCGCGGATCACGGGCGGCGCGCGGCTGGGGATCGGGAAGGGAAATCACGGCACTCATGGGTTCCATTCTAACGGCTCGGAGCGGCCACGGCCGGGGGTCGGAATTCCCCTCTCCCGGCAGTCATCATCGCTGTGTATGCTCGGAGGCTGTGGACACCTACAGCCCCGCCGAGATCGTCGAGCACCTCGCCGCCCTGCGCGCCGAGCACCGCCTGCTGGATGAACAGATCACCCGCATGGCCGCCAATGGCGAGGACGAGCTGGAAGCCAAGCGCCTGAAGCGGCGCAAGCTGCAGCTGAAGGACTGCATCGCCAGGCTGGAAAGCCTGCAGATTCCCGACGAACCGGCCTGAGCGGTGGCCCATCCACGCATGGCGTGGATCTACTGCTTCGCCCCGGTAGATGCCAACCTTGGTTGGCATGCCGTTCGCCGGGCACGGCCCGGCGCTGCCTTCAATCCTGCGGCGCAGGCTCGTCCGGGCGTGCCGCTTCCGGGCTGACCCGTTCGATGGTGTGGCGCAGCTCGCGGCCGAGGATGAACTTGGCATCCTTGGCCCACGCATCCAGGCGTTCGTCGAACAGCAGCTTGCTGTTCTCGTCCGGCCACACCAGGCGCAGCTCGCGCAGCTTCTGGATGAAGCCGCGGAACAGGGACTTGTCGAAGAACTCCGGTGCCGCCGGTGCATAGAGCAGGCTCAGCCGCTGCGCGGCCTGCTGGCACAGGCTTTCCAGCTCGGCCGCGCCGAGCACGCCCGGGCCGTTCTTCACCAGCACCGAGATGGCGATGTAATAGCGCTCGAACGCCTGCTGCAGCGAATGGCCGATCGCACGCAGGCGGAACACCTCGTCGGTCTGCCCCGTATTGCGCGCCAGGATGCCGCCGTCGTCATCGTTGACGTTCTGCAGCAGGCCCTCGCGCACGAACACATCGATGGTCCGGTCGATGCGCAGGGCGAACTCGTCCTCGCTCCACGGCAGGAACAGCTCGGCCTGCAGGAACGGGTATACCGTACGGCCCAGCTGGACCAGGCCGGTGCGGCTCATGCGGCGGTTGTTCTGGAAGCAGCAGGCCACCCACGACGAGGCGGTGAACAGGTGCACCACGTTGTTGCGGAAGTAGCTCAGCAGCACTGCGGTATCGCCGCTGACGCTGAGCACGTCGCCCAGCGGGTGCTTGATGCGGGTGAGGACGTTGATTTCCTCGGCATGGGCGATGATCCGCTCCGGCGAGTGCGGGGTCACCGTCACCCGGTCCGAGTACGGCATCTCGACCAGCAGGGTCTTGCACAGCTCGATCTGCGCGATCAGGTCGGCCTCGCCCATCGCATGCTTCGGCGTGGACAGCAGGGCCAGCGCCAGCAGGTTGATCGGGTTGACGTCGGCGGCACCGTTGATGCGCACCTGGATGCGTTCGGCCAGCGTATCCACCGTGGTCGACAGCCACGCCGGCTTCTCGTCCTCGGAGACCGCCTCGCCCTTCCACTCCGGCGCCTTCTCGGCGAGCACGTCGTTCAGTGCGATCGGTTCGCCGAAGTTCACCACCACCTGGCCGTAGTTCTGCTTGAGCACCTTGGGGATGCCCCACAGCAGCGACCAGATCGATTCCTTTTCCTTCGGCCGGCCGGACAGTTCGTCCAGGTAGCTGCCGCCTTCCATCAGCTTCTCATAGCCGATGTAGATGGGCTGGAACAGCACCGGCTTGCGCGGCTGGCGCAGGAACGCGCGCAGCGTCATCGAGATCATGCCGCCCTTGGGCTGCAGCAGTCGGCCGGTACGCGAGCGGCCGCCTTCGACGAAGTACTCCAGCGAGTAGCCACCGGCCACCAGCTGCGCGACGTATTCGCTGAGCACCGCCGAGTACAGCGCGTTGCCACGGATCGAGCGGCGGATGAAGAACGCACCGCCCTTGCGCAGCAGGGTGCCGACCACCGGCAGGTTCAGGTTGATGCCGGCCACGATGTGCGGCGGCACGATGCCACGGTCGTACAGCAGGTAGGACAGCAGCAGGTAGTCCATGTGGCTGCGGTGGCTGGGCACGTAGACCACTTCGTGGCCCGGCGCGGCGGCCTTGAACTTGTCCAGGTGGTGCACCAGCACGCCCGCATAGATGCGGTTCCACACGTGGCTGAGCATGAAGCTGGCCGAACGCACCACCGGGCTGGAATAGTCCGCGGCGATTTCCCAGGCGTAGGCGTGCGCCTTCTTCCAGGCATCGGCCGGCTTCGAATTGTCGCGCTTGGCCTGTGCGGCGATCGCTTCGCGCACCGGTTCGGCGGCCAGCACCTGGTCGACCAGCAGGCGCCGCGTCGACAGGTCAGGGCCGATCACCGATTCACGAATGCGGCGGAAATGGGTACGCAGCACGCGCTGCAGCTTGCGCACCGTGCGCTCCGGCTCCAGGCCTTCGTCCACGGTGCTGCGCAGCGAGATCGGCGGGGCAAAGCGGACGATGGTGCTGCGGCCGTTGAGCAGCACCGCCAGCAGGCGGCGGAAGCGACCCACCAGCGCCCAGTTTTCCGAGAACAGCACGGCGAACCAACCGCTCTGCTTGTCCGGCGCGCGGCCGACGAAGATCGACACCGGCACCAGGTGCACGTCCAGGTCATCGCGCACGCGATGGGCCTGCAGCACCTTGGCCAGCGAATCGGAGTGGGTCTTGGCGCCGCGCTGTTCGGGAATCAGCGAGTTGCTGGAGCTGCGCCGCGACAGCGCCAGGTAGGCGCGCTTGCGGCCGGTCGGGTCACCGGCCAGCGGCACCAGCGGCGACGGCAGGCCGGCCTGGCGGCAGGCCTTGTCCAGGATCAGCGCATTGGACAGGCCGTAGTCCTCCAGCACGTACATGACCGGGCGGCCATCGTTGTACTGGCCCGGGTCTTCCGGTTCGATCTTCAGCGACAGCCACGGTTCGACCAGACGGCCGAGCAGGCGAGCCCACAGCGGGCGGCGGCCAGCCGGACGCGCGTGCGCGGGCGGCGGTACCGGGTTCGGGCCGGTACCGGTCGAGGGGGACGCCGGCACCGTATCGGCGGGCGTCGACTGGGATTCTTCGCCGGGGAACGGCAGCGGGTTCTGTTTCGACATCGGCGCCATTATGGCTTAGGCGGCAGTGTTGCCGCTTCCCCACCCTCGGGCGGGGTCTCGGCCGGTGCCGGCGCCGCTGCGGCACGGGCCGCGTCGGCCTTGCGCAGCAGGGCATCGGTGTCGGCCAGGGTGCGGGTCAGGTACCAATGGCCCTCGCGGCGGCTCAGCGGCAGCTGCAGGGTCATCTCACGCCCCGCCAGGTCGTAGTGCAGGCGTACCAGCGCGTTGTCGCCCTCCACCGAGAGCAGTTCACCGCGCACGCTGCGCAGTGCGTCATCCACGCCCAACCCGTAGCTGCCCAGCACCGCCTTGAGGGTATGGATGAACGGCGCCAGCTGCTGCAGGCTGCCTTCCATGCCCGCGGCCTGCAGGCCGGCCTCATCGTCGAAGCCAACCTTGCCGGCGGCACCCACCAGCGCGGCGATCGTGCTGCGTGCACGCGCACGGTCACTGATCGGCGCGCCCTGCGCCCAGCTGGCGAGGGTTTCCACCAGGGCGATGTAATGGGCCTGCTGGCCGGGCGTATAGCCCTTCTGGTGGCGCAGGTACTGCACGCCGAAGTTGCCCATCGACTGCGCGGCCTGGCGTACGGCGCTGGCCTGACCAGCCAGCTGGCGATCGAAGCTGCGCTGCAGTTCGGCACCGGCATTGGGCGTGCGCAGTGCGGCCAGCATCGGCAGCAGCTGGTCGCCCAGTGGCAGCTCGGTCAGCGGCCACTGGCTGTGGCCCTCGGCCCAGGCCTGCTGCAGGCGCTGGTACTGGCTGGGCGGAACCGACAGCTTTGCATAGCCGACCAGATCGTCCTCGGCCAGGCGCAGGGCCATCGCCTGCACCGCCGCAACCGGTTCGGCTGCCGGCCTGGCCGGATCGTTGGCCGGTTCACTGCACGCGGCCACGGCCAGCAGCATGACTGCCAGCCCCCATCCACGCGCAGACCTTCCTCGCACTGCCACGCTCATGCACTCGGACTCCCCGGACCGGTCCGCATCTTGCGGCCTGCGAGGTGACAGCGGCAAGCCGGGACGTCACGGTTTCCGCGGTTGCTTGTGCAAGTCACTGATCGGAATAAAAAAAGAGCCGGGATCACGAGGATCACAGGCTCTTCAAGCCGGCGCAGGGCCGGTGGACAGTGTTGTGGCACATGTCCGGTCCGAGGACCGGATGGCGGCGATCCTACGCTGCCGCTCAAGTTAAGGCAACACTTCACGTAGTGCCACATAAATCATTGATTTTATTGATTAGACTGATGCCTGGCGCCGGGGCCATGAAATCTACGGCAGGTTTTGCGGCGATTCGGGCACAACCGGGTCCTTCGGCGGATGCAAAAACGCCATCCCGCGCGGGTCGGGATGGCGTTCGGGCCTGCAGCCTGCGCAGCGGAATCTCAGCGCGTAGCCAACGCCGACGCGATTTCCTGCTGGATGGCCCGGGCCGCAGCCTGCGGATCGGCGGCCAGGCGGATCGGGCGACCGACCACGATGGCATCGGCGCCATCGGCAAAGGCCTGGGCCACGCCAACGGTACGCTTCTGGTCATCGCCGACCGGGCCACCGGGGCGGATGCCCGGGCAGACGATCGAGAACCCGGCGCCGGTAGCGGCGCGGATCGGGCCGGCTTCCTGGCCCGAGGCGATCACGCCATCGATACCGGCCGCCTGCGCGGCCAGCGCGCGCTCGACCACCACGTCCACCGGCTCACGGTCGATGCCCATCTGCGCCAGGTCCGGGCGGCCCATCGAGGTCAGCACGGTCACCGCCAGCAGGCGCATGTCGCTGCTGTTGGCGGCGGCGCAGGCTTCCATCATCGCCGGGTGCCAGCCGTGGATGGTGGCGTAGCTGACCGGCCACTGCGACAGGCGCTTGATCACCGCCGCGGCGGTGGCCGGGATGTCGAAGAACTTCAGGTCGACGAACACGCGCTTGTCGCGGCGGGCCAGCTCGTCCAACACCTGGAAGTACTCGCCGGAGGCGAGCAGTTCCATGCCGATCTTGTAGAACGCCACGCTGTCGCCGAGGCGGTCGACCCACTCCAGCGCCTGCACGCGGTCAGGCACGTCCAGCGCGAAGATCAGGCGCTCGTCATCGCGCAGCGGCAGCGGCGCGCGGCTCACGGTGCGTAGTCCAGGGCGGCGCGCTTGGCGTCGTGGCGGGCCTGGCGCGACTGGCTGTAGTCGTTGTTGAACTGCGCCGGCTCGAAGCCGCCGTAGGTCGGGTTCGGCAGCATCCACCAGCGCTCGCCGAACCAGTCGTGGTACTGCTGCAGCAGCGCGTCACGACCGTCGTTGGTGTTGGCGGTCACCTCGACGAAATCGCCCAGCTGGTCGCCGAACTGCATCAGCACGCGGTATTTCTGCCCGGCCAGGCGGCGGCGGCAGTTCTTCTCGTTGCCGGCCTGCTCGCAGCCTTCGACCACGGTGCCCAGGCCCAGGAACACGCTGTCATCGGCCACCGGCAGGCCCTGCTCGCGCAGGTTGGCCAGGGTTGCGTCCTTCAGGTGCACGGCGCGGTTGGAGATGTACAGCAGGGTCACGCCCTTGGCGTTGGCGGCCTTGGCGAAATCAACCACGCCCGGAATGGCCTTGGCCTTCTTTTCGGCCACCCACTGGTCCCAGGTCAGCTCGTCGTATTCCTTGCCGTCGCGGACCAGGCGCGCCTGGTAGGGCGAGTTGTCCAGCACGGTCTCATCCACGTCCAGCACCACGGCCGGCTTCAGGCCCTTGGCCTCGTTGCCGCGTTCTTCCGGCACCAGCGCGTCCCAGTGGGCTTCCTTCAGCGCGGCATCCAGGTGGTCGGCGGCGGCACGGTAGGTCTGTTCGGTGATCGCCTTGTACTCCTGCGCGCGCTGCATCCACAGCACCGCATTGAGGTTGTCGTTGGCAGTGGCATCGAGCGCGCCGTCGGCCTTGGCAGCGGCGGCCGGGGCCTCCGGCGCAGCGGCTTCAGCGGCAGGCGCATCCACGCGCTTGCAGGCGGACAGGCCCAGCGCCGCGGTGGCGAGCAGGGTCAGGGACAGGGAAACGGGACGACGCATGGATTCACCGGCAATCAGATATACCGGCGCATTTTACCGGCAAAGGCGGTCCCGGGACGGCTATGCTTGGCGGTTGACCCGTTGCCCTTCCGGAGGCCGCCATGACCGATTCCGTCCAGACCCCCGACGTTCCCCTGCTCGACGCCGTGCAGGCCCGACTGCTGGGCTGCCTGGTGGAGAAGGAGGCAACCACACCGGACACCTACCCGCTGACGGTCAATGCGGCCCAGTCCGCCGCCAACCAGAAGACCGCCCGCGAGCCGGTGATGAACGTCGACGCCGGCAGCGTGCAGCACGCCCTGCGCCAGCTGGAAACACTGGGCCTGGCCCGCCAGCACTTCTCCTCGCGCGCAGACCGTTACGAGCACCGCCTGCAGGCCGCGCTGGACCTGACCCGGCAGCAGACCGTGCTGCTGGCGATGCTGCTGCTGCGTGGGCCGCAGACCCTGGGCGAACTGGTCTCGCGCAGCGAGCGCCTGCATCGTTTTGCCGACACCGACGAAGCCCGCCACGCCATCGAGCGCCTGCAGCAGCGCGCGCTGCTGGTGGTGCTGCCCCGCGCCAGCGGCCAGCGCGAAGACCGCTACATGCACCTGTTGTGCGGTGAAGTGGACGGCGCGGCGCTGGCTGCGAAGTACGCCAGCAGCGGCAGTGGCAGCAGCGAAGCGGCCGACCCCGGCCTGGCCGAGCGCGTGGCCCAGCTGGAAGCGGCGGTGGCCGAACTTCAGGCGCAACTGGCTGAACTGCGCGGTTGATGGTGGGTGCCGACCGTTGGTCGGCACTGCATCTGAATCGTGCCGACCAACGGTCGGCACCCACCGTCAGCTGCTGCTGTGCCGGCCAGCGGCCGGCACTACCCGACGTCAGCCGCACCCAAGGTGGCGTACAGCCGGCTGGGCGTTTCGATGCCCGGCAACTGGATCACCCCGCGCTCCTGCATGCCCAGGCCCAGCAGGATCTTCCCGGACACCACGTTGTCCAGATCGGTGATGCCGTACAGATCCTGCAGGCCCAGCTCAGCGCGCGCATGCGCGAACACCGCCCGCGCCGCCTCACCGGCATAACCCTGCCCGGCGAATTCAGACAGCACCGCGTAGCCGATGTCCGGCCCCGGCAGGCCATCTCGGCGCACCAGCCCGGCATTGCCCAGCCACGCCCCGTCGGCCAAGCGCTCGATCGCGTACATGCCGAAGCCGTTCAACGCATAACTGTGCAACACCCGCAACGCGATGTAGTCCCGCGCCTGCTCCTCGCTGCGCACGTTGCGATCACCGATGAAAAGCAGGAAGCCCGGATCGTTGAGCAGTGCCAGCATCGGCGCAGCATCCCGGTCTGGTTCCAGGCGGCGCAGCCGCAGGCGTTCGCTTTCGATGGGATGCATGGGTGGGCTCCGGAAGGAATACCTCGATTTTGCAACGCCAGCGCCCGCCGTGCAGCACGCTCAGGCCAAGTGGGCCACTACGATGCCCAGCCTAGCCACATGCCCCGTCACGCTGGCCGAACAGGATCGGCCAGTAGCGCACGCACAGGCGATGGACGCATGCGGCGATCAGGCAGAACCCCATGCCCATCAGCGCCAACAGCAGCGGTGCGCCCCAGCGCAATCCCGGGTGCTGGATACGAGCCTTGGAAGGCATGCCGCCGGGATATAGCACCTGTACCTGTTCGCCGACCACGTACAGTGGTGCCCCGGTAGCAAAGGACGCGGTGAACTGAATCATCTGCCCTGTGCGGTCTGGAACCTCACCACCGGGCGATGCAGGGTGATGTCACGTGCGGGCATCCCCTCCATTTCCGACCGGGCATCCTCTGCCTGGACGGCCACCACCGTTCCGGTTACGGAAACGGCCTTGCGCGCGAAACGCTGGACGTCCACGAACAGCCAGGCGGCGGCCAGAAGGATCAGCAGGCCCACGGCAAAGAAAACAGCAAAAAACATCTGAGGAGGGTGGGCATGGTGCTGGCCGGGTTGATCGATCAGCGTGCAGGTGCCGGCGCTGATCGAATGAAGGAGATATCGACATGGTAGTAGCGCGGATTGACCGGCATGACATGGACATCCAGTTCACGCCCACTCACCTGTGCACGGGGATCGGCCCAGAGATACGCGCTGTGGAAGACATGCCATCGAGTGGTTTCAGGATCGCGCCAGGCGCAGACGATGACGAACGGATGCCTTCCCCCCGAAAATACTCCGCGATCGCGCTTGATCGCCCGGACCTTGGCTTGCACCCGTGTCCCGTGGCGAAGGAGCTGCCTGCGCCGCCATGCCCTCGCCGCCTGCGGCAGGTGCAGAAGTCCCACCCCCAGCAAGAATGGGCCGCCGGTCACTCCCAGTATGACGCTCAGGCCCCAGGGTGATGAGAGCGAACGCACCAGGGCCTTGTCCGGGCGGTCCGGCAGGTACAGCACATCTACATGATCGCCCGTCATATAGGCACGACGGCTGGTACGACCTGCGAAGAACCGCATCACTTGCCCGCTGCTGGTAGTGAAGTCCACCCAGTACAGGAACGTCACCCCTGAAGTGCGCGAACCACCGCGATCAACGCTGGCAGCCACATGGGTGATCCTGCCATCGGCAATGACCGCCGCATCGAGGAAGCGCCTGGCCCCAACGTAGGCCAGAAGCGCTGAAACAAGCAGGACCACGCCCAGCCCGAGGAAGGTACGGGTGAGAACAGGAGGGATGTCGTTGGACACGATGAAGGACACGGCGCGCACTTCGGGTGCGCTCACACTAGGCCTTAACCCGATGCAGGCTCAAGGCCAGAAGCGTCAATCGGACGGGTTGGAATACCACTTTAGTCGCTTTTCGATCCTCAATCGAACAGCGCCTCGATCGCCGCCAACCCCGCCGTCGCGCGTTCCTTCTTGCGCGCGGCATCGGCCACCGGGTCGGCACCGTCGCGCTGGATCTCCTCGGCCGGAATCTCCTCGAAGAACCGGCTCGGCTTCAACCGCACGTGCTCGCCGAACTTGCGGGTCAGCTTGCTGTAACTCATCCACAGCTGGATCTTGGCGCGGGTGATGCCCACGTAAAGCAGGCGACGCTCTTCCTGCAGATTGCCCTCGTCCAGGCTGACCTGGTGCGGCAGCACGCCGTCCTCGCAGCCAACGATGAACACGTACGGGAACTCCAGGCCCTTGGAAGCGTGCATGGTCATCATGCGCACCTGGTTGCCGCCCTCGTCCTTGTCGCTGCGCGACAGCAGCGCCAGCTGGCCGGCCAGATCGGCGGCGGTGGCGCCGCGCGGGCCGCCCTCGAACCACTGCGCCAGTTCCTCGATGTTGTTGGCACGGCGCTGGTAACTTGCCTCTTCCTTGGCCTGCTGGCGCAGTTCGCTGAGCAGGCCGGATTCCTTGGCGACCTTGCGGATCATGTCGCCGGAAGTGACCTGCCGGGTCTGTGCACGCAGGTCACGCAGGATGTCGGTGAAGCGCGCCAGGCTGTTGGCCGCGCGCGGGGGCAGTTGCTGCAGGGCACCGATCGCCTCGGCAGCCTGCGCCATCGGCATGTCCTTCTCCTGCGCCAGCTCGGCCAGCTTGGCCAGCGTGCCAGCACCGACGTCGCGCTTGGGTGACTGCACCGCACGCATGAACGCGGTGTCGTCGTCCGGGTTCACCAGCAGGCGCAGCCAGGCCAGCGTGTCCTTCACTTCCTGGCGTTCCAGGAACATGGTGCCGCCGGTCAGGTGGTAGGGAATGCGCAGCAGCTGCATCGCCTTTTCCAGCGGACGCGACTGGAAGTTGCCGCGGAACAGGATGCAGAAATCACTCCACGGCACATTGCGCGACTGCGCCACGAAGGCGATCTCGGCGGCAACCTTTTCCGCCTCATGTTCGCTGTTGCGGCATTCCCACACGCGGATGCGTTCGCCGTCGGCCTGGTCACTCCACAGCTTCTTCAGGTGCTCGTGCGGGTTGTTGGCGATCAGCGCATTGGCCGCGCGCAGCACGCGGTTGGAGCAGCGGTAGTTCTGCTCCAGCTTGATGATCTCCAGCTTGGGATAGTCGCGCCCCATCTGCTGCAGGTTTTCCGGATTGGCGCCGCGCCAGGCATAGATCGACTGGTCATCGTCACCCACGCAGGTGAAGTTGCCCTTGTCACCGGCCAGCTGCTTGAGCAGCCGGTACTGCGCGTCGTTGGTGTCCTGGCATTCGTCCACCAGCAGGTAGCCGATGCGCTCGCGCCAGGCCAGCGCGATCTCCGGATTTTCTTCCAGGATCTGCACCGGCAGACGGATCAGATCATCGAAGTCGACCGCATTGAACGCGGTCAGGCGCAGCTGGTAGCGCTCGTAGACGCTGGCCGCTTCCTTCTCGCGATTGCTGCGCGCGGCGGCCATCGCCTGTTCGGGCGACAGGCCGGCGTTCTTCGCGCGCGACACCAGGTTCTTCATGTCCTCGATGTCATCAGGCTTGGCCCCGTACATCAGGTCCTTGATCTGCGCAGCGGCATCGTCGGCATCGAAGATCGAGAAGCCGCGCTTCAGGCCAACGGCCGCGTGCTCGATCTGCAGGAACTTCAGGCCCAGCGCATGGAAGGTGCAGATGGTCACCTCGTCGGCGTCCTGCTCGCGCAGGCGCTTGGCCACGCGCTCGCGCATTTCCTTGGCCGACTTGTTGGTGAAGGTGATCGCCGCGATGCGGCGCGCCGGATAGCGGCCGCAGCCGATCAGGTGGGCGATCTTTTCCACGATCACACGCGTCTTGCCGCTGCCCGCGCCGGCGAGCACCAGCAATGGACCTTCGATGTGCAGGACGGCGGCGGCTTGGGGGGGATTGAGACCGTGCATGGGATGGGGATTGTAGCGGGGCCGGGTGACGACCACAGCGGGCCGCCGGTGGGGTTGCTGAACGGCTTCGGCGAAGCGGGGCCGCGGCGTACAATCCGTCGATGGCCAAGCTCTACTTCTACTATTCGGCGATGAACGCCGGCAAGACCACCACCCTGCTGCAGAGCGCCCACAACTACCGCGAGCGCGGCATGCGGGTGGCGATCCTGACCCCGCGCCTGGACGATCGTGCCGGCGCCGGCGTGGTCGCCTCGCGGATCGGCCTGCGTGCGGACGGCATGGCCTTCGACCGCGATACCGACCTGCAGCGCTGGGTTGAACAGGATCTGGCAGCCAACGGCCCGATGGGCTGCGTGCTGGTGGACGAGGCGCAGTTCCTGACCCGCGCCCAGGTCTGGCAGCTCAGCGAAGTGGTCGACCAGCTGCGCATTCCGGTGCTGTGCTACGGCCTGCGCACCGACTTCCGCGGCGAGCTGTTCGAAGGCAGCCAGTACCTGCTGGCCTGGGCCGATGAGATGCAGGAGATCAAGACCATCTGCCACAGCGGCAAGAAGGCGACGATGACGGTGCGTGTGGACGAGCATGGCCACGCGGTGCAGGACGGCCCGCAGGTGGAGATCGGCGGCAACGACCGCTACGTGTCGGTCAGCCGCGCCGAGTTCAAGAAGATCACCCGCGGTGAAGGGCGGATCGATCCGGCGCAGGCGCCGCTGCCGCTGTAGCAGGCGCGCCGGTGCGCCATGACCTCCAGCGGTTTACAAGCACGCGCTGTCGCGCCTAGGCTGCGGCTCCCCTGCTGCCGAACTGGACGTCCGACATGCGCTCTGCCCTCCTGCTGCTGCCGCTGCTGTTGCTGCCCCTGCTGGCCACCGCGGCCGAGCGCCCGTCAGGTGAAGACGATGCGGCGGTGATCGGCGCCGGTTTCATGGACAGCCACCCGGACATGATGTACCGGCAATGGGGCGTCAACGCGCTGCGTCGCAACGATGTCAACGGCGCGATGGACAACTTCCGGCTGGCCGCGCGGTATGCGGACAAGCCTGCCCAGGGCTACCTCGGCGAGATGTACTGGTACGGGGTAGAGCAGCCGCGCAATCCGGTCATGGCCTATGCCTGGATGGAGGTGGCGGCCGAACGTGGCTATCCGTTGTTCGTCGAGCTGCGCAACGAGTACTGGGCCACGCTGCCGCTGGAGCAGCATGATGCGGCGCGCGCGCAGGCAAGCGCGCTGCGCGCCGAGTATGGTGACGAAGTCGCGCGCCCACGCATGGCCGAAGTGCTCAGAAAGGGGCGCCGCGAGATGACCGGCAGCCGCGTCGGCTCGATGTCCAACAACGTCGACATCGTGTACATGGACGGCGGAATCTCCCGCACCATCAAGGCCGATCGCCTCTACGACCCGAAGTACTGGGACCCGAAGCAGTACGAACGCTGGCAGGACGAAACCTGGATGAAGATCCGCCGGGGCACGGTGGAAGTGGGTGTGCCGACCCAGTCGCACGCCACCGACAGCAAGCCTTGAAACAACGGTGCCGGCGTGTAGCCGGCACCGGGCCGCATCCATTCAGTACAGCGTGCGCTCCGGCGCACCTGCCGGCGGCGGGGTGTACTGGTACAGCCAGGTCTCGGTGAGGGTCTTGCCGCCACTGCGCAGGAACAGGCGGATGTCGATCTGCTCGGTGCTGCCTTCCGGCGGCACCAGGTCGAACATCGCGCGGTAGCCGTTGATCTCGCGCAGCGGGCGCGCCGACACGATCTCGACCCGGCCACGGCTGGCTTCCACCACGGCCTCGACCTCACCCTTGTCGATCAGCCTGGCCAGTTCGCCGCCTTCGAAGTCCACCGCGAAGCGCCAGCTGAAATACTCGCGCTTCTTGCCGACCACGCCGCCCAGGCCGGTGCGGCTGGCCACGCAGTGCGCCAGCGGCGGCCGTGCCGGCGGCTCGGCGCCCCAGTACAGGCGGTAGCCGACCAGCAGCTCCTGGCCCGGCTGCGGCTTTTCCTTCGGGTTCCAGAACGCCACGATGTTGTCGAAGGTCTCGTCCACGGTGGGAATCTCCACCAGCTGCACCGAGCCCTCGCCCCATTCGCCCTTCGGCTCCACCCACAGGCAGGGGCGCTTCTCGTAGAACACGCCGTCGTCCTGGTAGTGGTCGAAGTTGCGGTCGCGCTGCAGCAGGCCGAAACCACGCGGGTTGCGGTCGACGAACATGTTGAAGCGCAGGTTGCGCGGATTCAGCAGCGGTCGCCAGATCCATTCGCCGGCACCGGTCCACAGCGACAGGCCATCGGTGTCGTGGATCTCCGGGCGCCAGTCCCATGCCATGCGGCGGTCGTTCTCGCCCACCTGGTACATGCTGGTGCACGGGGCGATGCCCAGCCGCTCGATCGCCTTGCGCGGGTACAGCGCGCTGTCGATATCCATCAGCAGCACGTCGCCGTTGGTGATGGCGAAGCGGTACGCACCGGCCACGCTGGGCGAATCCAGCAGGCCGTAGACCACGATCGTCTCCGAATCGGCCGACGGCTGCTCCAGGTAGTAGGCGATGAAGTCCGGGAATTCCTCCGGCTTGCCCATGCCGGTGTCGATCGCCAGGCCGCGCGCGGACTGGCCGTACTGGCCTTCCTTGCCGACCGCGCGGAAGTAGCTGGCGCCGAGGAAGGCCGCGAAGTCGCGGTCGGTGTCCTTGCGGGTGTTCAGGCGGAAGCCGGCGAAGCCCAGATCGGCCGGCAGCTCGCCGTCCTTGATGCCGCTCTTGCCGTAGTTGAACGCCGCGCCGTCATAGGCCAGCTCCTGCGCCTTGCCGTCGACCACGTCGAACATGCGCACCGGCGAGTGGAAGTACAGGCCCAGGTGGAAGAACTTGGCCTGGAACTTGCCCGGCTGGTCAGCCCACAGCGCATGGTCCTGGCGGTAGCCGATCGACTGGTACTGGTCCCAGTCCAGGCCTTCCAGGCGGCCCGGCAGCACCCGCTTGTGGCTCTTGTAGGGTGCCTGTGCCAGCGCGCGCGCCTGGCCCTTCAGGGTGGCGAAGTCGAATGGCTGCGGCTGGCCGAGGCGGCGCAGGCCCATCTGGCCGCTCTTGCTGGCCGCGCACGCGGGCAGGGACGGCAGGCCGAATGCAGCCAGGGCGAGGGAGGCATTGCGGATGAAGTCGCGTCGTTGCATGCAGGCGCGTCAGGCACAGAGGGAAGGTCGGCCATCATAGGCAGACAAACGTTAACGGGCAGCGGAGACGTACCCTGCCCGTTCAGCTGCCGCTGGCCGCCCGCCTCAGCGCTGGCAGTGGCTGCACCAGACGCTGGCGCGCTGGCCGATCGTGGCGTGCTTCAGCGCGCGGCCACAGTTCGGGCAGGGCAGCCCGTCGCGGCCGTACACCAGCAGTTCCTGTTCGAAGTAGCCCGGTGCGCCGTCAGGGCTGATGAAATCGCGCAGGGTGGTGCCGCCACGGGTGATGGCGTAGCCGAGGATTTCCTTCACCGCGTCGGCCAGCCGCTGATAGCGCCCGCGCGAGATCTTGCCGGCCTCGCGCAGTGGACTGATGCCGGCCTTGAACAGGCTCTCGGCGGCGTAGATGTTGCCCACGCCCACCACCACCGCCTGGTCCATCAGGAAGGTCTTCACCGGCGCGCTGCGGCTACGGCTGCGGGCGAACAGGTAGTCGCCGTCGAACGCGTCGTCCAGCGGCTCCGGGCCCAGCCCCTGCAGCAGCGGATGGATCTCACCGGCGGGCTGCCAGAGCAGGCTGCCGAAGCGGCGCGGGTCGTTGAAGCGCAGCAGGCGGCCGTTGTCCAGGCTGATGTCGACGTGGTCGTGGGCGCGCACCGGCGTATCACCGGGCAGCACACGCAGGCTGCCGGACATGCCCAGGTGCAGCACCGCGCTGCCGATGGCGGTATCCAGCAGCAGGTACTTGGCGCGACGGCGGATCTCCTCGATGCGCTGCCCCGGCAGCAGCTCGGCCACTTCCGGCGGAATCGGCCAGCGCAGGTCGGCGCGGCGCAGGATCACGCCGTGCACGCGGCGGCCCTGCAGGTGCGGCGCCAGGCCGCGGCGGGTGGTTTCGACTTCGGGCAGTTCAGGCATGAACCGATTCTACGCCCGCTCAGCGTGGCGGTGCCGCCAGTTCACGGGCATCCAGGACGCCATCACCGTTGGCATCCTGCTTGTGGAAACGCTGCACGATCACCTGCCGCTGCTGCTCGCGGCTGATCGCCCTGCCCTTGCCGCCGGGCAGCTCGTCTGCGCTCAGCACGCCATCGCCATTGCGGTCCATGCGGTCGAAGGCATACAGCATCCACTGCACGTATTCGGATTCACTCACCCGGCCGTCGCCATCGCTGTCCATCCGCTGCAGGTAGCTGGTGGTGTCGGTGACCTGGGCCAGCGCCGCGCCCGGCAGCAGCATCGTCAACGCAAGCCCATACCCAGCCCTCACGCGCCCACCAGGCTGTAGCCCTTCAACCGTGCGGCATAGGCCTGCAGCGCGGCGATCCCGCTTTCCTCGGCCTCACGGCACCACGCCTGCAACTGATGCAGGCGCTCGGCGGCATCGTGGCCGCGGGCTTCCAGCAACGCGGCCAATCGCCCGCGGTACTCGACCAGGGTGCGGATGCGCGGGCGCTGCGCCACCCATTCGCTGAGCTGGGCACGACTGTCCGGCTTCAGCCAGCGGCCATCGTTGACCAGGCCACGGCGCAGCCGGCGCGGCAGCAGGCGGCGCAGCTTGGCCCCGGCCTGCACGGCTTCCTCGCGCAGGGCCGGCATGAACACATTGCGCTGGTAGTCGGTCATCGCCTGGAAGCGGTGCGAGAGCAGCGCCTTCAGGGTTTCAGCATCGGGCACGGCGATGTTCGGGCGCACGTCCATGGCCGGCGCCACCCGCAGCACCTTGGCCAGGCGCAGCGCCTGCAGCAGGCGGATCGCACTCCAGCCGATATCGAACTCCCAGCGCCGCATCGCGAAGCGCGCCGAACTGGGGAAGGCATGATGGTTGTTGTGCAGCTCCTCGCCACCGATCCAGAACCCCCACGGCGTGAGATTGGTGGAGGTGTCGGCGGACTCGTAGTTGCGGTAGCCCCACCAGTGCCCCAGGCCATTGACCACGCCCGCGGCCCAGAACGGGATCCATGCCATCTGGATCGCCCACAGGGCCACGCCCGGCAGGCCAAACAACACGGTATTGATCGCGAACAGCAGCACCGGCCCCAACGTGGCATGCGGGGTATACAGGCGGCGCTCGATCGCATCATCCGGGGTGCCGCGCCCGTACTGCTCGATGTCCGCGCGCATGCCACGCGCTTCGCGGTACAGCTCCACGCCGTGCCAGAACACCTTGCCGATGCCACGGGTGACCGGGCTGTGCGGGTCGTCCTCGGTCTCCACCTTGGCGTGGTGCTTGCGGTGGATGGCCACCCACTCGCGGGTGATCATCGAGGTGGTCAGCCACAGCCAGAAGCGGAACACATGGGCCAGCGCCGGGTGGAAATCGACCCCACGATGGGCCTGGCTGCGGTGCAGGTACAGGGTCACCGAGAAGATGGTGATCTGGGTGAAGACCAGCAGCACCGCCAGCATGGCCCACCACCCCAGGCCGAGCACACCACCGGTCAACAGGGACATCAGGGCATCTGGCATGACGGCTCTCCGGGTCGACGCGGGGATGGCAGACATCATGGGCGCTTGCGTTGCAAACTGCATCCCTGCGGCGATGCTCTGCATCGCCATCCGAGGCACCGTTCACAGTTGGGGACCTGAGTTGTCGAGCCTTGATCCACGCGCCAGCGCCATGACCGCCGCCCCGCCCCTGGCGGAGCAGCCCCCTTGATCGAACTGGACCGCGCCACCGTGGTACGCGGCCAGGTGAAGGTGCTGCACGGGCTCAGCCTGCGCATCGCGCAGGGCCAGCACACCGCCCTGCTCGGCCCCAACGGCTGCGGCAAGTCCACCTTCATCAAGCTGATCACCCGCGAGCTGTACCCGCTGGCCCAGGGCGACGGCGCGGTGGCGGTGAAGGTGCTGGGCCAGAACCGCTGGCAGGTGGACCGGCTGCGCTCGCAGCTGGGCATCGTCACCGGCGACCTCAGCAGCAACCTGGCCGACATGCCCGGGCTGACCGTGGAACAGGCGGTGCTGTCCGGCTTCTTCGCCAGCTACGTGGTGCCGGCCTTCCGCGAGGTGACCGCCGACATGCGTGCACGCGTCGGCGAGACACTGGCGATGACCGGCGCGCTGTCGCTGCGCGACCGCGCCTACGCCGAGTTGTCCGCCGGCGAGACCCGCCGCGTGCTGATCGCCCGCGCGCTGGTCAATCGGCCGCAGGCACTCCTGCTGGACGAACCTTCCACCGGGCTGGACCTGGTTGCCCGCGAACAGCTGGTGGCAACCATGCGGGTGCTGGCACAGCAGGGCATCACCCTGGTGCTGGTGACCCATCACATCGAAGAGATCATTCCCGAGATCGAGCGGGTGGTGCTGCTGCGCGACGGCCGCGTACTGGCCGATGGCACCCGCGCCGAGCTGCTGCGCAACGAACCGCTGTCGGCGGTGTTCGGCGGCGCGATCACGGTGGTCGAGCAGGAAGGCCGACTGACCGCGTACGCGGGATAGACAGATGCATCGCTCTCCGTAACCGTCTGTAGAGTCGAGCCATGCTCGACTGCCGTTCGCCGCGAGCAGAAGCAGCCGAGCATGGCTCGGCTCTACAGAAGGCGGGGCAGCGGGCCGGATGTTCCGGCCCGCCACCGCTTTGCTCAGAACCGCAACGCCAGCGCGCGTGACTCGATCGGTGCCATCCGGCTCTGATCCTGCAGCTGCAGGTCGCGCAGCTCGTACGGTGCGCCGAAGCCGGCCGGCAATGCGGCCTGGTCGAACGGCAGCACCAGCTGGCCTGCGCCCGGGCCATCGAACCACGCGGCCGCATGTGCCTGTGCGACCGGCTTCAACTGGCCATCGCGGGCCGTGGCATACAGCGTGCCCCGTGCCTCATAGCGGCCTGCGGCGGCCACCTGCAATGGCAGTGCCACCTGGCGATTGGACGGATCCGGTGCCGCCTGGCCACTGAAGCGGGCAGTCGGCCGTGCCACCGCAAAGGCGACCTTGCCATCGCGCAGCACACCGTCGGCCTGGGCGAACACCTGCAATTCCCACAGCCCCTGCACGCTGCCGACATCGGCCGGGATCCGCACCTGCGCGCGCAGGCTGCCATCGGTAGTGCGCAGCAGGCGCTGCGGCCAGCTGCGGCCATCCGGTGCGACCAGCAGGGCTTCACCGCCCAGCCCACCACGACGCGATGCCAGCTGCGCGGTGGTGGCGCCGTCTTCCAGCAGGCGTGCCTGCAGCTGCATGTTGCCGCCGGCCAGCACCTGCGCCTGGTTGGCCTGCACCTCCAGCCGCAGCGGGCTGTTCGGCTCCAGCACCTGCACCACGTAGCGGCCCTGGGCCTGCGCGCTCTGCAGCGTGTAGGCACCGACGGCACTGGTCGCGCCGGTACGGAGCATGCTGCTGCCATCGCTGACCGGCATGCCGGCGTCCTGCAGCGCGCGCGCATCGACACTGCGCGCCACGCTGCTGCGGCCGGCCGGGTCGCGCACCTGTAGCGTGTTGGCCGGCAGCGCGCGGGCACCGTCGGCCGGGCTCAGCTGGATCACCGCATCCGGCGCCGTCAGTGGCAGGTCCAGGCCGCGTTGCAGCTGCGTGCCATCAACCTGCTGCCAGTAGCTGCGGCTGACCGAGGCATACGGCGTGGCCGCCTGCAGCGGTTGTGCGGGGTCCAGTGCCCAGGCAAAGGCCAGTGGCGCGTGTTCGCTCTCATCGGCGGGAAGCGGCGCGGCTACCAGGGCGGCAGGCACCTGATCGCCCGCACGGGCGGCCTGCAGCGGCTGCGCGGCCTGCGCTGCGGAAAGGGACAGCACTGCCAGGGTGGCGCCGGCCAGCAGGGTGGATTGAATCGTCATGGTCGTCTCCCTCACTGGGTCAGGTCGTTGCGCAGCAGGGTGCCGAGGCCGAAGCACTCGCGGCGGCTCTGGTTGTGGCTGAGCGGTTCTGCACCCTGGGTACGCGCCTTGTCGGTGAACCAGGTGGTGCCGGCGGCCTTCTGGCTGCTGCACTCCAGGAAGCCATCGGAGCAGGACGACAGCCAGTTCTGGGTGAACTCCAGGCCGACGTTGGCGGCATAGCCACCGCAGTAGCTGTTGCTGTCCCACACCGCCGACTCCACGTCGCTGCCGACCACCGCGCGGAACGGCTTGGGCAGGGCGGGACGGCCGGCGGTGCCGTACAGGTTCTGTGCGTTGTAGGTGGCCATGCTCGCCACCTGCTGCTGGCGCACGGCGTCGTTCTTGTAGCCCAGCAGCCAGCCCAGCGAGGTTTCAAAGGTGTTGCCGTTGAGCACCGCATCGGCCAACGGCGTGCCGGCCGAAGACGGTGCCAGCGCGTTGACCTTGCGCACCGTGCGGATGATCTTCGGATAGCGGCTGTCGTAGGTCGGGTTGGACAGGATCCAGCGCATCACGTTGCCGCCGTTGGAGTGGGTGATCACCACCAGCTGGGTGATGCCACGGCTGTCGATGAAGCCGGTCAGCTGATTGGCCAGGCAGCCGGCCGCTTCCGGCTTCCACATGTACTGGGTGAAGTCGCAGTTGATGACGACGTAGTTGCTGCTGTTGGGCAGGCCCTGGCGCACGGTATCGATGATCGCCGGCTGCCAGTAGTCCTGGGTGGCGTTGGTCTGTGCGCCGGTGCCATGCACGAAGGCCACGCCGACCACGTCGGCCGCCTGTGCCGGCGCGGCTGCCAGCCCGAGGAGCAGGGCCAGGACGGTACTTCCTGTTGCGGTGCTGCGCATCGCTTCTCTCCCTCTGTCAACGGATCCCCCCGACCCGGCTGGAACTGGACGGCCCCTGGTGCTTGCCGTTGTGCCGATGCTCGCGGCGCGGCCGCGTGAAAGTCCGTGCGCTGCGCCCGGATTCAGGAGACTGACGTCACTCGATGACGCTTTTCATATCGCCGGGATGACCATGCCGGGTCTGGCCGTATGACCGATGGCCACTGCGGTGTCGTATACGGGCTGCGATCATGGCGCGATGTTTTTCCTCCGGAGCCTGTCCATGTCGCTGATTTCCCACCCTGCCCGCCCGCTGCTCGGCCTTGCCGTCATCGCGGCCCTGGCCGGTTGTGCCGCCACCGCCGCCAAGCCGACCGCCGTCGAAGCCAACATCACCACCAAGGCGGTGGGCTATCTGGACAAGAGCGCGGTACCGGCCAGCCTCGACCTGGTGCCAGCACCGCCGGTGGCCGGTTCGGCCGCCCTCGCCCTCGACGAACAGGTCAGCCGTGAAGCCCGCGCGCTGCGTGGCAGCCCGCGCTTCGCCCAGGCCGGTGTCGATGCGGAACTCGGCTTCCCCGAAGGCGCCAACCACTTCTCCTGCGCCGCCGACATCGACGTCGATGCGGTGAAGACCCCGGCGCTGTACCGCCTGCTGGAGCGCAGCCGGATCGACGCCAGCGCCGCCACCAAGGCCGCCAAGAACCACTACCAGCGCCCGCGCCCGTTCATGGTCAATGGTGAACCGACCTGCTCGCCGAAGGACGAAGAAGGCCTGCGCAAGAACGGCTCGTACCCGTCCGGCCACACCTCGATCGGCTGGGCCTGGGCCCTGATCCTGTCGGAGATCGCACCGGATCGCGCCGATGCCATCCAGGCGCGCGGCCGCAACTACGGCGAGAGCCGCCTGGTGTGCAACGTGCACTGGCAGAGCGACATCCTGGAAGGCCGCTTCATGGGCGCCGCCGCCGTGGCCCGCCTGCATGACAACGCCGCGTTCAACAAGGACCTGCTGGCCGCACGCAAGGAGATCGCTGCCGCGCGCAAGGCCGGCCTGCACTCCAGCCGCGACTGCGCGGCCGAGGAAGCGGTGCTGAAGGTGCGCCCGCAGAGCGCGCTGTAAGCGCCTGGCGGTTCAATTGTTGCCGGCCAGCGGCCGGCACTACCGATGGGTGTAAAGCAGAAGGGCCGGCATTGCGCCGGCCCTTCTTCATTGCATCAACGCAGCCACCACATCAGAACTTCGCGGTGAACTCCACGCCCCAGGTACGCGGCTCGTTGAGGAAGCCGGTCAGGTTGTTGAAGTCGATCGCGCCGACCACGCGGGTCTGGTTGGTCAGGTTGCGGCCGAACACGGCCACGTCGTACTGGCCGTAATCCCAGTTGTAGCCCAGGCGCAGGCCGCCTTCCAGCGAACTACGGCCGCGGAATTCCGGCGACTCGTAGATGAAGAAGTTCACCGCGCTGCGGTAGGCCCAGTCGGTGTAGGCATACAGCTCGCTGCCATCGCTGAGCGGGAAGCCGACACGCAGGGTCGCGTTGTGGATCCACTTCGGCGCCTGCGGCAGCGGATTGCCGTTGACCAGTGCGTAGGTGCCACCGTTGATGACGGTGGTCGGGTCGTTGATGGTGCAGCCACCGCCGCAGATCGCTACCGCCAGATCCTTGTCCTTGATCTCGGTGTCGTTGTAGCTGCTGCCGAAGGTCAGCAGCACGTTGTCAGCCAGATAGGCTTCCAGGTCCAGCTCCACGCCCTGGCCGATGGTCTTGTCGGCGTTGAGCAGGGTGGCGGTGTTGTTGGTGCCGCCCACGGCGATCAGCTGCTGGCCGTCAACGTTGTAGCGGAACACGCTCAGGCCCAGGCGCGCACGGCGCTCGAACAGGTCGGCCTTGATGCCGGCTTCGTACGAGATCACCTTCTCCGAATCGGCCTGCGACAGGCCCGGCGCGAAGGCCAGGCGGCCCTGGATCGACGGCGCACGGAAGCCCTTGGCCACGCGGGCGTAGGCATTCACGTTGTCGGTCAGCTTGTACACGCCGCTGACATCCCAGCTGACGTCGTTGACGTCGGTGTTGGCCAGGTACGGGCCACTGACCGGGGTGCCGAACGGCACGGCCTGCAGCACGCTGGCGTTGAAGTCCTTCTTGTCCTGGGTGTAGCGCACGCCGGCACGCAGCTTGAAGCGGTCGGTGACATCGAAGTCACCCGAGGCGAACACCGCCCATGCCTTGTTGCGCTGGTTCTGCACCACGTGGCCGGTCTGCGGATTGCCCGGCTTCAACGAGTTGTAGTTGAAGTTGTTGATGGTCACGTCTTCGTCGAAATAGAAGACGCCGGCCTGCCAGTCGAAGCGGCCCCATTCGTTGGATTCAACGCGGAATTCCTGCGTCCACTGGCGATGGTGCGGCAGGCCGTCGGCCGACTCCGACGAGAACGGGATGAAGCCCGGCCCATAGTTGCCAGCGCCCAGCGATGCGTCGCCGTAGCCACCGTCGATGTCACCACGATTGAGCGATTCGGCGGTTTCATAACCGGTGATCGAGTGCAGGGTCACCGAACCGAGGTTCCACTGCAGGCGCGCGCTGCCGCCCCAGGTTTCCAGGTCGGAGAAGTTGACGCCATCGTTGGCCACCTTGTCGCGATCGAAGTTCTCGACCAGGCCGTTGCCACCCTTCTGGATGATGTTGGCACGGAACAGGCGGGCGGTGCCGTTGAGCTTGCGCTTGTGCAGGTTGAACAGTGCTTCGAAGTCGTCGCCTTCGTACAGGAACTGCACGCGGCCGGCGGCTTCGTCATAACCTTCGAAACCGCTGTTGGGCGCACCGGCGCGGGTGTTGTCGACCCAGTCGTCACGGCGCTGGTAGATGGCCGAGACGCGTGCCGACCAGCGGTCGGTCAGCGGGCCGCCATAGGCGCCCTGCACGTTCCAGCTGTTGTAGCTGCCATAGCCCACGCGCACGTAGCCGTCGGCATCCTGCGACGGGCGCGCCGAATCGAACTTGACCACGCCGGCCGGGGTGTTGCGGCCGAACAGCGTGCCCTGCGGGCCACGCAGCACTTCCACATTGGCCAGGTCGAACAGCGGGAAGCCCTTCAGCAGCGGGCTTTCCTGCACCACGTCGTCGTACACCAGCGACACCGGCTGCGACGCATTGAGGTCGAAGTCGGTGTTGCCCAGGCCACGGATGTAGAAGCGCGGGAAGGCACGGCCGTAGGACGACTCGATGTTGAGGCTGGGCACGCGCGCGGCCAGGAAGCGGATGTCGTCGCCCGCCGAACCCAGCACATCGAGCTTCTCGCCCTGGATCGCGCTGATCGCGACCGGCACGTCCTTGGCGTTCTCGACGCGGCGCTGCGCGGTCACCTGCAGGGCATCAAGGGCAACCGGATCCTTGGCAGCGGGAGTTTCCTGGGCGGCTGCTACCAGCGGCAACAGGGCGGAAAGAGCGGCAACGAGGGGGCGCGCGACCGGAAGGCGGCCACGGGAAGTGCGGGTCGGAGACATGGCGGTAGGCTGTGTTTGGAGGGGTGGTAAAACGGCGCTACCAGATAATTGTTGCAATACAGCACCTGCCCCGCAAATGCCTGCCGTTCATGGCCGCGTCGCCCCGGCCCCCGCGCCCTCGCTAGACTCGGGGTTTTCCAGCCCTGCAGAGCCGCCGCGATGACCCAGTGGTACTTCCATGCCTCCGCCCAGGCCGAGCGTATCGGCCCGCTTGATGACGAGGCCGCGCGCCGTTATGCGCAGGCCAACCCGCGCGCCCTGGCCTGGTGCCAGGGCATGAGCGGGTGGACCTCGATTGCCGAGGTGCCCGAACTGCAGTCCGCGGCCCCGGGCATGCCGAACACCCCGCCGCCGGTCCCCGCCGCGGCCAGCGGCCGCGCCGACGACATCGAATTCCGCATCGTCGGCCATGAAATGCAGTTCGTGGAGATCGAGCTCGACCCCGGTGAGAGCGCCATTGCCGAGGCCGGCGCATTGATGTTCAAGGATGCCACCGTGCAGATGGACACGGTGTTCGGCGCCGCCAACGGCGACCAGGGCGGCGGCTTCATGGGCAAGGTGATGGCCGCCGGCAAGCGCGTGCTGACCGGCGAGAGCCTGTTCGCCACCGTCTACACCCAGAGCGGCCACGGCAAGGGCAAGGTCGCCTTCGCCGCGCCCTACCCCGGCACCGTGCTGGCAATGAAGCTGGACCAGCATGGCGGCCGCCTGATCTGCCAGAAGGACAGCTTCCTGGCCGGCGCGCGCGGCGTGCAGATCGGCGTGCAGTTCCAGCGCAAGATCATGACCGGCCTGTTCGGCGGCGAAGGTTTCATCATGCAGAAGCTGGAAGGCGACGGCTGGGTGTTCATCCATGCCGGCGGTTGCGTGGTGGAGCGCGAGCTGGCCGCGGGCGAGCGCCTGGATGTGGATACCGGCTGCGTGGTGGCCTACCACCCGACCGTAGACATGGACGTGCGCCGGGTGGCCGGCATCAAGAGCATGCTGTTCGGTGGCGAAGGCGTGTTCCTGGCCACGCTGACCGGTCCGGGCAAGGTCTGGCTGCAGTCGCTGCCGTTCTCGCGTCTGGCCGGCCGCATGTGGATGGCCGCGCCGCAGGGCGGTGGCCAGAACCGCGGCGAAGGCTCGGTGCTGGGCGGCCTGGGCCGGATGCTGGACGGCGACAACCGGTTCTGACCGCCCCCGGTCGTGCCGGCCGCTGGCCCGCAACCTCATGGACCTTGGCGCGCATCCCGGTCGTGCCTGCCGCTGGCCGGCAGCCCCATGGACCTTGGCGAGCGTCCCGGTAGTGCCGGCCGCTGGCCGGCAGCCTCATGAACCGTTGCCAGGTTCCCAATGATTGCCGGCCAGCGGCCGGCACTACCTTTATGAATGGGCGATGTTTCCCACCCTGCCCGCCCCGCCACGGCTTCGGTATGCTGGCGCCCTTTCCTGAATCCGGCGCCGCGAGCGCACTGCCGATGAGCCTGTTCCGCCCCCGCATGCTGCTGTCCGTCGCCCTGATCGGCCTGCTGGCCGGCTGCGGTGGCGATCCGGTCCGTCCCACGCCGCCGCCGGCACCCACCGTGGTGCCGCAGGCCAAGCCGGTGAAGATCGGCATCGCCCTCGGAGGCGGCGCGGCCAAGGGCTTCGCCCACATCGGCGTGATCAAGATGCTGGAGGCCAATGGCTTCGAGCCGGCCGTGGTGTCCGGCACCAGCGCCGGCAGCGTGGTGGGTGCGCTGTATGCCAGCGGCATGGACGCGTTCCAGATGCAGAGCAAGGCGGTCGCGCTGGACGAAGCCAGCATCCGCGACGTGCGCCTGTTCTCCGGCGGCCTGGTGCAGGGCCAGAAGCTGCAGGACTACGTCAACGAGCAGGTTGCCAACCGTCCTGCCGAGCGCCTGAAGAAGCCGTTCGCCGCCGTCGCCACCCAGCTCGAAACCGGCGAGCGCTCGATTTTCGTCCGCGGCAACGTCGGCCAGGCGGTGCGCGCGTCCAGCAGCATTCCCGGTGTGTTCGAACCGGTGAAGATCGGCGGCCGCAACTACATCGATGGCGGCGTGGTCAGCCCGGTGCCGGTGGATGCCGCGCGCCAGCTCGGCGCCGACTTCGTGATCGCCGTGGACATCTCCAGCAAGGCCAGCGGCAAGGCGCCGACCGACATGCTGGGCATCGTCAACCAGTCCATCTCGATCATGGGCCAACGCCTGGGCGAGCAGGAACTGGCACGCGCCGACATCGTCATCCGCCCGAAGGTGCTGGACATCGGCGCCGCCGATTTCAGCCAGCGTGGCACCGCCATCCTGGAAGGCGAAAAGGCCGCGATGGCAGCCATGCCGCAGATCCGCGCGAAGATCCAGCAGCTGCAGCGCGCACGTGCCGCGGCGGCCGCACCGGCACCGGTGGCCGCGCCGAAGTGCGAGGAAGCCTCGCGCCTGGGCAAGCTGATGGGCCGCAAGGACAAGTGCTGACCTGAGCCGGCGTGTCGCTGCCAGACAGCGACGCGCGTGCTAGCGCGCGGGCCGGTAACCGCTGGCCTGCTGCCGCTCGCGCCTGCGCATCTGGCGGGCCTGCTCCTGCAGTGTCGCCGTATGCTGCAGTTGTTCCATGCCATCGGCCGGCACATGCAGCTGGCGTCGCGCACGGGTCAGCGCCAGATAGACCGCGCGCACCGGGTTGTGCCAGATGTGCCTGCCCTGCCCCGCACTGAAGCAACCGGGCGACAGCGAGACCACGTCGAACTGCAGGTTCTTCGCGTGTTCGGCCAGGCACAGCGCCACCCGCCCTTCAGCGGGCGTGTCCTGGTCATCAAGCGCCAGCAGCAGTGACTGCACCCGATCGGCAGACGCAAACAGTTCGACCAGCGCGCCCTGCCCTTCGTCGGCCTGCGTGGCCAGGAAGCGCTCCCATTCCTGGTCCGATGCGCTGTCGCGGCGCCGGCGCCACGCATCCAGTGGCCGCTGCAGCACGCTGCGCAGCGCGCGCAGCGATGCCGGATGCAGGTAGGGCCGCAGCCCGAGTGCGTGCAGCTGTGCCGCGTCCAGGGCCAGATCGGCGACGCTGCCATGGATGCGCAGGCCCTCGCTCGGCACCTGCGCCCAGTCGCGGTAATGCAGCACACCGGTGGCGCGGTCGGTGGCACCGACGAACGGCCCACTTTCCTGGCCCAGTCCATCCAGTGCCAGGGTCTGGTTGACCAGGCCCTCGACCTGGTTGCCCTGGCGCACCGACTGGTGCATTTCCAGCACCTTCGACGCGGCCCAGCGCGGCACCGTACCGGTCAGGCACTGGTGCGGATCACCCAGGCTGACCACGCCAGGCGCATGGCCGGCCAGCAACTGCTTCCACGACGGGCTCAGGTCATGCGCCTCGTCCACCAGCAGCATGCCCATGTCCTGCGGGGGGGTGACGCCGCGCAGCGCCAACCACTTGCCGATGTGCGCCGGGCTGAGGCTCAGCAGCGTGCCCCGCTGCAGCTCGGCGTCGAACATGCAGCGCCAGACGTGCTCGGCGGCCGCCATGTACGGCGACACATCGAGCATCGCAGCGGGCACCGAACGGTCGAAATGCTGGAACGCCAAGCCCGGGGCCGACGACGCGCACCAACGGTTGATGGCCTCGAACGCGGTCAGCAGCACCTGCTCCGGGCTGCGCCCACCGATGCCCTGCAGGCCGATGCGGCCGGCAATCTCGCGCGGAGTACGGGTGCTGCGCCGGTAGCTGGCAACGAAGCCACCGGTCTGGCCGCTGCGCGCGGCGTGCTGCGCCACGCGGTTGGCGAACTCGATCTGGGTCAGCAGGCGCACCGCGGTGCTGGCCGGCACGCGGGCGCGGAAAGCTTCCACCTGCCCACGCGAAGGCGCCACGTAGGTGTAGCGGCCCGGCCGCGCCTCCATCAGCGCCAGCACCAGGTGGCCCTTGCCGGTGCCGGCATAGCCATCGAGGTCGATCAGCTCATCGGGGTTGGCGGCGATGGCGCGCAGCACGCGGGCCTGCTCGGAGGTGTACAGGCCATGGTGCTCGACCGACCGCGCATCCGCGGCGGCGACGTCATCCTGCGTGGCCTCGTCATCGTCACTGGAAAAGGTGGCGGGAAAGCGGATCTCATGTTCGACCAGGGTTTCCTGGCAGGCCTGCTGCAGGGCCAGGCCCGGGTACTCCCGTGGCGACTGCGCGATGACGTCCTGCAGGATCTCCGCCGGCGCCAGCAGCACGCCGTGGGCAGCCAATGCGGTCAGCCAGGCATCCAGCTCCGGTTGGCCACCGCCACCGGGCCCGGCCAGCTGTGCAGCCGCGCCTTCGTTGCCGGCAAACAACGCGCAGGCATCATGCAGCAGGCGCTCGATCTCGGCCGCCGGATGCAGGCGCGTCCGGCACAGCTGCGCGGCCATCAGGCCGGCCTGCTCCACTGCGGTCTGCGGTGGCGTGCCATGGGCAACGTAGCGCGCCAGCGACTTGCGCTGCAGCGGCAGGAACGTGGTGGTGGGCAGCGGGTGCTGGAGTTCGGACATGCGTGGAACCGGAAAGGAACGCTGCGACGCGCGCAGGGCGGAGATGCTCGGCTACCCGCCCGGCGCCGTCAAATCGCAGCGGCGCGTTCATTCCAGCTGCGAAAGCGGCAATGCCTGGAAGCCCTTCACCGTGCGCAGCACGAAGCTGGAATTGGCATCGGCCACGCCACCGGCGTTGAGCAGCCGGTCCAGCAGGAAGTGCGAGAAGTGCTCCAGGTCGCGCACGTAGACGTGCAGCAGGTAGTCCATGTCGCCGGTCAGTGCATGGCAGGCCACCACTTCATCCCAGCCCTGCACGCTGTCGACGAAGTGGCCGATGGCGGCCTGGTCGTGCTTTTCCAGCTGCACGCGCACGAAGGCCTGAAGGCCCAGGCGCAGCTGGCGCGGTTCCAGCCGCGCGCCATAGCCGACGATCACGCCCTCGCTTTCCAACCGCTGCAGGCGACGCAGGCAGGCCGAGGGCGAGAGATTCACCCGTGTCGCCAGCTCGGCGTTGGTGGCGCGCCCATCCCGCTGGATTTCAGCCAGCAGACGTATATCCGTGCGATCGAACTGGACTTCTCCGGCCATTGTTGCCCCGCAACATGGTGAGTACGCAAGGATATTGCGCCAACAAGGCCAATCGGCGCAACTTTTGCAACCCTGTTGCGCGCGCCCTGCCCTAGCATCGTGGGTATCCCGTCAAGGAGTGCCCCATGGACCTCGCCCAGCCCCGCCGCGTCGAACACCAGCAGACCGACAAGGGCTACGTGCCGGTGTATACCACCGCGCTCGTCGAGCAGCCGTGGGACACCTACAGCGCCGACGACCACGCCACCTGGAGCACGCTGTACCAGCGCCAGCGCGAGCTGCTGGTCGGCCGTGCCTGCCAGGAATTCCTGGATGCACAGGACGAAATGGGCATGAGCGCGCACATCATTCCGCGCTTCGATCAACTCAATGAAGTGCTCGGCGCCGCCACCGGCTGGACCCTGGTGGGTGTGGAAGGCCTGCTGCCGGAACTGGATTTCTTCGACCACCTGGCAAACCGCCGTTTCCCGGTGACCTGGTGGATCCGTCGCCCGGACCAGATCGATTACATCGCCGAACCGGACCTGTTCCACGATCTGTTCGGCCATGTGCCGCTGCTGATGAACCCGGTGTTCGCCGACTACATGGAGGCGTACGGCCGTGGCGGCGTCAAAGCCCACGCGATCGGCCCGGATGCACTGCAGAACCTGACCCGCCTGTACTGGTACACGGTGGAGTTCGGCCTGATCGATACGCCCGACGGCCTGCGCATCTACGGCGCCGGCATCGTGTCGTCGAAGGGCGAATCGCTGTACTCGCTGGAGTCGGCTGCGCCCAACCGCATCGGTTTCGACCTGCAGCGGATCATGCGTACCAAGTACCGCATCGACACCTTCCAGAAGACCTACTTCGTCATCGACAGCTTCGAACAGCTGATGCAGGCGACGTCGCCGGACTTCACCCCGATCTACGCGGCGCTGTCTGATCAGGCGCATCTGCCGGCGGGCGATGTGCAGGGCGATGACCGCGTGTTCCAGAAGGGCACCGGCGAAGGCTGGGCCGACGGTGGCGACGTGTAAGCGCACGGCGCACACCTCTTCGCATTGAAAAGAAAACGGCGCACCTGGATGCGCCGTTTTCGTTGCTGCCTGCCTGCACCGTCACGGCAGTGCAGGCGAGGGCAGGGCGATCAGGCGTCCACGGCCCGGCAGGAACCGCGCACCATCAGCTGCGGATGCACGCTGGTTGCGGTCGGCGCATCCGGCACGTCGGCCTGCACCAGCATCGCCGCGGCCATGCGCCCGATGTCGGACACATGGCGGCGCACCGAGGTCAGCGGCGGCCACAGCCGCGACGCCAGTGGGCTGTCGTCGTAGCTGACGATCGACAACTGCTGCGGCACCGCGATGCCCGCACGCAACGCCACCTGATACACGCCGGCAGCCATTTCGTCGTTGCCGGCAAAGATCGCACTGGGGCGTTGTCCGCCCATCAGCAGCCGTTCGGCGGCATGCACGCCCGACTCGAACGTATCGCCTGCTTCCAGCACGCGTTCACCCGGCAGGGTCAGGCCCACCTGCGCCAGCCGGTCGAGGAAGCCATGGGTGCGCTCGCGTGCGGTACGGCGGTCACCCGGACCGGCAATCACCGCGATGTCGCGGTGGCCGAGCGAGAGCAGGTAGCCCGCTGCCGCGGCTGCACCGTCGCGATCATGGGTGACCACGGCCTGTGCCTCGTCATCCGACACATGCGCGTTGATGCGGACGTAGCGGCATTCAATGCCGTCGAGCATCTCCGTCAACGCAGCTGACTCGGAGGCACGCGGGCCCAGGATCACGCCATGCAGCTTCTGCTGCTGCACGAAGCGCCGCACGCCGTGCGCGCAGTCCGGAGACTGGCTGTCGCAGGGATGCACGACCAGTTCATAGCCGGTGCCGCGCAGCGCTTCCAGCGCGCCGTGCTGCAGGTCGACGATGCATTGGGCGCCCGGGTCGTCATACACCAGGCCGATCAGGAAGGAGCGGCGGAACGCGAGGCCGCGCGCCAGGGGGTCGGGCACGTAACCGACCTCGCGCATCAACGCCTCGACCTTGTCGCGGGTGTCTTTGCGCACCAGCGGCGAGTTGTTGATGATTCTTGAAACCGTTTTCTTGGAAACTCCCGACAGTCGTGCGATGTCGTTGATCGTGGCAGCCTTGCCCTTCGATGCCGGCAACGCGGCATCGCTAATAATTCGCACTGACATGTATAGAACCAGGTAAGTCGGAGAATTCTAGCCTTGCGCCCTTGGGGCGCGAAGTTGCGGAATGTCGCAGCGAAGATGGATCGCGTCGTGTTCGACCGCTTCTGCTGCGCGAGGTTCCATTGTGATCGCTCTACTTGATGTCCATCTGAACCGTTCTTCCGCGCGTGTTCACCTTGAATGCGGGCGCGACGCGCGCGAACGCCAACATTCCCTTAACCAGGCTCCGCTACAGTCGGGGCATGGACCTGCAGACTTCTCCGTTTCCGGTGTTCCGTGGCCGCGACAGGTTGATCGCTGCGGTCGACGCGGCGATGACCTCCGGTGATGCCGAGCGCATCACCGCCGACCTGCAGCTGGCGCTGCAGGAAGCCATCGCGGACAGCCGCATCGAATTGCCCGAGTGCGTACACCGTCCGGTCAGTGATCATTACGCGCGACGCCCGCTGTACCACAGCCGCGAACACGGCTACAGCGTGATTGCCATGAGCTGGGGCCCAGGGCAGGGCACGCCGCTGCACGACCACGATGCCATGTGGTGTGTGGAGGGAGTGTGGTCAGGCGAGCTGGAGATCACCCGCTATGAACTGCTGGAGCGCAACGGTGAGCGCTGCCGCTTCCGCCGCCACGCCGTGCTGCGCGGGGGCTGCGGCAGTGCCGGCAGCCTGATTCCGCCGCACGAGTACCACACCCTGCGCAACGCCAGCAACGAAGCGCTGGCGATCTCGGTTCACGTGTACGAGGCGCAGATGGAGCGCTCGGCGGTGTTCGATCCACTCGGTGGTGACTGGTACCAGCGTCGCATCCAGGCATTGCAGGCCGACCCGGCCTGAGCCGGGGGCAGGGCGGGGCACCACCAGCACCGTCGTGAGCCACGTGGCATCATGCGCCGCTGCGCTGCCGGACCCGGCGGCGATCCGCGATGCCCGGTCGGGCAAGGAGCAAGACGATGTCCAGCGCTGATCCGCGCCTGCGCGCGCTGTTGAAGCTGGCACCGGTGATTCCGGTGTACACCCCCGAAGATGTGAATGAAGCGGTCGAAGTGGCCCAGGCGCTGTTCCGCGGCGGCCTGCCGGTGATCGAAGTGACGCTGCGCACGCCGCAGGCGCTGGATGCGATCAAGGCGATGGTCGAGGCCGTGCCCGATGCGGTAATCGGTGCCGGCACCGTGCTCAACGCCGCGCAGATGCAGGCAGCCAAGCAGGCCGGTGCGCGTTTCGCGGTGTCCCCCGGTGCCACGCCGACGCTGTATGCCGCCGCGCGTGATGCCGACCTGCCGTACCTGCCCGGTGCCGCCACTGCCTCCGACCTGATTTTGGGCCTGGAGCACGGCCACGACACCTTCAAGTTCTTCCCGGCGGTGCAGGCCGGTGGCGCTGCGTTGCTGGCGGCCTGGCACGGCCCGTTCGCCGATGTGCGCTTCTGCCCGACCGGCGGCATCAGCGCGCAGACCGCGCCGCAGTTCCTGCACCTGCCCAACGTGCTGTGCGTGGGCGGCTCGTGGCTGACCACCCCGGCGCTGCTGCAGACCCGCGACTGGGATGCGATCGAGCGTCTGGCCCGCGAGGCCTCGGTACTGGCCGGCTGAACCGCTGCACGAATCGTCAAAGGTTTGATCGTGATCAAAGCGCCGGCCTCGAGCCGGCGTCATTCTGTGGGCAAGCGCACTACGGAGATCCGAACATGAATTCGACCATGAAGGCCGCCGTGGTGCGTGAGTTCGGCAAGCCACTGGTGATCGAGGAAGTCCAGGTACCGCGCCCGGGGGCGGGCGAAGTACTGGTCAAGATCGAGGCCTGTGGCGTCTGCCACACCGACCTGCACGCCGCCGAGGGCGACTGGCCGGTGAAACCGAACCCGCCGTTCATCCCCGGTCACGAGGGCGTGGGGCACATCGTGGCCGTGGGAGGCGGGGTAGGGCACGTCAAGGAAGGCGACAGGGTCGGCATCCCCTGGTTGTACTCGGCGTGTGGCCATTGCGAACACTGCCTGGGTGGCTGGGAAACGCTGTGCGAGACACAGCGCAACACCGGGTACTCCGTCAACGGCGGCTTCGCCGAGTACGCACTGGCCGATGCCAACTATGTCGGCCTGCTTCCGAAGGACGTGGGCTTCGTCGAGATCGCGCCGGTGCTGTGCGCCGGCGTGACCGTCTACAAGGGCCTGAAGGTCACCGACACCAGACCCGGTGACTGGGTGGCGATTTCCGGCATCGGTGGCCTGGGCCACATGGCGGTGCAGTACGCCCGCGCGATGGGGCTGAACGTGGCTGCGGTGGATGTGGACGACAACAAGCTGGCATTGGCCCGGCAGCTCGGCGCGCAGATCACCGTGAACGCGCGTACCACCGATCCGGCCGCCTTCCTGAAGAAGGAAATCGGCGGCGCGCACGGCGCGCTGGTCACCGCGGTGTCGCCGAAGGCGTTCGAGCAGGCGCTGGGCATGGTCCGCCGTGGCGGCACGGTCTCGCTCAACGGACTGCCGCCCGGTAATTTCCCGCTGGACATCTTCGGCATGGTGCTCAACGGCATCACCGTGCGTGGCTCGATCGTCGGCACCCGGCTGGACCTGCAGGAGTCGCTGCAGTTCGCTGCCGAAGGCAAGGTCGCGGCCACGGTCAGCACCGACCGCCTGGAAAACATCAACGACGTGTTCGCGCGCATGCATGCGGGCACGATCGAAGGCCGCGTGGTGCTCGACTTCGCCGCCTGACCGCCTGTGCATGGCCGCCGTCGCTCCGTCCCCCTCTCCCACGGACGCGGCGGCCATGCCTATCCCCCGGTGGTGCCGGCCGTTGGCCGGCAAACCCCAGTCGGTTCGGTAGTGCCGGCCGCTGGCCGGCAACCCGGGCACTCTGTGGCAGCCGTACAATGCGCGCATGCCCGACCTGCTCAAGACCCTGTTCCTGTCCCTCGTCGCTCTGATCGGCGGCGTGCTGTCGCTTGCGCTGGTCAGCAGCGTCGCCAGCTGGCTGCCCCCGCTGGTGGGCATGTCGCCGGACAACAACAGCGTGCAGCTGGGGTGGGACCTGGCCTTCAGCGTGCTCGGCGGCGTCGCTGGCATTTCCTTCGCCACCTACTACGCACCGTGCTGGCCGCGTTCGCATGGTTTTTCGATCTGGTCGTTGATCGCGCTCGGCTGCGCCTACGCAATGTGGACCGCAGGCGCGGATTTCCCGCTCTGGTTCGTCATTTCGCTGCTGGCATCGCTGCCGTTGCAGCTGCTGGCCGGCTGGTGGTTCGGCCGCCGCGCGTCGCGCGACGCAACGCCGGCCTGACGCACGACATCACGTCGTTCACCGCGTTGCGCGCTCGACGCGCATGGCCCTTCGTTACTGCAGTAACGGCTTCACCGCCGCCGCCGGAATATGGTCCAGTGCGCGCCAGGCGTCCTCCACCACCGGCCTCGCCTGCGACCAGCTCAACCGCGACTGCCCGCGCATCTGCTCCCAGTGCTCGGCCAGTTCCTCGCAGGTATCGGCGGCGTCACCGCGTGGCCAATCCGCGGCATGGGTGGTCAGCGCGAAGGCATACACCGGGCACAGATCGCGCCAGTTGCGGTGGCTCTGGCCTCGGCGCTCTTCGTAGTCACTGAGCATGTACTGCAGGTAGTCCTGCGCCACCGCCTGCGGATCTTCCTGGCGGCGCGTGCGGCGCTGCGCGGTGCGCTGGCCGAGCGGATCGAGCAGGGCGTTGAACACGGACGGTGCGGGTCGTTCAAGACGGGGCATGGCCGGCTCCTGCAGCGGGGGCGGGTGGGCAGGAATACGCGCGGTGCCGTTACCGGGGGGTGAGCGAGATGTTCATGACGCCAGGTTCGCGGCGGCTTTACCTGCAGGGCGGTGTAGTGGGAGCCCCCGAGTGCAGGTACCAGACCATGAGCCGAGAGACCTCACGAGACCCGCTGCGCGAAAACCACCCGCCCATTCCCGGCGAACAGCGCGGCAAGCGCGATGCCGACAATGCCGACTACCGCGGCACCGGTGCACCGTTCTTCGATGCCGAGCATGCCGGAGAGCATCTGCCGGTGAAGCACGAGTCTGAACAGGCCGCGCTGGACCGCAAGGACGGCGGCGACCGCCATCGTGGCGGCCAGGAAAGCCCGCTCAAGCGGCGTGAGCGCAAGCAGCGCGCCAGCGACAACCAGGATGAGGCGCTGGAGGAGACCTTCCCGGCCAGCGACCCGACCTCGCCGTTCGTGCCGGCCAAGGCCCCCGACTGACCGGTAGTGCCGGCCGCTGGCCGGCAACCTCCTGACGTCCTGCACGGCGCAATGCCGGCCAGGGCCCCCGATTTACGGGTAGTGCCGGCCGCTGGCCGGCAACCTCCTGGCGCCCTGCACGGCGCGATGCCGGCCACGGCCTCCGATTTACGGGTAGTGCCGGCCGCTGGCCGGCAACCTCCTGACGTCCTGCACGGCGCCATGCCGGCCAGCGGCCGGCACTACCACTTCAGCGCCACGACCACTGCAGGCCGACGTTGGCCCGCCGTCCCGGTCCCGGCTCGTAGAAGCGGCCATTGCCGTCATTGACGATCACCGAGCCGATGTAGGCCTGGTCCAGCACGTTCTCCAACCGTGCGAAGGCGCGCAGTTCGCCACCCGGCAGCGTCCAGCGACGGCCGGCCTCCAGATGCAGCAGGGCAAAGCCGGGCGCACGTTCGGTCGCCACGTCGTTGACCACGGTATCGCTACTGGCCGAGGCCTCCATCGCCCACTGCCAGTCGGCGGGGGACCACTGCAGCCTGGCAAAGGCCTGCTGGCGCGGTACCCCGGGAAGGCGGCTGCCGGCAGCAACCAGGGTGTTCGAGGTCAGGTACGGCGAACGCACCTGCGCCTGCAGCCAGGTCCACGCCAGCTGCAGCTCCAGCTGCTCGGCCAGCGGCTGTCGGTACTGCAGTTCCACACCCTGGCGGCGGGTGCGGCCGATGTTGCGATAGGTGCTGCGCCCGCCAGAATTGCTGGCAACTGCCAGCTCATCGTCGGTATCTGCGCGGAACAGGCTGATATCAAGCTGGGTTCCATCCTGTGCGCGCCACTTGCTGCCTACCTCCAGATTGCGGCTGCGCGCAGCGGCCAGATCCAGCGCCAAACCCGCCAGGCCATCGGCGCGATAGCCCAGCTCGTTGAAGGTGGGCGTCTCGAAGCCGCGGCCCACGGCGGCGTGCAGCCGCCACTGCGGGTTGGCCTCGAAGCTGACGCCTGCCACCGGCGTAGTCGCCTGGTAGCGGCGGCGGCCGCTGTCGTCCGGGTTGCGATCGGTGATGTAGCGGTCATTCGATTCGAATCGCACGGCGCTGTGGCGCAGCCCAGCCAGCAACGACCAGCGCGGGCTCCATTGCCACCAGGCCTGGGCGAACTGGTCCACGTTCTGCACCGTGTCGATCTGGTCGCGGCGCAGGCGCCCACGCACGCCGAGGGCGCTGCCGATGAAGTTCTCGTAGCCGGTGCGGTGCTGGCGCTGGCGGTCTGCGCTGAGCCCGGCCACCAGGTCCAACGGTCGGCCGGCGAGGTCACCGTGCCAGCCCCAGCGCGCGTCCAGGCCGCCATAGCCGCCCTCCAGATCGATCACTCCGCCAGCGTGCAGCGGGTTCGCCTGGGCGGTCGGGGGAATCGGCAGGTATTGCGTCACCGTGCGCTGGCCGGCATAGCCCATCAGCTGCCAGCGCTGCGCGCCGGTTTCCCGGGTCCAGCGCAGACCGGCCTGCTGCTGGCGCACCGATTTGCGGGTGTTGTATTGGTGCGCCACGGCGGTGGCCTGGCGCGGATCCGCCGCCACCTGGGCGCGGCTCAGGCCCAGCGGATCCTGCGCATCGGGGGCATCCAGCGCATTGAGCAGCAGCTCCAACCGCCCACCGCCCAGATCACCACCGATGCGCGCATTGAGCGATTCGCGGCGCGCACGGCTGTGGTCGCGCCAGCCATCGGTGCGGAAGTGGTTGGCGGCGATGTTGTAGTCCAACGCTTGGCCGGCACCCTTCAGCTGCGCGCCGACACTGAGCGTGGTGTCGGCGCCGGCGTTCACGCGCAACCGCCACGGGTCGCCGGCCTGGCCCTGCGCGCTCCAGACCTGCAGCACGCCGCCGGAGGAATTGCCGTACAGCGCCGAGAACGGCCCGCGCAGCACCTCGATGCGTTCGGCGCCCAACAAGCTGGCGTGCGACAGCTGGCCCTGGCCATCGGGCATGGTCGCCGGCACCCCGTCGATCAACACCCGTACCCCGCGCACACCAAAGGTCGAGCGCGCGCCGAAGCCACGGATCGACAGCTGCGTGTCCTGGGCGAAGTTCTGCCGGTCGCGCGCCACTAGTCCCGGTACGCCGGCCAGCGCCTCGGACAGCTGCGCGCCGGTGCCCGCGCGGCTGGCGTCGATCCAGACGGTGTCCAGGCTGGCCGGCAGCGCGAACGGGTCGATACCCGGCACCCGCGCCACCTGCACCTGCACGGCGGGCAGGGCGGTGGGCGCAGGCTCGGCCACCGCCGCCCAGGGCGACAGCAGCAGGGCGGACAGCGGCAGGCAACGGCGTCGTGCGGCAGGATTCATGATTCAGGTTGATGGATCGGGCGGCAACGCACGCCATGGTACGGGGCCGCGGATGACGATGGCGGCGGCCAGCCCCGGCAGGCTTTGTTACGATGGGCTGTTTCCGGCCGAAAAGCCGCAGACCGCGTGGCGCAATTCCTCCCCCTTTCCGTCTACCGAACGAGTACCGCCGTGTCCTTCTTTGCAAACGTGGAACTGGTCCCAGGCGACCCGATCCTGGGCCTGACCGAGGCGTACAACGCCGACAGCCGCCCGACCAAGGTCAACCTGGGTGTGGGCATCTACTACGACGAGAGCGGCCGCATTCCGCTGCTGCGCGCCGTCAAGCAGATCGAGCAGCAGCTCGCCGCTGAAGCCAAACCGCGCGGCTACCTGCCGATCGATGGCCTGCCGGCGTACACGCAGGCCACGCGCGAGCTGGTGTTCGGCAAGGACTCGCCGCTGCTGGCCGCCGGCCGCGTCACCACCGCACAGACCGTCGGTGGCAGCGGTGCGCTGCGCGTCGGCGCCGACGTGCTGAAGAAGCTGCTGCCGCACGCCACCGTTGCGCTGAGCAACCCGAGCTGGGAAAACCACCGCGCCGTGTTCAGCGCGGCCGGCTTCGAAGTGGTGGATTACACCTACTTCGACCCGACCACCCACGGCGTCAACTTCGACGGCCTGCTGGCCGACCTGGGCAAGCTGGACGCCGGCACCGTGGTGCTGCTGCATGCCTGCTGCCACAACCCCACCGGCGCTGACCTCACGGTCACCCAGTGGAAGCAGGTCGCGCAGCTGCTGAAGGAAAAGCAGTTGTTCCCCTTCATCGACATGGCCTACCAGGGCTTCGACAAGGGCATCGAGCAGGACGGCGCCGCCGTGCGCATCATCGCCGAAGCCGGCATCGACAGCTTCATCGTCGCCAACTCGTACTCCAAGTCGTTCTCGCTGTATGGCGAGCGCGTGGGTGCGCTGTCGATGGTGGCGCCGACCGCCGCTGACGCCAAGGCCGTGCAGTCGCAGGTCAAGCGCGTGATCCGCACCATCTACTCCAGCCCGTCCACCCACGGTGCCGCGCTGGTGGCAGGCGTGCTGACCAATCCGGAACTGCGCGCGATGTGGGAGCAGGAGCTGACCGAGATGCGCGAGCGCATCCATGCCCTGCGCCAGGGCCTGGTCGAGAAGTTGGCCGCCGCCGGTGCGCCGCAGTTCGGTTTCATCAACGAACAGGCCGGCATGTTCTCCTACTCCGGCCTGAGCCGTGAGCAGGTCGAACGCCTGCGCGACGAGTTCGGCATCTACGCCGTCGGCACCGGCCGCATCTGCGTGGCCGCGCTGAACCAGAACAACCTGGAGTACGTCGCCAAGGCCGTGGCCACCGTCGCCAAGGGCTGAAGCAACGCTCCAGTCGCTTGAAGACAAAGGCGCCGAAAGGCGCCTTTGTTTTTGGATCCTGGTTCCTGTAGAGCCGAGCCTGCGCTCGGCTTGCGCGGTATGACGGACGAAGCGCAGCCGAGCGCGGGCTCGGCTCTACAGAGGCAGAGTGCCCCGTTTCTACAGCGCAACGCATCTGGAAACGATTACGCCTTCCCGCGCTCACGCACGGCCCCGCCATACGGGCGACAATAGGCGTTTTCCCGCTGCCGAGACCTGCCCGCTCATGTCCCGTACTTCGTTGACCCGCTTCCTGATCCAGGAACAGCACGCCGGCCGCATCAATGCCGACCTGCGCCAGCTGATCGCGGTCGTCGCCCGCGCCTGCACCAGCATCTCCATCGCCGTCAGCAAAGGCGCCCTCGGTGGCGTGCTCGGCGACGCCGGTACCGGCAACGTGCAGGGGGAAGCGCAGAAGAAGCTGGATGTCATCAGCAACGAGATCCTGCTCGAAGCCAACGCCTGGGGCGGCCATCTCGCCGCCTGCGCCTCGGAGGAAATGGACCACAGCCAGCCGGTGCCGGACATTTATCCGCGCGGTGATTTCCTGCTGCTGTTCGATCCCCTCGATGGCAGCTCCAACATCGACGTCAACGTCTCCGTCGGCACCATCTTCTCGGTGCTGCGCTGCCCGACCAACGTCGAACTGCCGGGCGATGACGCCTTCCTGCAGCCGGGCAGCAAGCAGATTGCCGCCGGCTACTGCATCTACGGGCCCAGCACCCAGCTGGTGCTGACCGTCGGCCACGGTACCCATGCCTTCACCCTGGACCGCGAGAAGGGCGAGTTCGTGCTGACCACCGAGAACATGCAGATTCCGGCGGCCACCCAGGAATTCGCCATCAACATGTCCAACCAGCGTCACTGGGAAGCGCCGATGCAGGCCTATGTCGGCGATCTGCTGGCGGGCAAGGAAGGCGCGCGCGGCAAGAACTTCAACATGCGCTGGATCGCCAGCATGGTCGCCGACGTGCATCGCATCCTGACCCGCGGCGGCATCTTCATCTACCCGTGGGACAAGAAGGATCCGTCCAAGGCCGGCAAGCTGCGCCTGATGTACGAAGCCAACCCGATGGGCCTGCTGGTCGAACAGGCCGGTGGCGCTGCCTGGACCGGCCGCGAGCGCATCCTCGACATCCAGCCCGACCAGCTGCACCAGCGCGTGCCGGTGTTCCTGGGTTCGCGCGAGGAAGTGGCTGAAGCCGTGCGCTACCACCACGCACACGACGACGCGCAGGGCTGACGGCCTATCGCCTGACAGCGGTCATGGCAGTTCGATGACATGACCGTGGGGTGACACCGAGGGCGGCAAACGGCACCATCAAGCCGTTGCCGCCTAAGGAATGCACGCATGCACGAGCAGGGCCCGGTCGATTTCATCGAAGTCATCCACAACGCCGTCCCCAGCGAGGTCTGCGCGGCCATCGTTGAACGCCTGCGCGCTACGCGTGGCCTGCAGCCCGGTGCGGTGGGCAGTGGCGTGTTCCCGGAACTCAAGCACAGCAAGGATCTGCGCATCAGTGGCCTGGACGGCTGGCAGGATGTCGATCAGCAGCTGCAGATCGCGGTGTTCAATGGCCTGCTGACTTATCTACGCCGTTATCCACAGGCGTTGATTGCGCCGCTGATGTTGCAGATCCAGGACAGCAACGGCCAACCGCGACGCCTGTCTGCCGAGGACTTCCCCGACATGCCGCAGCAGCAGCTGGCCGATCTGGCCCGCACCTGCCTGCGCCCGGGTGCGATCAACCTGCAGTGGTATGCGGCAGGCGAGGGCGGCTATCCGTACTGGCACTGCGAGCTGTACCCGAAGGATGCGCAGGCCGAGACCCTGCACCGGCACGTGCTGTGGACGCTGTACCTCAACGACGACTTCGAAGAGGGCGAAACCGAGTTCCTGTTCCAGGGGCGGAAGATCGCGCCGCGCACCGGCAGCCTGCTGATTGCGCCGACTGCGTTCACCCACACGCATCGTGGCAACCGGCCGCAGGGCGGCGACAAGTTCATCGCGACCAGCTGGATCCTGTTCCAGAGTGCGCAGAAGTTGTTTGGGGGGTAGAGTCGAGCTTGCTCGACTGCCTTTACGTCTCCAGTCGAGCAAGCTCGACTCTACTCAGAACAACGAACCCTGCGGCGAATCCTTCTTCGGCGGCAGCGGCTTCTGGAACCGGCTGCAATCCAGCTTCGGCCAATGGCTGTTCTGCGCATTGAAGCCCAGACGTTTGCGCGCCAGCTTGAAGCGGTTGTTCAACAGATCGGCATATACGCCCTGGCCCCGCATGCGCGTGCCGAACTGGCTGTCGTAGTCCTTGCCGCCGCGCAACTGCTGGATGGTACTCATCACATGTGCGGCGCGATCTGGATGATGGGTGTCCAGCCACTCGCGGAACAGCGGTGCCACTTCCAGCGGCAGGCGCAGCAGCACATAACCGGCGGTGCTGGCACCGGCATCGTGTGCAGCCTCCAGCACGGCTTCCAGTTCGCTGTCGTTGATCCACGGAATCACCGGCGCCACCATCACGCCCACCGGAATGCCAGCTTCATGCAGACGCTTCATCGCACGCAGCCGTGCATGCGGCGCTGACGCGCGCGGCTCCAGCTTCGCGGAGAGGTGCGGGTCCAGCGAGGTCACCGAGAAATGCACGCTGACCAGGTTCTCCGCGGCCAGCGGTGCAAGCAGATCGATGTCGCGCTCGACCAGTGCGTTCTTGGTGATCAGCGAGAAAGGATGCTTGGTCTCCAGCATCACTTCGATCAGTTGGCGGGTCAGCTTGAACTTGCGCTCGATCGGCTGGTACGCATCGGTGTTGATGCCCAGCGCGATCGGTTGCGGCACGTAGCCCGGTTTCGACAGTTCCTTGCGCAGCAGCTGGGGCGCATTGGTCTTGGCGAACAGCTTGGTTTCGAAATCCAGGCCCGGCGACAGGTTCAGATAGGCATGCGAGGGGCGCGCAAAGCAGTACGAGCATCCATGCTCGCAGCCGCGATACGGATTGACCGACTGGCTGAAGCCGACGTCCGGCGAGTTGTTGCGGGTGATGATGCTGCGCGCGGTCTCGGCACGCACTTCGTTACGCAGGCGAGGGGCAAGGAACTCCTCGCTCTCGTCGACCGCCCAGCCGTCGTCCACCGCCTCGCTGACAGTGCTTTCAAAGCGCCCGGCAAGGTGGGACGTGGAACCTCGGCCCTTGATCGCAATACCCATTGCGGCAGGGTACGTCGCGGCCGTCTCAGTGGCTGCGACGGCCGCCTGAAGGGTTCAGCGCCCCCGTAGAGTCGAGCCGTGCTCGACTCCCACCCAGGGTGGCCCAAGACCGAAGTCGAGCAGGGCTCGATGCTACAGGGGAGGGGTCAGAGCAGCGCCAGGTACCCGCGCACCGTGGCGTCCAGCCCGTCGTACAGCGCCTCACCGATCAGCGCGTGGCCGATCGACACCTCCAGCACGTCCGGCACGTTGGCCAGGAAATCGCGCAGGTTGTCCTGCGACAGATCGTGGCCGGCGTTCACGCCCAGGCCAACGGCCTGTGCACGGCGTGCGGCAGTGGCGAACAGCGCCAGCATCGCGTCAGCATCACCAGCCGCATGCGCCTCCGCATAGGGCCCGGTATACAGCTCGATGCGGTCCGCACCCACTTCGGCCGCCTGCTCCAGCAACGGGTTGCCGGCATCGACGAACAGGCTGACCCGGCAACCCATCGCTTTCAGTTCGGCAATCAGCGGGCGCAGTCGTTCGGCATCCCGCTCGAAGTCGAAACCATGATCGGAGGTGATCTGGCCGTCGCTGTCAGGCACCAGGGTAGCCTGCGCCGGACGGGCCTGTGCACACAGCGGCAGCAGCCCCGGATAACCCTCGCGCGGCGGTGCGAACGGATTGCCTTCGATGTTGAACTCCACCCCACGCGCACGGGTCAGCGTGGACAGGGCCAGCACGTCCTCGGCGGTGATGTGGCGACGGTCCGGTCGCGGATGCACGGTGATGCCGTGCGCGCCGGCATCCAGGCAGGCCTGGGCGGCGCGTACCACGTCCGGTTCGGCACCGCCGCGCGAATTGCGCAGGACGGCGATCTTGTTGACGTTGACGCTGAGCTGGGTCATGGAACGAAACTACTTGGAAAGAGGGGATGGATCGTGATCGTTGGGGTCGTCACCGCGGCGGGCCTGGGCCTGTTCGCGCAGGCGGCGCAGTTCTTCGGCATCGACCAGTGTGGACGGATCGCGCTGTGGATCACCGAAACGGGCCACATAGCGGCCGCGTACCCAGGCCAGCAGGAAGGCGAGGGCGGCCAGCAGGCACAGGGTCATCAGCCCGGGGCTGGGGGTCTTCAGCGCGAAGGCGAAACAGCCCAGCGCCAGCAACAGGTACAACCAGTACATAGTCGGGCTCCCCGGATGATCGGCGCAGTGTAGCGCTGCGTCAGAGCAGCGGCGAGGCCAGCCGGGCGAAGGCCTCGGGCAGGCGGTGCAGCCACAGCGAACGACCGGCCTGGTCGTGCACCCGCGTGGAACGGTCGAATTCGCCCTGCAGCAGTTCGGCCAGCGCAGCCACCCGGTCACGGTCGCTGATCATCATCGACAGCTCGAAGTTCAGCCGGAAGCTGCGGTGATCGAAGTTGGCACTGCCGACGATGCAGACGTCGTCATCGGCGATGAAGGCCTTGGTATGCAGCATGCGTGGGCCGTACTCGTAGATCTTCACCCCGGCATGCAGCAGCTCGTCGAAGTAGGAGCGGGCGGCCTGGGTGACGAACCAGGAATCGCTCATCTTCGGCACCAGCAGGCGCACGTCCAGCCCGCCCAGCGCGGCCGAGGTCAGTGCCATCCGCGCCGCTTCGCCCGGCACGAAGTAGGGCGTGACCAGCCAGACGCGCTCGTGCGCCTCCTGGATCGCCGCCACATGCAGGCGATGGATCGTTTCCCAGCCCGAGTCCGGGCCGGAGACCAGCACCTGGGCGTTGATCGCACCATCGCCGCGCAGCGGCATGTCAGCTGGCCACAGACGCGCGATGTCCATGCGCGAGGGATCCTGTCCACTGGCGTAGAGCCAGTCCTCGGCGAACACCAGCTGCAGGCTGCGCACCACGTGGCCGCGGATGCGCATGTGCAGGTCGCGGTAGGCATCCGCCCTGCGGCTTTCATCCTCGTCGTCGGTGATGTTGATGCCGCCGGTGAAGGCGAGGCGGCCGTCGACGATCACCAGCTTGCGGTGGGTACGCAGGTTCAACCACGGGCGCTTGAATGGCTTCAGCAGCTGCCGTGGGTGGAACCAGATCGCTTCGCCACCGGCGTCGAGCAGCGGCTGCAGGAAGCGGCGGGGCAGGGCCGACGAACCCACCGCGTCGAGCAGCAGGCGCACCTGCACACCCGCGCGGGCGCGCTCGACCAGGGCGTCGCGCAGCGCGGTGCCGGCATGGTCCGGGTTGAAGATGTAGTACTCCAGGTGCACGTGATCGCGGGCCTGCGCGATGGCGTCCAGCAGGGCCGCGTAGGTTGCCGCGCCATCCACCAGCCAGGTGACTTCGGTGGCGCTGCTCGGCGCGAGCCCGGTCGTGGCCTGTGCGACCTTGGCCAGCTCGGTGCAGTCGGCGTCGGGTGGGCAGACATCGCTGTAGTGCTCCATCCCCGAGCGGGCACGGCCACGGCGCAGGCGCTGCCGCTTCACCTTCTGCGGGCCCAGCAGGTAGTAGATGAAGAGACCCAGGTAGGGCAGCAGCGCAAGCGACAGGATCCAGCTCAGCGTGGCCACCGGCTCGCGCTTCTGCAGCATGATCCAGCCTGCCAGCGCGAACAGGTACAGCAGATAGGCGACCGCCAGGATCGTGCCAAGGTGGGCGATGCCGTCGAGCCAGTGGCGCAGGGAGTCGAAGAGGGCGAGCATCCGCCGATCATAACGGTCCAGGCCGTCAGGCATAAAAAAGACGCCCCTGTTTCCAGGGGCGTCTGCAGTCGCGTCATGACTGTTGTATTGCGGTGTAGCAGTTACTGCTGCACAAAACCGATCTTCTTCATCTGAGCGTTCTTCGCGGCAGCCAGAACCTTGGCCATCACGTCGTACTCGGAATCCGGGCTCGCATCGATGCGCAGTTCCGGCTGGTTGGTCGGGTCCTTCTGGACCTCGTTCTCCATCCGCTGCTGCAGCTCGCTCGCATTGATCGGGCTGTTGTTCCACGAGACCTGGTTGCTGGCGTCGATCTTGAGTTCGATCGGCGGCGGCGGTTCGACCAGCTGCGGCGGTGGGTTGAGCACGCGCTGCGGCAGGTCCACGGCGATCGGGTACGTCATGATCGGCGCGGTCACGATGAAGATGATCAGCAGAACCAGCATCACGTCCACGAGGGGCGTGACGTTGATGTCTGCCATGGGGCCTTTGCCACCACCACTACTGAATGCCATGGCTTACTGCCCCTTCTCTTTGGTCGCGACGAAGCCGACGTCCAGCATGCCCTGTTCCTGCGCGATCTTGGTCATCTCGTTGATGACACGCATCTTGGTGGTGCGGTCACCACGCAGGTTCAACGGCGGCTGCGGGGTCTGCTGGGCGGCGGTCGCCAAGCGCGACTCGAGAGTCTGCTTGTTGATTTCTTCGTCGTTCCAGTAGATCGAGCCATCTTCCTTGACTGCCAGGGTGATGGGGCCCTTGCGGTCGTTGGTGTCGTCCGGCTTCTGGACCAGGTTGGCCTCCGGCAGATCCACCTTGACCTTGTGGGACATCAGGGGCGCCGTGATGATGAAGATGATCAGCAGCACCAGCATCACGTCCACGAGGGGCGTAACGTTGATGTCGGCCATGGGGCCGCCGCTGTTACCACTACTGAAAGCCATAACGGGCTCCGTCTAGATCGTGTTGACTACGTTCTCGCTGGGTACAGCGCGTCGCAATTAGCGGACGCGCGAACCGGTGGCGAAGAAGTCGTGCAGGTCGTGCGCGAAGGTATCGAACTTGCTGATGGTCGCGCTGTTGATCTTGCTGAAGAAGTTGAAGGCGAACACGGCCGGGATCGCGACGAACAGACCGATCGCGGTCATGATCAGCGCTTCACCCACCGGGCCGGCAACGGCGTCGATCGAAGCGGAGCCGGTGGCACCGATCTTGATCAGCGCGCCGTAGATGCCCCACACGGTACCCAGCAGACCGACGAACGGAGCGGTCGCGCCGACGGTGGCCAGCAGGGTCATGCCCGACTGCAGCTTGTTGCTTTCGCGGGTCACGGCCTGACGCAGAGCGCGGTCGACGAACTCCGAACGGCTCAGGTTCTCACCCACGCCGCCGGTGGCGCCGCCTTCAGCGCGCTGGTGGTGGGCAGCCGCCTGGGCAGCGTCCAGGGCGATCTTGGAGAACGGCTCGGAAGCCGGCTGTTCTTCCATCGCACGGATGGCGTCCTGCGCGTTCGGGGTATCCCAGAACAGGCTGACGACGCGATCAGCGGCGCTCTTCAGGCGGGTGGCGCGGAAGATGTTGATGACGGTCCAGTACCAGGACATGGCCGACATGACGACCAGGGTCAGCAGCACGACCCAGGAAACCGCGAAATCACCCGGCTTGGTGGTCATTTCGTGGATCAGGTGCTCGAAGCCCATCTGCGACAGGGCGTTGGACGGATTGCCCCCGGCAGCAGCGGCGATGAAAATTTCCTGCAGCATGACGCTTACCTTTGTTGTGTGTGGTGATAAAGGGTGTAGCTAAGCTAAACAATCGAACTGGGAGCGGGGGTGGCCAGGCGGCCACCCGGACGCATCAGTTCAGCGCAAAGTTGACCGGGACGCGAACGCGACCTGCCGCCTTCTTACCGCCAGATTCAGCGGCGTTGAAGCGCCACTTGCGAGCTGCTTCCATCGCAGCACGGTCCAGGTCGCGGTTACGGCTGGACTTTTCCACCGTGACATTGGTGACGTTGCCGCTGGCATCGACATCAATGATCAGGATCACTTCGCCCTGGATACCCGCGCGGAAGGCTGCCGGCGGGTAGCGCGGCGGGTTCATGGCCTTCGACGAGATGTCCACGCTGGCCTCGATCGAGGTCGGCGGAGCCGGCGGCGACGGAGGCGACGGCGGGGTGACGATATCGCTCGGGCGCGGTTCCGGCACGTCCACGACCGGCGCCTGCGGCGGCGGCGGGACCGGCGACGGCTTCGGCGGCGACAGGTTCTTCACCGGCGGCGGCGGAGTATCCGTCGGCGGCGGCGGCGGCGGCGGTGGCGGCGGCGGCGGGGCGTCGACGATCGTCACCATGACGTTGCGCTCCTTCTCAGCCACGGCCTTGGGAGCCACGGCGGGGATCAGGAGCATCATGAACGCGGCCAGATGCAGGGCAATTACAAACGCGATGCCGACGATGCGAGGCCAGCTCAGCCCCTTGTCATCGGGTTGTTCGTACCGGTGAACGACTAGTTGTTCCGTCATGCGCCAAGAGCTCAATAGTGGGGCCGGGATGCCGGGGGCGGAATCCCTGATCAGCGGTGCATGACACCGCAGGAACCTCCAAGCTTATACCAATCCTGAGCGCCTGCGCATCAACTGTGCAGGCATTCAGGCGTTATTCCTACTTACTTCAGGTTGATGATTTTTTTGGCATCAGCCTGATTCTTCACACCCTTCGCCAGCGCCTGCTGGGCGGCCTGCTTGGCCTCCGGGATGCGACCTTCGGCATGCAGGACGCGTGCCAGGTTCAGGTAGGTCTCACCGTCCTTGGACAGCGGGGCAGCCTTCTGCCACGCATCGATCGCCTGCGGCACCTGGTCGGAGTAGTAGTAGGACTGGGCCAGCGCCAGGTAGACCTGGTAATCCGGCTTCAGGATGCCCTTCTGCAACCCTTCGTTGATGACCGCGATGACGTCCTTTTCCTTGTGTTCGGTGTTGGCATAGATCGAGTACAGCTGCTTGTACTCGCGCTCTTCGGTGAGCTGGCCGCTGCTGCGCAGCTTGTCCATCACCGCGGCAGCCTTCTCCATCTGATCGGCCTGCATGTACATGCTGGCCAGGTTCAGCTGGGCCTTCTTGTCGTTCGGGTTCTTGGCGGCCAGCGCCTCGGCTTCCTTCACCGCTTCACCGGACTGGCCGGCTTCGGAGAGGGCCGCCATCAGCAGCTGGTTCCAGTTGTCCTTCGGTTCGGTGGCGCCGGCGATGGCCTGCTTCAGCACCGGGATCGCTTCCTGGTAGCGCTCCAGCTGGTACAGCGCCTGGCCCTTGGCGATCAGCTCTTCCGGCTTGGTCGACTTGCTCTCGGCGAAGTACTTGTCCAGGGTCGCCAGGCCTTCGGCGGTCTGGTCTTCCTGCAGCTGCAGCTGGCCCAGCATCAGCATCGACTGGAAGTGGCCGTTGTTGTCCAGGCCGTTGAACTGCAGGACCTGCTTCAGGTAGGCCACGGCAGCCGGGGTGTCGTCGGTCTGGTAGGCGGCCTGCGAGGCCAGCTGCGCGGCCAGCGACTTGTCGTACTCGTTCGCGGCGCTGTCAGCCAGGATCGCGTCGGCCTGCGTGCGCGTCTCCGGGAACTTTTCCTTGTTGTAGCTGTCGATCATCTTCTGCAGCTTGCTGCCCAGCTTGGCTGATGCCTTGACGGTCGGCTCCTCGCGGGTCGCGTTCGGGTACAGCGCTTCGGCCTTGGCCTGCTTGCCGCCGCGGTTGCCACGCTCGGAGGAACGCGAGGACTGCGCGAAGGCATCGGTGACCACGGCGCCGGTCAGGGCGGTCGCGACGAGGACGGAAAGCACAGCTTTGTGGTTACGGAAAATCATCGTTCACCTCGATCGAACCGCCGGATAGCGGCAAAGTCGGACTGTCAGAAAAATCTGAGCCGCCAAACGTATCAGAAACAGATGGCGTGAGAAATCGTTTTATGTGCTGCAATACAGCATAGAACTGCGCACTCATCCGCACTTTGGCCGCAGCCCGGCCGCCTGCGCCTGCTGATAGACCGGCGTCAGTCCCGGTGCATCGCGTCGCAGTTCCTGGATACGGTTGGCTGGATCGGGGTGGGTGGACAGCCATTGCGGGCTGCGGCCGCCACTGGCGGCCATCATGTTCTGCCACAGGTCGACCGCCTGCGCCGGGTTGAAACCGGCCTGGGCCATCAGTCGCTGGCCGATCACGTCGGCCTCGCTTTCCTGGGTGCGTGAACCGGGCAGCAGGAAGGCGGTCTGCGCGCCCATGCCCCCGAGCTGGTTGACGGTGCTGGCAGCGCCTTCTCCGTAGGCCGCGCCGGCCAGCGCACCGAGCACGGCCAGCCCGGTCTGCGCACCCATCTGCCGGGTGATGCGCTCTTCGTGGTGGCGGGCGATGACGTGGCCGATTTCATGGCCGATTACGGCAGCCAGCTGATCCTGGTTCTTGGCGACGGTGAAGATGCCGGTGTTCACGCCGACCTTGCCGCCGGGCAGGGCGAAGGCGTTGGGCTCCTTGTCGACGAACACGGCCGTCTCCCACCGTACGCCACGGTATTGAGGCGGCAGCTGCGCGACCAGGGCGTTGACCACGCACTGCACGTAACCGTTCTGGCGGCCGTCGGTGCTGATCTTTTCCTTCTGCTTGGTTTCGGCGAACGCCTGTGCGCCGAGCTGGTCCAGCTGCGCCTGTGACACCCCGCCCACCATCTGCCGACGGCCGGTAGGAGAGGTCGTGGTCGCGCAGGCGCTGACCAGGGTGGTGATGACAAGGGCCAGCAGCAGTTGTTTCATGGATCCACCCCCGTGTTCATATGCGCAGTGTGTAGCGTAGCGGCTTAATCTTTCGTCAAGCGGACACGGCGTTACGTTGCCCCGAAGAACACAAGCGCGGCAAGCGCCACGCCGTTGTTCAGCGCGTGCGCGGTGATCGCGGCCCAGAGCGTGCCGGTGCGCTGGTACAACCAGCAGAACGCGGCCCCCATGCCGCCATAGACCAGCCACAGCTGCGCGATCTCGGCCGGGCCGTTGGCACTGGTGCCAGGGATTTCATGGATCAGGGCGAAAGCAAGGCTGCTCAGTACCACGCCCAGCCACGGGCGTCCGGCCTTCCACAGGCGGCCAAACAGCACGCGGCGGAACAGCAGCTCCTCGTAGGCCGGTGCCAGTACCACCGCGAACAGCACCAGGAACAACGGGAAGCGCGCGATCGCACTCTGCATCAGCGCCAGATTGGTGGGAACCGGCTCGATGCCGAACTGCTTGGCCAGGAAGGCGATGCCATTGCTGCCGAGCACGATCAGGGTCGCCACCAGCAGGGTCCAGCCCCAGGTGGAGGGACGGCGCAGCGCCTGGCGCGACGCGTGGCGCTCGGCGGCATTGGCCGGCCGTCGCCAGAAGTACAGCAGCAGCGCGGCGCCGCCGGTGGCAAACAGCGCCATGAGAATCTGCGCAAGCGCGCCCGGCTGGCCCAGTGACGCCGCTACCGAACTGGCGTCGGGGGCACCAGCGCCGGCCTGCGCGTTCGCGTAACCGACCACCACGCCACGGTACAGGCCCCATAGCAGGCCGCTGATCAGGCTCAGGCCGAACAGGGTGACAGCGGCGATACCCAGGTCGATGAAAAACCCCGCCAACGGCGAAACGGCACGCGGCGCGGCAGAAGCCGGCGGAACCGGGGGCGGAGCGGAAACCGGGGCGGATGCGGACATCAGGTACCTGCGTTCAAGAGTCGAAGGCCGGCGCGCCTCCCCGCGCACCGGCCGTGTCCCGATTGTGTCAGATATCCAGGTTTGCGACCTTCAGCGCGTTGTCTTCGATGAAGTCGCGACGCGGTTCGACGACATCGCCCATCAGCGTGCTGAAAATCTGGTCGGCAGCGACAGCATCTTCGATGCGCACCTGCAGCAGTCGACGGGTTTCCGGATTCACCGTGGTGTCCCACAACTGCTCCGGATTCATTTCACCCAGACCCTTGAATCGCTGGATCTGGCGGCCGCGCTTGGCCTCCTCGAGCAGCCAGTTCTGTGCCTTGGCAAAGCTGTCGACTTCGATCGACTTGGCACCGCGGGAAATGGTCGCGCCTTCGCGGACCAGACCGTGCAGCAGCTTCGATGCCTGGTGGATCGCGCGCAGTTCGCCGCTTTCGAAGGCCGACATCGGCAGCACCTGGATGTGCTGTTCGCCCATGTGGCGACGGGTCACCAGCACAGCGGCCGGGCGCTCATCGTTGGCTTCCTGCAGCTCCAGGCTGAAGCGCGGGCTGCCCAGGCTGCCCTGGTTGAGGCGCTTGGCCAGTGCATCCAGGCCCTCGCCTTCGCCGGCAGCGCGCAGGCTTTCCAGGTCCATCGGGACGAAGTCGACCAGCGCTTCAAGCAGATTGCGGTCGTAGCGGTGTGCGTTGCGCTCGATCGAATCCAGCGCCGCCGCGTAGGCCAGCAGCAGCTTCTCCAGCGCCAGGCCTTCGATGCCGGGCTCGCCGGTGGCCGGCACCAGTGCAGCATTTTCCACTGCGCTGCTGGCCAGGTAGCTGTCCAGCGCCGGGTCGTCCTTCAGGTACAGCTCCTGCTTGCCCTGCTTGATCTTGTACAGCGGCGGCAGGCCGATGTAGACGTAACCGCGCTCGATCAGCTCCGGCATCTGACGGTAGAAGAACGTCAGCAGCAGGGTGCGGATGTGGGCGCCGTCGACGTCGGCGTCGGTCATGATGATGATCTTGTGGTAACGCAGCTTGTCCGGGTTGTACTCGTCACGGCCGATGCCGGTGCCCAGCGCGGTGATCAGCGTACCCACCTGGTCGGAGGACAGCATGCGATCGAAACGCGCGCGTTCCACGTTGAGGATCTTGCCGCGCAGCGGCAGCACCGCCTGGTTCTTGCGGTTGCGGCCCTGCTTGGCCGAACCACCTGCCGAGTCACCCTCGACGATGAACAGTTCGGACAGCGCCGGATCCTTTTCCTGGCAGTCGGCCAGCTTGCCCGGCAGGCCCGCGATGTCCAGCGCGCCCTTGCGGCGGGTCAGGTCGCGGGCCTTGCGCGCGGCTTCACGTGCACGTGCGGCATCGACGATCTTGCCGGCGATCGCCTTGGCTTCGTTCGGGTTTTCCTGCAGGAACTCTTCCAGGCGCGCACCGAAGGCGTTTTCCACCGCCGGGCGCACGTCGGAGCTGACCAGCTTTTCCTTGGTCTGGCTGGAGAAGCTCGGGTCCGGCACCTTCACCGACAGCACTGCGATCATGCCTTCGCGCATGTCATCGCCGGTCAGGTTGATCTTGGCCTGCTTGGCGATGCCGTTCTGCTCGATGTAGTTGTTGAGCACACGGGTCAGCGCACCGCGGAAACCGGCCAGGTGGGTACCGCCGTCCTTCTGCGGAATGTTGTTGGTGAAGCAGTACATCGTCTCCTGGTAGGAGTCGGTCCACTGCAGCGCCACGTCGACGACGATGCCGTTGTGCTCGCCGGTGACTGAAATGACGTTCGGGTGCAGCGGGGTCTTCAGCTGGGCCAGATGCTCCACGAAGCTGCGGATGCCGCCTTCGTAGTGGAAGTCATCGCGACGGCCATCGCCACGCTCGTCGGCAAGGACGATCTTGACGCCGGAGTTCAGGAACGACAGCTCGCGCAGGCGGCGGGCCAGGATGTCGTAGTGGAATTCCACGTTGTCGTGGAAGGCGACGGTCGACGGCCAGAAGCGCACGGTGGTACCGCGCTTGGTGGTGGCTTCCAGCTTGGCCAGCGCAGTCACGGCTGCGCCGTTGCTGAATTCCTGCTGGTAGTGGGAGCCATTCTGGAACACGTCCACCAGCAGCTTCTGCGACAGCGCGTTGACCACGCTGACGCCGACGCCGTGCAGGCCGCCCGAAACCTTGTAGCTGTTGTCGTCGAACTTGCCGCCTGCGTGCAGGACGGTCATGACCACTTCGGCCGCAGACACTTCGCGACCGAGCTTGGCGCTCATCTGCTCGTGCTTGCCGGTCGGAATACCACGGCCGTTGTCGGACACCGAGACCGAGCCGTCGGCGTGGATCGTCACTGCAACGTGGTCGGCGTGGCCGGCCAACGCTTCGTCGATCGAGTTGTCGACGACCTCGAACACCATGTGGTGCAGACCGGTGCCGTCATGCACGTCGCCGATGTACATGCCGGGACGCTTGCGGACAGCCTCCAGGCCTTCCAGGGCGGTAATGCTGTTGGCGTCGTAATTGCCGTTGTTTGCCGGGGTGTTCTGTTCGTCGCTCATTGCGCTTGCCGTAGGCTCCGCAGGTCGGGCACCGCTTGGGGCGATGCGCCGAGAATGAAAGGATTCCAACCCGAATTATACCAGCCGGGGTCGAGCGGCCCTGGTGTGCCCACTATGGCACAGCCACGATCTGTGCATGTTCCACGTGGAACCGGGCGATGTGGGTCAGTTCCTGCAGCGCCGCCGGGGTTTCGGTGGCGGTGATGAAGATCTGTGCCGGCCCATTGAGCAGGCGCTCCAGTACCCGCGCCTGATGGGTGCGATCCAGCTCCGAGGCCAGATCGTCCAATGCGATCACCGGCCATTCGCCGCACTGTTCCGCATAGTCCTCCGCCTGTGCCAACAGGCACGCCAACGCCGTCAGCTTGGCCTGGCCGCGGGACAGCGCATCACGACCTGGAATGCTGTGGAAATCCACACTCCAGTCCGCGCGGTGCGGGCCCACCGAGGTATACCCGGCCTGCCGGTCACGTTCCCGGGCCAGAAGCAGGGCATCGGCCAAGGGAAGCTCATGCCGCCGCCAACCGGGGCTCAGCTCCAATCCCTGGATACCGAGTTGCGGAGCGAGGCTGGCGGCCAAGGCGACCGTGCGCTGCTGCAGACGCTCCAGGTAGTGCTGGCGGCGGCTGGTCAGTGGTTCTCCTGCCTCGGCCAGCTCGTGATCCCAGGTATCGAGCATCCGCGATGGCCCGCCCTGCTTGAGCAGGGCATTGCGCTGCTTCAGCGCCCGGGAATAGCGACGCCACAGGGACAGAAAATCCGGTTCCACGTGGAACAAGCCCCAATCGAGGAAGCGGCGGCGGGGTTCACCACCACCACTGACCAGTGCATGGCTCCCGGGCTCGAACGTCACCACGGCCAGCGCTGCGCAGAGATTACCCAGCTGTGCGACATCCTCGCCGTCCAGTCGACCCTTCCAGTCCTGACCACTGTGGCGCAGGCCGGCTTTTCGGCGGTGGGGCGGGTGAAGGGCACGCTGTTCGTCCCATTCCACGAAGATTTCCAGCGCTTCCTGGCCCTGGCGTACCAGACCGTCGCGCACCCGGCCACGGAAGCTGCGGCCATAGGCCATCAAGTGCAGGGCTTCGAGCACGCTGGTCTTGCCGGCACCGTTGTCGCCGGTCAGCAGGTTCAATCCCGGCTGGGGCGACAGGTCCACCGCACTGAAACGACGCAGTTGATGCAAGGCGAGGCGGCGGATCTGCATGGGGCGCGAAAGACCATCCGCACAAGGCGGTAGAGGGGCAGGGAATCCATCAGCTTACTGCATCGGTCAAGCCAGCCGTGCCGCCCCAGACATCGCCACTGTGCTGAAGCTTCCGTCTGGCAACCCTACGCGTGTTCCACGTGGTGGCGCTCCCTCACGTGGGCTCGCCTGGGTCTGGATACGCCCGGGAATCCTTGAATTCTGAGCGGCGGCACAGGATACCGGCCCTCAGATTTCAGCGATTTCAGCCTCATTCCGCGAGCATCGCCAGGTGCCCCGACGGTGGTTTGCGCGAGCACCGCGCAGATTTCTTTAAATCTACGATGCGATGCCCTGGAGGGTTCCACAGATTTCAAGGAATTCGAGCCCGCCGATTCACGCTGTCCACAGCAGGTCTGTATGACTTATACACAAGGTATGGGCAAACTGTGGATAAAAAAGCCCTTTTGCCCGACCTGCGAAACTATCCACAGGTTCCCCCCCAGCCTGAGGGGCCTCTATACAGGGGGTTTCAGGTGCATAAATATCTTAAAAATCAACTAGATAATGCATTTCTCCACGAAATCTGGGCCTACCATCACCACCATGCTTTAGATTTATACCCAGATTTAGAAGCTAGGCTGGCCCCGATCCGCCCCCAACGAGACCTGTGGACAGTGGCGTCTGCAGATGAAGCAACCGCAGCGTTGCGACCCACGATCTGCTTCACCCCTCCGGCAAGTTCGGGGAACGTGCATCAGTCTGAAGACCCAGAACGGCATACTCGATCGAAAGCGGCTGGACAGCGCCCAAGCTCACAACCTGGATTCCAATCGCTCAGCACCGATTGCATCGGAAGGGCAGCCAGGATCAATCGGCAACCAGCAATCTCAAGGAAGCCATTCACCCATACCTGGAGATCCGGCCATCGCGATGCTCCACGTGGAACCTGCAAAAAAAACGCCCGGGAAGATCCCGGGCGTCGTTCGGTTCCACGTGGAACAGCCTGCTGTCAGAGACGCAGCGGCATCACCACATGGCGCGACTTCTCGCTGCTGGATTCACGCACCAGCGCCGAGGAGTTGGAGTCGCGCAGCTGGATGATGACTTCCTCGTCGCGCAGGGCGGAAAGGGCGTCCAGCAGGTAGTTCACGTTGAAGCCGATGGCCAGATCGCTGACGTTGGTGTCGGCTTCGATCTCTTCCTGGGCTTCTTCCTGTTCCGGGTTGTGCGCGCTGATCTTCAGGTTGCCCGGCGAGACTTCCACGCGGATGCCGCGGTACTTCTCGTTGGACAGGATTGCGGCACGCTGCAGCGAGGCACGCAGTGCTTCGCGATCAACCTTCACTTCGCGGTCGGCACCGATCGGAATCACCGCTTCGTAATCCGGGAAACGGCCGTCGATCAGCTTCGAGGTGAAGGTGACATCGTCGCGCTTGACGCGGACGTGGCTGCGGCCGACTTCCAGCTCGATCTCGCGATCGCCGCTCTCCAGCAGGCGCTGCAGTTCGGTCACGCCCTTGCGCGGCACGATGATCTGGCGCTTGGAACCACTGGGCTTGGCCAGATCGGTTTCACACAGCGCCAGGCGGTGGCCGTCGGTGGCGACGGTACGCAGCGCATCGCCGCGCAGATCGAACAGCAGACCGTTGAGGTAGTAGCGCACGTCCTGCTGGGCCATCGCGAACGCGGTGCGTTCGATCAGTTCCTTCAGGGTCGCTTCGCCGATGGCCACGCGCTCGGTGGCTTCCACTTCGTCAACCGACGGGAAGTCGTTGGAGGGCAGGGTGGCCAGGGTGAAGCGGCTGCGGCCGGCCTGCACGGTGATCTTGTCACCGGTCTGCGAGACCGTGATCCGGCTGCCGTCGGGCAGGGCGCGGATGATCTCGAACAGTTTGCGGGCGGGGATGGTGGTTTCGCCGTCCTGGGCATCTTCAACCGCGATCCGCGACACCATCTCCACTTCCAGGTCGGTACCGGTCAGCGACAGCTGGCCGTTCTGCACCTGGACCAGGAAATTGGCCAGAACCGGAAGGGTCTGGCGGCGTTCGACCACGTTGACGACCTGTGCCAACGGCTTGAGAAAGGCTTCGCGCTGCAGTGTGAAACGCATGTGGTTCCGTGCCCCTATGCTTTAAAAAATGTGGAATAAATCAAAAGCTTGGTGGTGCTGGTAGAGACAGAATCGCTGGAAAACAACGCTAAGTCTTTGTAAATAAAAGAATTTCAGACCTCGAAACCCTCTGTATTACCGACCCCCAGGGGGTGGGGAAAGCTGTGGATAAATTCGACGCGATTTCAGACGCCATTTTTATCCACAACGTGTCCCGCGCTTGCTACCGGATTCTGCACCGTTTTGTGCGATGACGCCTCATCGGCATCCGTGCATCATTCGCTCAGCTTCCGGATCAGCTTGTCCCAGTCCTCGCGGAGCTTGCCGTCGGTTTCCATCAGGGTCCGGATCTGGCGGCAGGCATGCAGCACCGTGGTGTGATCGCGACCGGCAAAGGCATCGCCAATCTCGGGCAGGCTGTGCTCGGTCAGTTCCTTGGTCAGGGCCATGGCGACCTGGCGCGGGCGGGCCAGCGAGCGGGTCCGACGCTTCGACAGCAGATCCTTGATCTGCAGGCCGTAGTAGTCGGCAACGGTTTTCTGGATGTTGGGAATGCTGATCGCCTGCTGCTGGGCGCGCAGCAGGTCGCGCAGGGTTTCCTGGGCGAATTCGGTGGTGATCGCGCGGCCGGTGAAATTGGCGCGGGCGGTCAGGGTATTGAGCGCACCTTCGAGGTCGCGCACGTTGGAGCGCATCTTCTTGGCGATCAGGAACGCAACATCATCGGGAATCTCTGCACCGCGTTCGCGTGCCTTGGCCAGCACGATCGCAGCGCGGGTCTCGAAGTCCGGCGGTTCGATCGCGACCGACAGGCCCCAGGCAAGCCGCGACTTCAGGCGTGCTTCCAGGCCTTCAACCTCGCGCGGATAGCGGTCGCAGGTCAGGATGATCTGCTGCTTGCCATCGAACAACGCGTTGAAGGTGTGGAAGAACTCTTCCTGGGTGCGGTCCTTGCCGGCGAAGAACTGGATGTCATCGATCAGCAGCGCGTCCACCTGCTGGAACTGGCGCTTGAACTGATCCATGGTCTTTTCCTGCAGAGCCCGGATCATCGCGCTGAAGAACTGTTCCGAACGCAGGTACAGCACCTTCGCACCCGGATTGGCCTGGCGCATGGCATTGCCGGCGGCGAACATCAGGTGGGTCTTGCCCAGGCCCGTGCCTCCGTACAGCAGCAGCGGGTTGTGCGCGCGGTCGCCCGGCTTCTGCGCTGCCTGGAAGGCGGCGGCCAGGCCCAGCTGGTTGCTGCGGCCTTCGACGAAGTTGGCGAACGTGTAGTGATTGTCCAGGTTGCCGGCAAACGGCACCTGCGGTTCGCTGGACACATGCGCCGACGGCGTGGAAACCGGCGTGTTCTGCGCCTCCACGGGACGCGGGCGCGAGCCGATTTCAAGAAAAACGTCGCTGAAACCGGCGAAATGGGCCAGCAGTTCGCGGATCCGGGCCAGGTACAGCTCGCGGACCTGGTCGACGATGAAGGCATTCGGTGCATACAGCACCAGGCTGTCCACGCGCAGATCGGCCTGCAGCGGCTTCAACCAGGTATGAACGTCTTCCGGCGGGAACTCCGCTTCGAGGCGCTCGAGACTACGGGACCAGGCATCCAT